>CADBQG010000053.1 GCA_902796805.1 uncultured Bacteroidota bacterium
ATGAACTTCATCCCCTCACGGCTCTCCTCCCATCTCATCGCCCCGCGCCGTTTTGGGATTGCAAAAATAATATTTTTCCTTTTCCCACATACACATACCTTCATTTTTTTTTATTTTTTTTTTTTTTTTTACAACTGATTGAAAATTCGAGTGTTAAAACACACCGTCATATCTTTTCAACATGGAAAAATCATCATTAAAGCATTTGAACGTACGTTTTAAACTAAAGTTTTTGGAAACTTTTTGCGCATCCTGAAAAAAAATCAAAAATTGACGGTTGATAAACAGCATGGCAAAAGAATATATTCGCTTCAATTTGTTGATATACAAATACATACCTATTTGATTCGTTTGTATTTGATTGATTTTAAGAGTTTTACACAAACAAGACTTATGCTATTGTGGAAGTGTTGATTCTCGAAATGAAATTCTATTGAACTCTCCTTATGAAAACACAAATCTCATCACAATCGCTGAAATAATTCATTTTATAGTATATATAATAAGTAATAGATTGAGCAACTCTCTTCCTGAAAGAGAATGAGTTTCACCAACAAAAAATAAATATCAGAGATAAAACAAAAAATTGTACCTTTGCACTTTTATTTTGCGGCGCAAAGTGTTTAGCGTGCAAAATAGAGGCTGTGCTATACGGTTAGCGCAGACCAGCGGTTTATAAACAATTAATAACAAAAAGAAGAACAACGAATTATGAATTTAGGAGTTAGAACAACTTTCGACATTGGAGACGGTCGCATGGTGACCATAGAGACAGGAAAGTTGGCGAAACAGGCGGACGGTTCCGCGGTGGTTACGATGGGTAACACCATGATATTGGCGACTGTCTGCTGCAAGAAAGAGGCTGTGGAAGGCACTGATTTCATGCCTTTGCAGGTGGAATACCAAGAAAAATACGCTTCTGTAGGACGTTTCCCGGGCGGTTTTTTCAAGAGGGAGGCCCGTCCTTCAGAATACGAGATATTGATTGCAAGACTTGTTGACAGAGCCATACGCCCTCTGTTCCCGAAGAACTTCCATGCGGAGACACAGGTAGTGGTGACGCTGATATCGGGTGACAAGAACAACCTTCCCGACGCGCTGGCATGTCTGGCGGCTTCATCTGCCATAGCAGTGTCGAACATTCCGTTCGAGTGTCCGATATCAGAGGTCCGCGTTGGTCGCGTTGACGGCAAGTTTGTTGTAAACCCGACGGTTGAACAGATGAACGATTCCGACATCGACATGATTGTGGCCGCTTCGATGGACAACATCATGATGGTGGAGGGCGAGATGAAGGAGATTTCGGAAAATGACATGGTTGCCGCCCTGAACTTCGCCAAGGACGCGATTAAAGTGCAGTGCCAGGCACAGCTCGACCTCGCCGCACAGGTACCGACAGCCAACCCTAAACGCGAATACTGCCATGAGACAGACGACGAGGCAATTCGCGAGAGAATGCAGGCTGAACTTTACGACAAGGTTTATGCCGTGGCAAAGTCGTTCAAGGGAAAACAGGCGCGGAACGATGATTTCGACCAGATTCTTGCCGACTTTGTGGAAACGATTCCTGAAGAGGAGCGTGACGAGAAGGCAGTGATGGTGAAGCGCTACTACGACGACATCCTCTACCACGCCATGCGCAACATGATTCTTGACGAGAGAATACGCCTTGACGGAAGGCAAACCGAAGACATTCGTCCCATCTGGATTGAAACCGGCTACCTGCCGTCGGCACACGGCTCAGCCATATTCACCCGCGGAGAGACACAGTCGCTGACGACGTGCACGCTCGGCACAAAGCTTGACGAACAGACCATAGACGGCGCCGTTGTTGAAGGCTCAAACCGTTTCCTCCTCCACTACAACTTCCCACCGTATAGCGTTGGCGAAGTCAAGCGCATAGGAAGCACGTCGCGCCGCGAAGTTGGGCACGGCAACTTGGCGAACAGGGCTCTCAGACCTATGATTCCGTTCGACGACCCGTCGTTCCCGTACACCGTGCGTTTAGTGTCCGACATCCTCGAGTCAAACGGAAGTTCGTCAATGGCAACGGTCTGCGCAGGGACTTTGGCGCTCTTGGACTGCGGCGTTAAGATGAAAAAGCCCGTATCAGGCATCGCGATGGGTCTCATTACGGACGAGAAGACCGGCAGATACGCAATCTTGTCTGACATTCTTGGCGACGAAGACCATCTCGGCGACATGGACTTCAAAGTATGCGGCACCGAGGACGGAATAACCGCATGCCAGATGGACATAAAGATCAACGGTCTTTCATCGGAAGTGATGGCAGAAGCATTGGCACAGGCACACAGGGGCAGGATGTTCATCCTCAACAAGATAAAGGAAGCAATGCCGGCACCACGCGAAGACTACCGTCCTTTCGTGCCACGCATAGTGCAGATGCAGATTCCACGCGACTTCATCGGCGCAGTGATAGGCCCCGGAGGCAAGATCATTCAGGAGATGCAGCGTGAGACCAACACCGTGATCAACATCGAGGAGGTAGGTGAATTCGGAATCATCGACATTGCAGCACCCAATCTTGAGAACATCAACGCGGCGATGGAGAGGATCAAGGCCATAACAACACTTCCCGAGGTGGGAGAGATCTACGAGGGTACTGTGAAGACCATCACCGCTTTCGGTGCGTTTGTGGAATTCCTTCCCGGAACCGACGGACTACTTCACGTCTCAGAGATTGCCTACAGGCGCATCGACAACGTTGAGGACGTGCTGAAAGTGGGCGACAAGATAAAGGTTAAGCTCATCGAAATCGACGAGAAGACGGGCAAGTTCAGACTTTCGCACAAAGCGCTTCTGCCTAAGCCGGAGAATGCTGAAGAGGACAGAAAGCAGAACGGCGGCCGCGGACCGAGAAGACAGGGCGGGCCTAAAAACGTCGGCTCACGCCAGAACCACGGCAACCGCAACAACGGAAACCATTCTGACAGACCGCACAATACTGAAAGGTCTCATAACGACCTGCCAGACTTTCCTGATATGGATTAAGAAAAAAAAAGTGCCTTGCGGCACTTTTTTTTTCTTAACCATAGACTCTCAAACTCTGTCCGTCATAGCGAGTGTTGTACTTTCTCAGAGGCCATCTTGCAGGACCTGATATGACGTTCCCATCTAGGATGTTGAAAACAGAGCCGCATACGGAATCTATCAGCATGATGCCGTTGGGATGAACTTTTATCCACGACTCATGTGCTTCCCAGTCGTAAGGACAGGCTCTGTCGTAGGCATGGAAAGTCCACTCGTCGAGACGGTACACCACAATTCCGTTCACCCCGCCGGTGAAATACTCATAACCACCGTATGTGTTGAGCTTGTAATACATCACATCGTTCGGATATATTGTAAAATCAACCTTCCTGTAGGGAATGCTCGGGTGATTGTACGTGTCGCAGGCCAGCATCGTACACACCGAAAAGAGAAACATCGACAACAACTTTCGCATATCATAAGAAATTTTCGCGAAGATATAAAATATTATCGAACAAAACTCGATTTTTAAGAGTCGATTAACAACATCTATAATTTTATAGTGTATAATCATTTTAGGAAACTCTTGCATGAACATGTCATCAAAAAAATGTATCTTTGCGTTCAAAATAAAAGAAGAAACAACACACATGCTTGTCTGAAAGGCTGTTCCAGAAATGAGGCTATACGATTTTTTCAACATATTGTGTTCCATTCCGAAGACGTTGCGTTTCAACTTCCACTATTTCCCGTTCAGGACGGCGTTGAGGCTGCCCGTGTTCGTGTCGCGGAAGACATACTTGCGCGAACTGCGCGGGGAGGTGCACCTTCCTGGCGAGATTTCAACCGCGATGGTCAAGATTGGCTTCGGCGACGTCGGACACTACGACAGCCGGCGCAGCAGGAGCATCTGGCAGGTCAGCGGGAAGGTCGTTTTCGAGGGGAACGCCGGCATAGGGCATGGGTCGAAGCTGTCGGTGCGCGGCGAGTTGCGTATAGGCCGCTCCTTCAACATGACCGCCGAGAGCACGATTGTGTGCGCCGAGAAGACTGTCTTCGGCGACGACTGTCTGCTCAGCTGGGGGATTGTGGTGATGGACACCGACGAGCATCCGATATACAACCAAGACGGCAGTAGGGTTAACCCGAACCGTCCGGTTATCGTTGGAAACCATGTGTGGATAGGCTGCAACTGCACAATCCTGAAAGGCAGCGAACTCCCTGACGGCACAATAGTGGCCGCCGGTGCCGTCACAAGTTCGAGATATACGGAAAAAGACACGGTGATAGGGGGGAATCCGGCGGCTGTGATAAAAAGCGGCATGTATTGGCAACATTAAATATCAAATAAATAACAGAAAAAAACAGATTATGAAAAGGACATTTTTATTGACACTGGCTTGCAGCGTACTGTCGCTGGGCTCGGTCTTCGCATGCACCAACTTCATAGTTACCAAGGGTGCGAGCAGAGACGGTTCCTGTTTCCTGACATACGCTGCCGACTCGCACCAACTTTACGGCGAACTTTACTACCGTCCCGCGCAGAATCATCCTGCCGGAACCATGTTGGACGTGATTGAATGGGACACGGGCAAGAAGCTCGGACAGATTCCGCAGGTGGCGCACACATACTCAGTGGTCGGCAACATGAACGAATTCCAGCTTGCCATCGGCGAGACAACCTACGGCGGCATAGAGGCTCTTGAGCACGGACAGGGCATGATTGACTACGGCTCGCTGATATACATAACCCTTCAACGCGCCAAGAACGCGCGTGAAGCCATAAAGGTCATGTCCGAGTTACTTGACGCGTACGGCTATGCCAGTGAAGGCGAGTCTTTTTCGATAGTGGACCCCAACGAGGCGTGGGTTATGGACCTCATTGGCAAAGGCGAGAAGATGGTTGACGCCAAGGGCAAGGTAGTCAAGGGATGGAGCAACGGCGCCGTATGGGTGGCGCGCCGCATCCCCGACGGCTACATTTCCGGCCATGCCAACCAGGCAAGAATCACGACATTTCCGCTCAGAGACGGCAAGAAGTCAATTACCAACAAGGAATTAGACAAGATTTTCCTGCCAAGCGTTGAGACGGTGTATTCCCACGATGTGATTTCGTTCGCGAAACTCAAGGGTCTGTATCCGAAAGACGCTCCTGACGCACAGTTCAGCTTCTGCGACACTTACAATCCCATAAACTTCGACGGTGCACGTTTCTGCGAAGCGCGTGTGTGGGCATTCTTCAACCACTGCAACCGCGCCGAGGCCGCCAAGTACGAAGACTACGCACGAGGCGACAACCTCAATAACAGATTCCCGCTTTGGATAAAGCCCGCCGACAAGAACATGATTGACGCGCAGTTCATGATGAAGATGATGAGAGACCACTATGAGGGCACATCTATGGACATGACCAAGGATCTCGGCGCCGGCCCTTACGCATGTCCCTACCGTTGGCGTCCCATGACCTGGAGTGTCGATGGCAAGAACTACATTCACGAGCGCGCTACCGCAACGCAGCAGACCGGCTTCGTGTTTGTGGCACAGTGCAGGAACTGGCTCCCCGACATGTTCGGCGGCATATACTGGTTCGGCGTTGACGATGCCGGCTCTAACTGCTTCGTGCCGATGTTCTGCGGCATCACAGAGATCCCCCGCGAATTCGCAGAAGGCAACGGCTCTATGGTTGAATACTCGCCAACATCGGCTTTCTGGACATTCACTAAAGTCAGCAACTTCGTTTATACCCGCTACAGCGACATGATAAAGCACGTTAACGCCAAGCAGTCTGAATGGGAGGGCAAATTCGTGAAAGACATCGACAGAATGTCGGCAAAAATGAAAGAGATATGCAACACCAGTCCGGAAGCCGCCAGAAAAGAGCTTAACTCGTACACCAAACACTCAGCAACGGACGTCTGCCGCGAATGGAACAGACTCTTCGAATACCTGCTCGTGAAATACCACGACGGCAACATAAAGAAGGAAGAGAACGGCAGGTTCGTAACCAACGGCACAGAAAAACCCCAAGTTGTATTCCCAGAGCAACCGAAGTGGCCCGACAACTGGTACAGAATGATAGTCAACGACTGCGGAAAGAACATCCAGGCCAAATAGAGACAATGCAGCAAAAGAAAAAGGCAGTTGAAAAGTTTCAACTGCCTTTTTTTTGCACTATTGTTTGACTAACTAATCGACATAGATAAAATTGCCGTTGGAATCAAACTTCAAGTCAAGTTCGCTGTCAAGTTCCACCTCATAGCCCTTGAACACCTTCTCGATCTTCACAATCAGGTTGTTCGGGAATTTAGATTTAACATAGTTGGCGATATTTGTCGGCACAATCGCGGTCGGGACGGCGCGCATCCTGCAATCCACGTCTTTCCACTCACCTTTGCGGTCGAATTCAAGCTCTGTGCCGTCGGCAAGGTAAACATCGTATGAGCCATCGTCAAATTTGGCTGAAATCACCTCCACGCCCTTGAAATGCTGTGTTATGAACTGTTGCGCCTTAGAAGGCAGGTTGTTGAACGTAACAGGTCTGTCGCATGAAGCGAAAACATTTAATGTAATCAGCCCTAATGCCAAAATCAAAATCTTTTTCATTGCGTTATTGTTTGTTAAAAAATGCCGGGAGCAATCAGAACAAAATCTTCAAATCCCCGGCAAAGATATATTTTTATTAAACAAAACGAGAAAAAACTCTAATTAGTCGATATACAAGAAATTTCCGTTGAGGTCGAACACGAGGTCAAGATGGTTGTTGAGCTCGATCTCATACTTTTGGTACTCCTTGGAAATCTTAACGATGAAGTTTGCAGGGTAGCTTGTTGTCACAAAGTCAACAATGTTCTGCGGAACGATGCCTGCAGGGATAGCGAACGTGTTGCAGTCAACCTCGCGCCAGTTGCCGTTCATGTCGAACTCAAGTTCAACACCGTTTGAAAGGCGAACCTCATATTTGAAATCGTCGAGTTCAACGTGGGCGATAGTAACGTTTGCGAAATATTGGCTGATGAAAAGCTGCGCAGCTTCCGGAAGGTTAACCTGTGTGCCGCCATTGTTTCCGCCATTGTTTCCGCCATTGTTTCCGCCATTGTTTCCACCGTTGTTATTACCAAGGTTGAATTCAAGGTCAAGGTCATTATTAAGCTCGATTTCGTAATGCTGGCCGTTGCGGGAGATCTTGACGATGAAGTTGTTAGGATGGTTTGTTGAGACATACTCTGCTATCTCGGCGGGAACGATTCCTGCGGGAACTTCCGTAGTGTTGCAGTCAACTTCAGTCCAATCGCCGTTAAGGCTGAACTCAAGGTCAACGTTTCCTGAGAGTTTCACGTCATAGGAAGCACCGTCCTTTTCAAAATAAAGGATGTTGCTGTTCGGGAAATACTGGTTGATGAACTGCTGTGCACCAGCAGGAAGCTCATCAGCCTCCGGGAAGAAAATCTTGTTGCACGAGGCAAACAATCCTACTGTCAGAACTGCTAACAGCACCAAAGAAATTTGTTTCTTCATTTTTTTGAGTTTTAGTTAATTGTCTCCTTATTGTTATTTTATTTTTAGCTTGATGCCAAGGAGACTACTAAAGCATCTTACTATTTTTCACTATTGTCAAATCACGAATTCATATCACAAAAAAAATAACGGCAAGGCTTTTGAAAGCCAAACCATTATTCTCTATTGTGATTGGAAACATACGGGTACAGTCCACCCCGGAAAAGCCATCTTCTCGAGGGTCGTACCTTCTGACGAGTCCCAATTTCAGGTCATCGGAAATCTTTGCCACGGAATAATTGGCGGCAATCATATCAACTGCATTGACTCTCACAGAGTTAAAAACCATGGAGTGTTTTTTCAGGGAGAGGAGGCTGCAGTCAGACTGGTCAAAGTCAATGTCGTCGACCATAAGTGAGTCGGAGGAGGACTGGCACTGCGTAATCGCGTCGCTCGTTTCGCAATAGGTGTCGAGTACGAGGCACACAAAAGAGACACTCATCATCATGAGCATCAGGAGAGAGCCATATTTACGCAGTTTGTCCATAAAAAATTTCACACGGCAAATGTAAGAATCTTTCCAATTAAAACGACATTTGTTGATAAAAATTGTTTAATACAGGCTAAAAAAACAGATTCCACCATAAGGTAAAATCTGTTTATTGCTTGACACTCCGCAAGTTACGGAACACTACACTACTCTTGAACAGGAATTACAGAGACGTAAGACTTGTCTTTGTAGGTTTTTCTGAACTGAACTGTACCGTCAACGAGTGCGAAGAGGGTGTGGTCCTTACCCATGCCTACATTTTTGCCGGGGTTGTGGACAGTGCCTCTCTGGCGAACTATTATGTTACCAGCCTTTGCGAACTGGCCACCAAATATCTTGAGACCTAATCTTTTGCTTGCGGATTCGCGGCCGTTCTGTGAACTACCGACACCTTTTTTATGAGCCATAAGTTTAATTTTTAAATGTTAATACTGAATTTAGATGGTTATGCTGTCGATCTTGATGGAAGTGAGGCACTGGCGATGGCCGTTGAGTTTCTGGTAGCCTTTTCTTCTTTTCTTCTTGAACACGAGAACCTTGTCTCCCTTGAGATGTTGCAAGACGGTAGCGGTAACAGTAGCGCCTGCCACTGTAGGAGTTCCCACATTTACGGAACCGTCGTTGTCAACTAACATCACGCGGTCAAATGTAACCTGCGCACCTTCTTCAGCCTTGAGGCGCTGAACATAGACCCTGCGGTCTTTTTCAACCTTGAACTGTTGCCCGGCTATTTCTACAAT
>CADBQG010000054.1 GCA_902796805.1 uncultured Bacteroidota bacterium
ATGAACTTCATCCCCTCACGGCTCTCCTCCCATCTCATCGCCCCGCGCCGTTTTGGGATTGCAAAAATAATATTTTTCCTTTTCCCAAACCACCCACCCACCACTTTTTTTTATTTTTTTTGTTTTTATTGCAGATAATTGATTTACAATAACATACACTGACTAAACTAACATTTTTCGGGATGTTTTTTATATATTTCGCATAAAAAACCGCTGGAAATTCTCATTTTTTTGGAAACTTTTTGCAGTTTTCTGACGGAAACCACGCTGGTTCGGCAAAAGAAATTACGGGGATTTTGATATTATTTACACAAAACACTGACATACAACTATTTATTAAACATATCTAATCGTAATACTCTGCTTTTCAGATGTTTATATTATCAAGGATTTATATAAGCCTGAGTTGTCTTACGCCGATATCTCCCATAATTTAAATTTTGTGCTTTGTAACGAGACATGTTTTACAATAACACAACAATTTTACAGCAACAGAAACCAAGTTTTTTGATTGCGCTACAAAATAGTTCACCGGACAAAGACAGATAGTATGATATTAAAATAACATGTTAAAAATATTATTGTATATATGAAATATAGATGAAGATTTTCTATTTAGGTTTCGCAAGCGCTCCTTACCATGCTTGCAGCAGGAATTTCAGATCGGACATTTTTGTAAACTTTTGATTTTCAACGTTGGCATGCCGTCAGGTCTGCCGGACCCGGTAGGGGATGGACGGTCGCGAAGAGAGACGCACGCCTCCTATATCCGCACACAGCCCTTCGGGGAGAAATGGAACACGTGGTTGTAAATGCTATCTGATGCTAGACCGATACAGTTCACACACCTGATGCGCTGCGTCGGCCTTGTGGCGTTCCACGGGGTTTCGTAATTCACGATAACATTGCCATGGTGCAGGTTCACACTTTCTGCCAGCACATCAGTGGTGAGGATTATGATGTAATCGTCCTTTTGCTCTTTGGTGAGATTTTTATCATGTTCTAAATTTCTTTTATATATCTTTGTAGGACAGAAAAAATCATTCTGAAAATCTTACAAAACCTTGAATAATAAATGATTACAGAAAACAGGAACATAGCAATAGCCTACGATTTCGACGGAACGCTCGCGCCGGGTAACATGCAGGAGTACAACTTCATCCCCGACATAAACATGGACAAGGGCGAATTCTGGGAGCAGGCCAACGAGCTTGCCCGCAAGCACGACATGGACGAGGTTCTCGCCTACATGCACCTCATGCTCATCAAGGCCAGGGAACAGAACCTCGACATCAGGGAGGAGACCTTCATGAAATACGGGGCCAAGATCACCTTTTTCGAGGGCGTTGAGACCTATTTCGAGCGCATAAACAAGTATGCCGAGTCAAAGAACCTACACCTTGAACACTTCATAATCTCTTCCGGGTTGAGGGAAATAGTGAAAGGCACTTCCATAGCCCGGCACTTCAAGACCATCTATGCCTCCGGCTTCCAGTACGACGAGACCGGCATTGCCTGCTGGCCGGCCCTCGGGGTGAACTACACCAACAAAACGCAGTTCCTGTTCAGGATAAACAAGGGGATATACAATTCCTACGACAACTCATCAATCAACAAGGCCATGCCGGAGAACATGAGGGTTGTGCCTTTCTCCAACCTGATCTATTTGGGCGACGGGGAGACCGACGTGCCGGCCATGAAGATGGTGAACCTCTACGGTGGAACCACCATTGCAGTGTACAACCCGCATTCCACGCCAACGCCTGAAAAGCCCGTGAGTTCCAGGGAGAACTGCGTCAACATCATCAGGCAGAACCGTGCCGACCACATCGGGCCTGCAGACTACACCGAAGGCAGCGAACTCGACACCATCCTGAAAAAGGTAATCGACAGAATATCGGTGGAGCAGGACCTTCTGCACATCATGCACAAAGAGATTGAAAACGCCAATCAATAACAATATCAGATGATTGAACAGATATATGAAAAATTCCTGAATACTTCGGGAATCTGCACCGACAGCAGAGCCATTCGGCAAAACTCGATGTTCGTGTGCCTGAAGGGAGCGAACTTCGACGGCAACGCATTTGCCGGAGAGGCTTTGGAAAAAGGCGCAGCATACGTTATTACCGAAAGCAGCAGCATTGCCGGCAACGAGCGCGCCATTGTCGTCAACGACAGCCTTGCCACACTGCAGCAGCTGGCGCACCTTCACCGCGAAAAGATGTGCATCCCCGTCGTAGGAATAACCGGCACCAACGGCAAGACAACCACGAAGGAACTTATAAACGCCGTGCTGTCAACAACTTACAAAACATGCTGCACAAAAGGTAACCTGAACAATCACATAGGTGTTCCGCTCACGCTGCTCTCCATTTCAAAAGACGACGAAATCGCGATAGTTGAGATGGGCGCGAACCACGTGGGCGAAATCGCCGACCTGTGCAGAATAGCCGACCCTGACGCGGGACTGATAACAAACATAGGCGTGGCGCATATTGAGGGCTTCGGATCGAAGGAAAACATAGTGAAGACAAAAAAAGCCCTCTACCAACATGTGATGAAGAGCGATGGAACGCTTTTTGTCAACAAGTCCGACTCCCTGCTTTGCGAAGGCCTGAACTACGAGAAGGTTGTCTTCTACGGCGAAGACTCCGGGACCCGGATTGTAAGCATGGACCCTTGCCTGACGATAAGGCTTTGGGACAGGACTGTAAAAACCAACCTTACAGGAAGCTACAACATCGTGAACTTCCTGGCGGCGGCGGCAGTGGGCGAGTTTTTCAACGTCCGCCGGGAGCTGGTATGCAAGGCCTTGTCGGAATACACACCGTCGAACCATCGATCGCAAGTCAGTGTTGTAGGTACAAACACGGTGATATCAGATTATTACAACGCCAACCTCACAAGCATGACGGCCGCGCTGGAGAACCTCGCGCTGCTGAAAGGCGGGCGCAAGGCGGCGGTTCTGGGCGACATGCTCGAGTTAGGCAGTCTGAGCGGGCAGGCCCATACGGAGGTTGTAGCCATGACTGAAAAGATGGGCATAGAGGCCTATTTTGTGGGCGCAGAGTTCTCAAAGGTCGCCAACAAGAACGTGTTTGCCGATGTGGAGGCCGCCAACGAATATTTCACGGATCACCCATTCAATGATGCCCTTGTTTTGGTAAAAGGTTCCAACGGGATACATCTCAACAGGTTGACAGCAGTGCTTGGCAATGAATAAGGAATGGACCGGCATAGGTCTTATGTCGGGAACCTCGCTCGACGGCATCGACCTCGCATTGTGCAGGTTCGCTTACAACGGCAGTCGCTGGTCATACTCTGTGGAAAAGGCAGTAACCGTGCCGTATTCCTCCGGAATGGCCGACAGACTTTCGCGCGCGGGAGACATGTCGGCCATTGAGTACGCACTGCTCGACGTCGAACTCGGCAATGTGTTTGCCACTGCCATAAACAGCTGGCTCGACAAAAACGAGGGCGTAGATTTTGTGGCTTCACACGGGCATACTGTGTTTCACCAGCCCGGAAGAGGACTTACAACGCAGATAGGCAGCGGGGCGGTGATTGCCGCCAAGACCGGGCTGAAGGTTGTGTGTGACTTCCGCACCAAGGACGTGGCCCTCGGAGGGCAAGGGGCACCCCTTGTGCCGATAGGCGATGAACTGCTGTTTTCGGAATACGGAGCGTGCCTCAACCTCGGCGGCTTCGCCAACATTTCCTTCAACGCCGGGGGCAGACGCGTTGCCTTCGACATCTCCCCGTGCAACATGGCCCTTAACTTCCTCGCAGGCAGGAGAGGCCTAAAGTTCGACAGAGATGGCGAAATCTCGTCGAAAGGCATTGTTGTGGAAGGCCTCCTCGAAAAATTAGACTCCCTGCCCTACTACCGACAGACGCCGCCAAAGTCGTTGGGCAAAGAGTGGTTCGACGAGAATCTTCTTCCATTGATGAATGTTTTTCTCGAAACACACTGCGTAGAGGATGTTTCAAGGACGGTGGCGGAACATGTGGCCGGCCAAATCAGCGCGGCGGTGCCGGAAGGCTGCGCCACAATGCTCGCAACAGGCGGCGGAGCGCACAACCGCTTCCTCGTACAGTGCTTGGAAAACAAGCTCCCCGACACTTCGATAGTGGTCCCCGACGCACTCACCGTGGACTACAAGGAGGCGTTGGTGTTCGCGTTTCTCGGCCTGCTGAGGATAGAAGAAAAAAACAACACACTGCGCAGCGTTACAGGCGCCACGGAGAACTCGGTGGGAGGGTGCGTTTATTTGTAGAACAAACCTGATTATTACGATATGTCGAGGCATTTGCTGAACAATGTATCTTGCTGCGAAAAGGCAAGGCAATCTTCATAAAAAGTATTGTTGAGAAATGTTTTTTACATGTTTTATGAAAATTTTGTATTTTTGCATTTATAGTGTCTATAAACACAAACCGCTTTGGATTTTTTTGTAGAACATATAAGTAACAAGAACTTCCTTTCGCGCGCAACCCCGAATGCAATTATTACCGTGTGCAGCGCGTTGTATGGGGGGGGGGTAATTATCTGATATTTAGATATTTAGAATTTAGTATTTATAATTTAAGGCGACGGAAGCCAGTGCAGAAATGCTCGTTTCCGCCGCTTTTTTTGTGCTTTGATTTTAAACAATGATATTATGAGAAACAGGAAATTCAGAAATCTGCTCACCATGTTGATTGTCATTTCCGCGACGGCGGCGAACGCGCAGTCAGCTATCGTTCCAGTGGGCGGCGACGCGCAGAGTACGGCGGGCAGCGTGAGCTACACCGTGGGGCAGGTTGCGGTGAAGACCGTGCAGAGCAGCGGCGGCTCCGTCTCAGTGGCGGAGGGCGTGCAGCAGGCCTACGAGATACAGACGGTTGGCATCAATGATTACCCGCAGATTGTCTTGAACGCCAAGGTGTTCCCCAACCCTACGGAGAACCAGTTCCAGTTGCAGCTCAACGGCTTCGAGATACCCCAAGGCGGCATGACCGCCAGGCTTTACGACGGCGCGGGCAAGCTGCTGCAGAACGTCCCTGTAACCTCCGACGAGACGCTGTTCCAGATCGGCCACTACGCCACCGGCACATATCTCCTCGAGGTGCTGGTTGCCGGCCGGGCGGTGAAAACGTTTAGAATAATCAGGAAATAGGAATTAGGAATTATAATTGAAAATTGAAAGTTGAAAGTTGAAAGCATAGTAGTTAATTTTTTAATTCCTTCTTCCTTCAGAAACAAACAATTCACAATTCACGATTCACTAATCAAAAATCACAAATAAACAAATAAACAAATAAACATAAAACACGCAGTTATGAAAAAAATCTTTACCCTTATCCTCGCGGTGTTCTGCGCAGGCATCCTCTTTGCGCAGGTACCCGAGAGGTTCAGCTACCAAGCGGTGGTACGCAACGCCAACAACAGTCTGGTGGCCAACGCGCAGGTGGGTGTGCGCGTGAACATCCTGCAAGGGAGCGCCACGGGCAGTGCCGTCTATTCCGAGTCGCACGTGGCGACCACCAACGCCAACGGGTTGATCACTGTGAGCATCGGCGGCGGCAGCGTGCTGCACGGCAGTTTCGCGGGCATAGACTGGGCTGACGGCCCGTATTTCTTGAAGACGGACATCGACCCCAATGGTGGCAACAACTACACCATCACGAGCGTGCAGCAGCTGCTGAGCGTGCCGTACGCGCTGTACGCGAAAGAGGCGGCCAATGGCTTCAGCGGAGATTACAACGACCTGACGAACACACCGCAGATTCCGACTGTGCCGACGAACGTGAG
>CADBQG010000055.1 GCA_902796805.1 uncultured Bacteroidota bacterium
CCGCGGACGACTCAGAAAATAGCAGGAGCCTTCACTGGCAAGTTTATAGACCAACGCTGTCTTGTCAACGTAGGTGTATCCTTCGCTTCGTATTTTCTCGAATGTCTGTATGCCGATGGGGTATTTCATTGATGAGAGGTTTTACGACCGCAAAGATAGTGTTTTTTTCAGTTCAACCCGAATAATCACACAATCTCAAAACACCGCCTTGACGCCGAAATGTATCTTGCCTGTCTTGAACGAGATGTTGTTTCCCCGCTGGCGCGGGAGCGCGTACTCGAAATAAAACACCCCGCTCTTCACACCGATGTCAACGCCGAGACCGAAGCCGAAGGGCGTATCGAAGAGGTAGTCGCCGGCGCAATTGCGCTCATACACGCCGCCGTCGAAGAAGATGTGGACGTTGGAGTTAGAGCCGAAGAGATACCTCAACTCGCCAGAGCCCATCAGGTAGGTTGATGCAAGGAGCTCGTTGTTCGTGAAGCCGCGCACAAAGTCCCTGCCGCCTATCCTGAACATCTCGCTGACGTAATGCACGCCGCCGAACAGGCTTCCCGAACGGACTCTCAAAGCAATTGTGAAATGCTTGGCAAAAGGAATATATCCGGCAGCCTCGCCCTGCAATGTGAAAGATGTCTGCCGGCCCACGGACGACGGCACATTTTGTAAAATGTCGTTAGACGTTGATGTTCTCACGCCCGCCGCGGCCTCAAACGACACATCAACGCCTTTCCTCGGGTTCAGCATGTAATCAAGGGCCGTATATCTCGCCGAGATTCCGTACAGTGTCTTCCTGAAATCTGTGTATGCAAGGCTCTCGAGAGGCTTTGCGCCAAGAGTCTGGGACTTGCTGTATGTAAAAAAAGGGCGTATCTCGCAGTCGTTCCTGAACCTGTAGGGAATCCCGACATTGAAGTCAAGCGTCAGATACGAGGTGTCGTGCTTGTCGAGCTCGAAGGCGGCGTCAACGCCGAACCTGGTATAGAAGAGGCATGGGAACGCGGCGTCAACAGAGAGATACTGTGAGTGCCGCTCCGAACTGCGCCACAACAGTGATATGGTCTCCCCCACCCTCATCATGTTCTGGAGCGCGAGCGACACCTCACCGGTTACGGAGAGGCGTCCACTGGAGCTGCTCTCCGGCTGGAACCCTATGTACCCGTCAAAACGGTTCGTCTTCCGGCGGTCTATATATATATACAACAGTGTCCTGTCTTCAACGAAGGAGATTCCCGATGGCTGTACCTCTGTAACAAAAGGAAGCGATGCGATTTTTTTTCCAATGGCGCCTATATCCTTCTCGGAATACTGTGTCTTCTTCTTGAATCCGAGATACGGACGGAGAAAACTCTGTCTTATCCTGGCATTGCCTTTAACAACGATAGAGTCAATCTGCACATACCTGTTCTTGTCGACGTTCAGATAATATGAGAATGTTGAGTCTGCGTTCTTCACAGTCTGAAGTGAGACGTTAGCGAAGGGATAACCATGGTTTTCCAGGTACTGAAGGACATTTTCCGCCACCTTGTCGAAGTCGAGGAGCGAGAGTTTTGCAGCCTTTCTTGAAGGGAGACCACATTTTTCAAACAACTCTGCGTCCTCGCTTCGGATTTCAAGTCGTGTTGACCTCAAAAAAAAGGTCTCTTCGCCGTTTGTCTGCGAAAAACATGACAAAAGCGAGGCAACAAGAAAGACTGATATGACTATTTTTTTGAATATCAAAACGTTAAAAAAACACGATTCAGAGTGCGAACTTACAATTTTTACTTATCTTTGCACGTTCGAACTTAACAAATAACTGGTTATGAAGAAAATTATTGCAGTTTTTGCTGTTTTGTCGGCCATGGTTTTCGCGTTTTCCGCTTGTGACACACAGCACAGGTGCGCCGCTTACGGCCACTATTCCTACAACATGCCTGTCGAGTCGCAGGGCGGCGCGGAATAGCATGTCGTTCAGGCGGTTGCGTACAGTCGTTTCTCACTTCAGGGCATTCCTGCTGCTGTTGGCGGCAGGGTGTTCCGTTGCGGTGTGTCACGCGCAGGATGTCGGCGAGTACCACCACGACGTGACGTTCAAGGAGTGGAACATGTCTGTATTCGCACACACCAACGGCATAGGGGCCGGTTTCCGCCATGGCAGGACACCAGACATGTACAACAAGCATTTCTGGGAGGTTGATTTCATGATCAACAAGCACTTCAAGTCGATACGCTCCGTCAACACTTTCTTTTATGACGTGCGGCCGCTGCGCTACGGGCAGTTGTGCTCGCTGTTTTTCCTGCAGGGCGGTTACGGATACCAGAGGACGCTCCACCTGAAGCCCTACTGGGGCGGCGTGCAGGTCAACTACCTGCTCTCGGGCGGGGCGGCGCTTGCGATTGGCATACCCAACTATGTTGAGGTTCTCGACTACAACAGCGGATTCTCGCGCATTGTAAAGTACGATCCAAGCCAGCACAACCTGAACAACATCATAGGCGGCGCCGGAATGTTCGCCGGCATCGGCCAGACATTCGTAAGACCCGGATTCTACCTGAAAACCGGTCTGAGCTTCGACTTTGCAAAGAGCGACTTCAGACTGCGCGCGATAGAGACTGGACTGCAACTTCAGATAGTGTTCCCGTTCGTGCAGCAGATGGCTTTCAACAAGGCCAAGCCGTTCTACCTCACGGGATACCTCGCATTCAACTTCGGAAGAAAAAAAGGAAGATATTAGGGACCTGCGCGACTATCTTCTGCCTCGGGCACGCATAGCCTTCATCATCCCCCTGGTCTTGCCTGAGCCGTTGTTCACAGCTCTCATCACCTTGCGTATCTCGTCGAACTGCTTCATGAGGCGGTTAACATCCTGTATGTCACGGCCGCAGCCACGTGCGATGCGCTTCCTGCGCGAACCGTTGATGATGTCGGGGTTCGCTCTCTCCTCAGGGGTCATCGACTGGATTATGACCTCAACGTTCTTGAAGACGTCGTCGCCGATGTCCATGTTGCGCACCAGCTTGCCCATTCCGGGAATCATCCCCATGAGGTCCTTCACGTTGCCCATCTTCTTGATTTGCTGTATTTGCTGGTTGAAGTCGTTGAAGTCGAACTGGTTCTTGGCGAGTTTCTTGGAGAGCTTGGCGGCCTCCTCGTCGTCGAACTGCTCCTGGGCACGCTCAACGAAAGAGCGGATGTCGCCCATGCCGAGTATTCGCTCTGCCATTCGTTCAGGATGGAACACATCAAGGGCCTCCATCTTCTCGCCGGTGCCCACAAACTTGATGGGTTTGTTGACAACCTTCTTGATGGTGAGAGCCGCACCTCCACGGGTGTCTCCGTCGAGTTTGGTGAGTATAACACCGTCGAAGTTGAGCCTGTCGTTGAAGGCCTTAGCGGTGTTTACCGCGTCCTGACCCGTCATAGAGTCGACCACGAAGAGAATTTCCTGAGGGTTGACCGCGTTCTTGATGTTTGAAATCTCGTTCATCATCTCCTCGTCAACGGCAAGTCGTCCAGCGGTGTCGATGATCACGACGTCGTAGCCGTAGTCCTTGGCGCGCCGCACGGCGTTCTGCGCTATTTCCACAGGCTTCTTGCTTTCAGGTTCAGCATACACTTCAACGCCAATCTGTTGCCCGAGTACCTGCAATTGGTCGATGGCCGCGGGACGGTACACGTCGCACGCCGCCAAGAGTGGCTTCTTGCCGCGCTTAGTCTTCAGGAGGTTGGCAAGCTTGGCACTGTGGGTGGTCTTACCGGAGCCCTGCAGACCGGCCATCAGGATGATTGCGGGCGAACCCTTGAGGTTTATGTCGACGGCCTCGGATCCCATCAGGGCGATGAGTTCGTCGTATGTTATCTTCACCATCAACTGACTCGGGGAGACTGCGTTGATGACATTCATACCCAAAGCCTTTTCCTTGACACTGTTGGTGAATTCCTTCGCTATATTGAAGCTGACATCGGCATCAAGCAGCGCCTTGCGAATCTCCTTTGTGGTTTCCGCAATGTTGATTTCGGTTATCTTGCCCTGGCCTTTGAGAACCTTAAATGATCTTTCTAATCTATCTGATAAACTTTCAAACATATCGTTACTCTATTCAGTTTCTTTAAAATGGGTGCAAAAATAATCAATTATCCAATACGGAAGGGTCTGTTTTTCGCAAAGCAACAAAAAAGCCGCTCCAACAGTGGAGCGGCTTCTGTTATTTTATTCCTTTTTTAGCAGAATGAAAGCCTGCATAGAGGAAGCTGTCATGCCTGGCCGAGTTTTTTCCTCAGCACGTCTATCATATCGACTGTCATTGAGGCGAGGTCGTACTTTGGACTGAAGCCCCATTCTTTGCGCGCGCAGCTGTCGTCCATCTTGTTGGGCCATGAGTCGGCTATGCCTTGTCGCAGCTCGTCGAACTTGTACTCCATCTGAAAGTCGGGGATATGTTTCTTTATTTCGTTGTAAATCATATCGGGCTCGAAGCTCATAGCCGTAATGTTGAACGAGTTGCGATGCACAAGTTTCGAGGGGTCGGCCTCCATGAGGTCGATGGCAGCCTTGAGTGCGTCGGGCATATACATCATGTCCATGAACGTTCCTTTTGCTATAGGGCAGACGAACTTCTCGCCTTTCACCGCTGCGTAGTAGATCTCGACGGCGTAGTCTGTAGTGCCGCCGCCGGGGAGCGTTACGTTGGATATGAGGCCGGGGAAGCGCACCGAGCGCGTGTCAACGCCGAAGCGCTTGAAGTAGTAGTCGCTGAGCAGTTCGCCGGTCACCTTTGTAACTCCGTAGATGGTCTTCGGGCGCTGTATTGTGTCCTGCGGGGTCATGTCGTGCGGGGTGTCGGGGCCGAAGGCGCCAATCGAACTTGGAGTGAAGAGCGAGCATCCGAACTCGCGCGACACCTCGAGGCAGTTGAGCACCGCGCCCACGCCCACGTTCCAGCCGAGCATGGGGTTGGCCTCCGCCTTGGCCGAGAGTATGGCCGCCAGGTTGTAGATTGCGTCGATATTGTATTTCTTCACCGCGTCGGCTATATCCTGCGCATTCGTGGCGTCGACCTTGCACGACGGGCCGGACTCCGCCAACTCGCCTTTCAGCGGGTACACACAGTCGGCGGCAACCACGTTGTCAGTCCCGTAAACGTTCCGCAGTGCGGGCGTGAGCTCCGAGCCTATCTGTCCGCAAGCTCCTATTACCAGTATCTTTTTCATCGCTATTTGTTTTTGTTTTTTCGAGGTTGCAAAGATACACTTTTCGGCGCAAGATTTTCAAAGGCTGAAAAAATTGTTGCTATATGCATGATTTGACATAACAATGCCGAGGAGAGCGTTTATTTTACTACTTTTGCGGAAAATTCATTGATATGAAAATAGCGATATTCGCAGCAGTCACAGAGGAGATTTCCAAGATAAGCCACATGGCACACTTCACCGGCATCGGACGCGAGAACGCAACAAGAGCCATACTGGAGTTCGTGGACAGCCACAAGGGTGAGAACTTCACCATACTGAACGTTGGCACCGTCGGGGCGCACAGCCTTCCGGTGGGCAGCATAGTGAGGATAGGGCGCATAGAGTCGGGCGGCGCGGCGTTTAACGACAAGCCCATGCTGACCGACAAGTTCGACATCGACGACGGGGTCAGGGAGGCCGTGCTCTTCTCTTCAGACTGCTTCGTCTCGCCACACGTGTACTCTGCTGAATTCCTCGGCAAACTCGCCGAGAAGGCCGACTGCTTCGACATGGAGTCGTCGGCGGTGTACTCTGTGGCCAAGCATTTCGGCATCCCCTTCGTGTCGTACAAGATTGTCAGCGACAACCTCGACGTCGGCATCGATGAATGGAAGCGGCGCGTGGACGGACTTCAGGGCACACTCTGCGATTTCGCCACAGACCTCATCGAGAGGCTTCGCAAGACCAGCGCAGTAGAACTCATTTGAGAAGCCAGTGGTTTCTTGGCCTTCCCGCAATTGAAACCGTGGAAAAATCATCATACCTTTACACTAAATAAATATTGTCGTTCATTTTGAAAAATGTGTACTTTTGCAGAAATTTTGAACAGATATGAAGAAAGGCTTTCTCGTGATGTTTTCCATAGTGGCGCTTGCGTTGTCGCCGGTCGCCGCGCAGAACGCTCAAACCCCTTACACAGGACCTAAGGCTGCGGATGCCGACGAACCGATAGTGGTGTTCCGCGACAGGCTCGTTTTGGACGTCTTCCACAGTTTCTGGATGAACATGCCGAAGGAGGTCGACCACATGAAGTTCGACCCCGGTTTCAACGTGTCAGCCATCTGGGACTTCAGGATGAAGAGGAAAGACTTGGCCATCGGTCTCGGCGTAGGCGTGACGTACCACACTCAATACAGCAACGCCCTGCTGAGGTACGACAAAGACAACGACATCATGAAATATTACCTTCTTCCTGCTAACATAAATTACAAACGCCTGAAAATGAACTATCTGAACGTAAACATACCTTTGGAGTTCAGATACCGCCATTCTTGCGGGTTCAAGTTCTCAGTCGGGGCACGCGTAGGACTCATCGCCGAGATTTCGCAGAAATACAAGGGCGACGACCCGTCAAACCCGTCAGACACCCTGATGGTAAAGAACCTGCACGTGATGAACAAGATGAAATATAACGTTGACGTTTATGCCCGCATCGGATGGAAGTTCGTCAGCGCCTACTACAGTTTCCAAGTAACACCACTTTTCACAGAAGCCAAGGGCCCGAGAATATATCCTATGTCTGTGGGAATATCATTGAATCTGTTCTAAAAATCCACACAAAGTCATGTCGTTTGCATTAATAACCGTCGTTTTTGTCATCGGCTACCTTTGCATAGCCCTTGAGCATCCATTGAAAATCAACAAGACAGCATTCGCCCTGCTGACAGGCGTCCTCATCTGGACAATATACATAATGTCTGGTCCCGGCATCTACGACTTCACCGGGTTCGGCGCCGGATACGAGGCATTCAAGGCCGCCCACCCCGATTCGGCAAAGCCTTTCATCGACTATCTCACCACCCACGAGCTCATCGAGCACCTCGGCGACATCGCAGAAATCCTCTTCTACCTGATGGGGGCCATGACAGTCGTTGAACTCATCGACACCTACGGAGGCTTCAGCATTATAACAGACCACATCAAGACTACAAGCAAGGTTAAGCTGCTCTGGACCCTCAGCTTCATAACGTTCTTCTTTTCGGCGATTCTCGACAACCTCACCACCGCCATCGTCATGGTGGCCCTGCTCAACAAGCTTATTCCCGACAAGCACGACCGCTGGTTCTTCGGCGGCGTCATCATATTGGCCGCTAACGCGGGCGGCGCATGGAGCCCCATAGGCGACGTCACCACCATCATGCTTTGGATAGCGGGCAAGGTGTCAACAGGCAAGGTCATCATAGAATGCTTCATCCCGAGCCTTATCTCGATGATAATACCGCTTATCGTAATATCGTTTGTGGAGCGCGGCGAGATCGACGTCTCGAAGCGCAAGGTCGAGAAAACCGGCTTCAACATCGCCACTTGGAAGCGCAACCTCATATTCTTCCTCGGCATCGCGGCGCTTGTGTTCGTGCCCGTATTCAAGATTATAACCCATCTCAAGCCTTACATGGGCATAATGCTCGGACTCGGCGTGCTGTGGATCGTAACCCAGCTCATCAACAGGGATCTCGTGTCGCAGGTTCATGGCGACGACGGCCCCGACTTCCAGGAACTGTCGAAGCACCTCTCGCTTACCGGAGCGCTCTCGCGCATCGACCTGCCCAGCATCCTCTTCTTCCTCGGCATACTTCTCGCAGTGGCCGGACTTCAGAGCGCCGGACATCTGTCGATGCTTGCAGGCGGCCTCGACACCGCATTCAACGGCAACTACTACCTTATAGACATGGTGATCGGCATACTTTCGTCAATCGTCGACAACGTCCCGTTAGTCGCAGGTGCCATGGGCATGTACGACTTCCCGATGGACAACATGTTCTGGGTATTCCTTGCCTACTGCGCCGGCACGGGCGGCAGTTTACTCATCATCGGATCCGCCGCTGGCGTTGCCGTGATGGGCATGGAGAACATCGACTTCATCTGGTATCTGAAACACATAACACCCTACGCGCTGATAGGTTATCTGGCTGGGGCAGGTGCATACATACTGCTCGACAAAGTCCTTTTCGGCTCATCTGCAGTCGCCACTGCACTGGCCACCCTACCCGTGTGACAGTGAATGGATAATCCTGGCCCGAAAAGACTTTTCGGGCTTTTTTGAGTTTGTTAATTATTGAGACAATGAGATTTGTGAGACTTTTGCCGTTTCTTCTGATGTGCTGCGGACTTTCGTACGCCCAGGAGAACACTCTTGTGATAATGCACACCAACGACACTCACAGTCAAATAGAGCCCTATTCCTATAAAAGCGACACCAATGTGGGTGGTTTTCTTAGGCGCGAGGCGGCTATTCGTGAAATCAGGGAACAGAGTCCAAATACTTTGCTTTTGGATGCAGGCGACTTCTCGCAGGGCACCCCGTATTTCAACTTCTTTCACGGCTATGTGGAGGTGCGCCTGATGAACGCCATGGGCTACGATGCCGCCACACTCGGAAACCACGAGTTCGACAACGGCAGCAGGGCGTTGGCCAAGAGGCTGAAGACCGCTAAGTTTCCTGTAGTGTGCGCCAACTACCGGTTTTCAGACAAAAAGCTCGCCAATGTCGTAAAGCCCTGCACTACTGTGGAACGCGGCGGCCGCAAGATTGGCATCTTCGGACTTGGTGTAAACCTCGATGGCTACGTTGCGCCGCAGATTTCACGTGAGGTAACATACCTTGACCCTTTAGAATGCGCCAGGAACATGGTGGCCGGACTCAAGGCGCAAGGCTGCGATTTTATTATCTGCCTGTCGCACCTCGGCGTTGACACCACTGTTTCAAAGGACAACGACTGCGCCTTGGCACAGCATGTGCCGGGCATCGACATCATAATTGGCGGCCACACTCACCGAGAACTGCCGCAACCACTCGTGATCAACAATACCCGAATCTGCCAGATGACCAACAAGGGAAAGTGCTTTGGGGTGATGAAAGTGGAATTCAAGTAAGATTTGTTTGTCTTTAAATTACCTGTATTTGAAAAATATAAAATAAAAGAGAAAAAAATTATGAAAGCAAAATCAAAACAACAATCTTTAGGCAAACACCCCCTGAATCCCCCTCAAGAGGGGGACTTAGCTGACATCCCCCTTTTAAGGGGGACTGAGGGGGTTTCAACATTGGGGAACGAGGGGGTTTCAAAATCCAAATCACCTCTAACATCAACAGAGAGACACCCCCTTAATCCCCCTCAAGAGGGGGACTTGACAAACATCCGCCTTTTAAGAGGGGACTTGGAAGACATCCCCCTTTTAAGGGGGACAGAGGGGGTTTCAACATTGAGGAACGAGGGGGTTTCAAAATCCAAATCAACCCCGACGACAACAGATATACTCCCCCTTAATCCCCCTCAAGAGGGGGACTTTCTAAACATCCCCCTTTTAAGGGGGACAGAGGGGGGTTCAACATTGGGGAACGAGGGGGTTTCAAAATCCAAATCACCTCTAACATCAACAGAGAGACACCCCCTGAATCCCCCTCAAGAGGGGGACAAAACAG
>CADBQG010000056.1 GCA_902796805.1 uncultured Bacteroidota bacterium
GACGGTCGCATCGACCTCTTGATAGAGACTCCGCGCTACCGCTACGTTATGGAGTTCAAGCTCGACGGCACGGCCGAGGAGGCTCTGCAGCAGATCAGGGACAAGGACTACCCGCTGCAGTTCCGGCAGGACGACAAACAGACGTTTCTCGTTGGCGTGAACTTCTCGAAAAAGACTCGCACCATCGACAGGTGGCTGGTTGGGGAGTAATGCAAGCGGCAAACTTTCGAATAAAACAGGATTCTATTCAGAACCTTCAATAGCATCATAACTGCCAGTCGATAGGGAACTTTCCAAGCGATGCAAGGATTTCGTTGGTCTTTGAAAAGTGCCTGCATCCGAAAAAGCCGCGTGAAGCTGACAGTGGAGAAGGGTGGGGCGCTTTCAATACATAATGCTTTGAGGTGTCGATAAGACGTTGTTTTTCAATTGCATAGTTGCCCCAAAGCAGAAACACAATTCCTGTACGTTGTTCTGAAAGGCGCTGGATGACACAGTCTGTGAACGTCTCCCATCCGTGGCGCTGGTGCGAACCTGCGGTGTGGGCGCGAACCGTGAGAGTGGCGTTCAGCAGCAGCACACCCTGATCGGCCCACTTCTGTAGGTTGCCGTTGACGGGGATTATAAAGCCCACGTCGTCACGCAGCTCCTTGTAGATGTTCTGTAGCGACTTCGGCACAGTGACGCCCTCGGGCACTGAGAAGCTCAAGCCGCATGCCTGGCCGTCGCCATGGTATGGATCCTGCCCGAGAATCACCACCTTGACCTTTTCAAAGGGTGTTGAGTTGAAGGCGCGGAATATCATCGGCCCGGGAGGGAAAACTTTGTGGCTTCTCTTCTCTTCAACGAGGAAGTTCTTCAGGTCGGTGAAATACGGCATCTGGAACTGGTCCCACAACACACTCTTCCATGATTCCTCTATCGTAGGGTTTATCATATACTCATTATATGTTCTGCGGCAAAAATAGTCATTTCAGTGGAAATCGTGGCAATGTTTTTGTGAAAAGGTGAAAAAAAAGAACGCGCCTGTAAGGCGCGTTCTTTTCCGTAATGTCAAAAATACTCAATTTACCTGACAGTTATCTTGTCAATCACGATCTTCCTGTCCTTTGCAGCCTGAAGTCCGTAAACAGTCTCGCTGGTGGAGTTGGACGAGAAACTGTGGTTCACCTGGCCTTCCGGCACCTTGTTGATGGTGAGACCCGGCTTTTGACCGTTGATGTACGGGGCAAGAACGCCGCCGCGAGCCTGTTTCATATAGTTGAGAACGCTCTCAATGCGGCGTGCCGACAGGTGCTTGTTGTAGCTGCTGTTGCTCAGTGGGCTGGCGAAACCGCTTATGGTGAACTCTACGCGTTTGCCGTCCTGGAGCGCGTCCACAAGGTAGTTGGTGAATTTCACGAGACGGTCGTGGCCTGTCTGAATAGAGTCGTTGAAGAATGTCTCAACAGCCTTTTCGGCCTCAGTCCTCTTGGTGCCTGCGAGGTTCTTGCCGGCGCTCGACACATAGTTGTTTTTTGCAGCCATGTAGTTGTTGTAGAGACCCACGTATTCGGTGTTTGTGGTTTCCTGGGTGGTTCTCGGGTCGGGACGGTCGTTTTCGAAATAGAGCGTGATTGGCTTGAGAAGGTCTTTTTCAACCTTGGCAAGTTCCTCTTTCCTCTTCTCTGCCTCGATTTCCTCCTCGTAGATGAAAGTCACGGGAATCTGCATAATCATGTCCTGCGGTTCGCAGCTTTGTGTGGAGGGGATCATCTTCGGGAACGACTTAACAACGCGAAGAGCCTCCTGGTCGAACTCGTCGTATCCGGAGCTGCCGATAACCTCGATGTCAGTCAATGTGCTGTCGGCCAGAACCTTGGCCTGCACTGTTGTTGTACCAGAGATTTTCTGGTTCTTGAGGTTCACCGGGTATTTCTTGGTTTTGTTGATGTAGCGGCACATAGCCCTGTTGCCGCCCTTGAAGGTGGGGAGCGTCATGGCCGCTGTGGGCACAACATGCTGGCCGTTGGAGTCGGCCTTCACGATTGCTATGCCGGTCTTTTTTCCACGCATACCATAAATGTTACCCTCGTCACATTGTGCATAACTTATTGATACACAAAGCATCAAAGCAAAAACCGAGAATAACTTCAAAAGCATCGAAAGTCTTTTCATATTTATATCATTTTAATTATTTTCCGAATTGCAAAAATACATTTTTTTTTATTGCCAGCAAAAAATATTTTGCTACCTTTGCAATCTTCACGAAAAAAAACACAAAACGCATACGATTCTGATTATGAACAAATTTGTACACCTGCACGTCCATACACATTATTCCGTTCTGGATGGGATGTCGTCTATATCCGGGTTAATCGACAGATGCCTTGAGACGGGAATGAACGCGATGGCCGTCACCGACCACGGCGTCATGTTCGGCATCAAGGAGTTCTACGACACCGTGAGCAAGAAGAACGGGAAGACGAAAGACACGATAAAGGAATTGGAGGCCAAGCTTGCAACTTTGACCGATGAAGGGGAAAGAGAGAAATGCCAGGTGGAGATAGAATCGTTGAGGAATAAGATCTTCAAGCCGATATTCGGCTGCGAGGCATACGTGGCGCGCCCCACGGCCACCAACCCCGACGCGAGCCGCCTCGTGCGCGAGCACAAGGAGAACCTCAGCGGCTACCATATCATCCTGCTCGCCAAGAACGAACAAGGATACCACAACCTTTGCAAGATAGTGTCGTCGGGCTGGATTGACGGCAAGTACGGGCGTCCGAGAATAGACAGGGCGATCCTTGAGCAGTACCACGAAGGGCTGATAGTGGCCTCGGCGTGCCTTGCCGGCGAGGTGCCGCGGAACATCACGAACGGCAACTACGAGAAGGCGAAAGAGGCCGTGATGTGGTACAAGGGCGTTTTCGGCGACGACTACTACCTTGAGGTGCAGAGGCACAAGACCGACAAGCCGGGCGGCGACAGAACGGTGTACGAGCAGCAGCAGATAGCAAACGAGGGGATACTGCGGCTTGCCGCCGAGACCGGCACCAAGATAATAGCGACCAACGACGTGCATTTCGTGAACGAGAACGACGGCGAGGCGCACGACAGGCTGATATGCATCTCAACAGGCAAGTCGGTGGCCGACCCTGAACGAATGCACTATACAAAGCAAGAGTGGCTCAAGTCGCCAGAGGAGATGAACGCCATATTCGCCGACATCCCCGAAGCTCTCGAGAACACACTTGAGGTGGCTGGCAAGGTGGAGATGTACGATCTGCGCCACGCGCCCATCATGCCGGAGTTCAGCATTCCGGAAGACTTCGGGACGGTGGCAGAGTACAAGGCCAAGTTCACCGAAGAAGACCTGCGGGAGGAGTTCGAGGCTGGAGAGGACGGCGAGGGAAGGATTGCTAAGCTCGGTGGTTTGGAGCATGTGTATCGTGTGAAACTCGAGTCCGACTACCTTCGCAAGCTCACCATGGAGGGTGCGGAGAAGCGTTACGGTGCGCCTGTGCCGCAGGACGTGCTCGAGCGCATAGACTTCGAGCTCGGAGTGATGCGCAACATGGGATTCCCTGGATATTTCCTCATTGTGCAGGACTTTATCAAAGCCGCGCGCGACATGGGAATTTCCGTGGGGCCCGGAAGAGGCTCGGCGGCCGGCTCCGTGGTGGCTTACTGCCTCAGAATCACCGATGTAGACCCGCTCAAGTACGACCTCCTTTTCGAACGTTTCCTCAACCCCGACCGCATATCGCTGCCCGATATCGACGTGGATTTCGATGACGCCGGGCGCTACGAGATTCTGGAGTGGATCACCGAGAAATACGGCAGGGAACGAGTGGCGCACATCATAACCTACGGCACTATGAAGACGAAGTCGAGCCTCAAGGACGTGGCTCGCGTGCACGACCTGCCGGTGTCAGACTCGAACCGTCTCGCAAAGATGATACCCGACAGCCTGCCCGAGGACCCGAAGACTCACAAGCCGCCCAAAGTCAACATAAAGAACTGTCTGCAATACGTGCCAGAATTCCGTGCCGAGTATGACAAAAACAGCAATGTGCGCGAGATAATCGACTACGCGGCACAGCTGGAAGGGACAGTGCGGCAGATAGGCATACACGCCTGCGGGGTCATCATCGGCGCCGACGACCTCACGAACTTCGCGCCGCTGTCCACCGTGGAGGACAAGAAGACAAAGGAGAACATCATAGTTACGGAGTACGAAGGAGCGGCTGTTGAGGACGTTGGGCTCATAAAGATGGACTTCCTCGGACTTTCTACACTGACAATCATAAAAGAGGCCCTGTCGAACATAAAGAAACGACACGGCGTTGACATTGACATCGACAACATACCCCTCGACGACGAGCTTACCTACGATCTGTTCTGCAAAGGGGACACCATCGGCACATTCCAGTTCGAGTCGCCCGGAATGCAGAAATACTTGCGCGAACTCCAGCCCTCCACTTTCGAGGACCTCATAGCTATGAACGCGCTCTACAGGCCAGGTCCCATGGACTATATCCCCCAGTTCATCGACCGCAAACGCGGGCGCGAGAAGATAGAGTACGACATACCCGTGATGGAGAAGTATCTGAAAGACACATACGGAATCACAGTCTACCAGGAGCAGGTGATGCTGCTCTCGAGGCTGCTCGCCGACTTCACGCGCGGCGAGTCCGACACGCTCCGGAAGGCGATGGGAAAGAAACTCAAGGACAAACTCGACGCGCTGAAGCCGAAATTCATAGCAGGCGGCACCAATAACGGCCACGATCCGATGATTCTCGAGAAGATATGGGCCGACTGGGAGAAGTTCGCGTCGTATGCATTCAACAAGTCGCACGCAACATGCTATTCATGGGTGGCCTACCAGACCGCCTATCTGAAGGCCCACTACCGCGCAGAGTTCATGGCCGCCAACCTTACCAACAGCGTTGACGACATCAAGACAATCACAGCCTTCATAGAGGACTGCCAAAAAAGCGGGATCACGGTCAAAGGGCCGGATGTGAACGAATCGGATCAGACGTTCACTGTGAACAAGGACGGCGACATACGTTTCGGTCTGTCGGCCCTCAAGGGCGTGGGCATGAGCGCTGCTGACAGCATCGTGGCCGAGCGAGATGCGAACGGCCCCTACAAGAGCATCCTCGACTTTTTCGACAGAATCAATCTTGGCAGCTGCAACAAGCGCTGCCTCGAGTCGCTGGCCTACGCCGGCGCATTCGACTGCTTCGGGAACATCCACAGGGCGCAATATTTCATATCCAACGACAAGGGCAGAAACACCATCGACCTTCTGATTGCCCGCTCTTCCTCCAGTAAAACCAAGACAACCCAGATAGACATATTCTCACAGGCATTCGGCGACTCGCAGGACTCAGCTGACGAATCCTTCGAATTTCCCAACTGCGAACCCTGGAACTTCTACGAGCAGCTGAAATATGAGAAAGAGGTGGCGGGCTTTTTCATATCAGGCCATCCTCTGAAAGAGTACAAGGCTGTTGTCAAGAGCTTCACCAACACGGAATTGTCGGATCTCAACGACGACACATATCTGCAAGGCGCTTACCAAAGGGCCGGAGGCACCCGTTTCGTGGGCATCGTTGTAGAAGTTTCAGAAGGCATAGGCCGCAGTGGCAAGCAGTACGGAAGAATCACCCTTGAGGACGAGAACGCCGCCTGGACGTGGTTCCTTGAGGGGTCCGATTATCTGAAATACCAGTGGGTTCTCAAGCAGGGGAACAGAATTTTCGTTAACGCGGCGGTGAAGCAGAGGTCTTGGATCGACAAAAACACAAAGCAGGAGAAAGTTATGTACAAGATCGACCCTGTGCAGATCTATATGCTCGACGAGGTCTACGAGAAACTGTGCAAGGGCGTGCAGCTCCAGATGAGGCTCGCCGACGTGAGTGCTGACGTTGCAGTCCGCCTGAAAGAGCAACTCGAGAAGCACAAAGGCAAGACACCTTTCAACGTGCGCCTCTTCGAGCCCAACAACACCTTCTATTCCGACTTCACCAACTTCAACACCAAGGTCAACCCCGAGACGCTGATAAGGGACTTCACCCTGCCGGTGGATTACGATTTTGTACTTGAGTCGCAATAGCCGGTTTGTCTGTTCAAAACACCCGTTCCCCTTTTCAGAAGCGGGTTCTCGGCTTTTGTTGATAACTTTTGTATAAAAGATTTTGAGGGGGTTGAATACTTCATTCTAAAATGCTAACTTTGCAACGGTTCAGGTTTCGAAAGAATTAATAGGGAACGTTGTGAGAGTCAGCGACTATGCCCGTAGCTGTGAGTTCCGTGTTTGTTTTTTTCGGTGAAGCCACTGACATTCCATGTGTCGGGAAGGCGGAAGAAAACTGGGACGAGTCAGAAGACCTGCCTGCACCGTGGTTGTTCGTGGCTTTCGGGAACAAGAGCAGACGTAATGTGATTTTGAATGTTCGTTGCACCTCCGGAGTCGTTTTTTTGAAACGAATTTTTTATGTGTTAAGTTAAATGGATCAGTTGTACATCATCAAGAGAAACGGCAAGAGAGTTCCGTTTTCAGCCGACAAGATCAAGAGCGCCATATCAAAGGCGTTCCTCTCGGTCAACAGTTTCGCCACCCAGGACGCCCTCATCAACGTGATGAGCCGTCTGAAAATTCACGACGGCATCTCCGTCGAGGAGATACAGAACCAGGTGGAGTACTCCCTCATGGCCGAGCGCTACTATGAGGTGGCCAAGGCCTACATCCTCTACAGGCAGCGGCATTACGAGGACCGCGAGGTGAAGGAGAAGCTCGACTTCCTGATAAACTACTGCAACGCGTCGAACGCGGCCACCGGCAGCAAGTACGACGCAAACGCCAACGTGGAGAAGAAAAACATAGCCACCCTCATTGGCGAGCTGCCCAAGTCGAACTTCATACGCCTAAACCGCCGTTTGCTCTGCGACAAGATCAAGGAGCTCTTCGGCAAGGAGGTCTCCGACAGATACCTGTATCTGCTTAACAACCATTTCATCTACAAGAACGACGAGACGAGCATAGCCAACTACTGCGCGAGCATCACTATGTACCCGTGGCTCCTCGACGGCACGAGAAGCATAGGCGGCAACGCCTCCGCGCCCACAAACCTGAAGTCGTATTGTGGCGGCTTCGTGAACATGGTCTTCATGGTGTCGAGCATGTTGAGCGGAGCGTGCGCCACGCCGGAGTTCCTCATGTACATGGACTACTTCATCCGCAGGGAGTACGGCGACGACTATTATCAGAATGCTGACAAGATAGTTGATCTGTCAATCAGGCAGCGCTCCATAGATAAGGTAATCACCGACTGTTTCGAGCAGGTGGTGTATTCGATAAACCAACCCACCGGGGCGCGCAACTTCCAGTCTGTGTTCTGGAACGTGGCCTATTACGACAGATACTATTTCGAGAGCCTTTTCGGAGAGTTCCGCTTTCCCGACGGCACGAAGCCTTCCTGGGATTCGCTCAGCTGGCTTCAAAAGCGCTTCATGCGCTGGTTCAACGCCGAGAGACTGCGTGCCGTGCTCACTTTCCCTGTGGAGACTATGGCCCTCCTTTCAAAGGACGGCGACATAATAGACTCTGAATATGCCGACTTCACGGCCGAGATGTACGCCGCGGGACATTCGTTCTTCACATACGTGAGCGACAATGCCGACTCTCTGAGCAGCTGCTGCCGCCTGCGCAACGAAATACAGGACAACGGATTCAGCTACACGCTCGGCGCTGGCGGAGTGTCGACTGGCTCCAAAAGCGTTCTGACCATAAACATAAACCGATGCATCCAGTATGAGTGCAAGAACAACATACCGAAACTCCAGTTCGTAGGCGAGGTCATCGACTTGATGCACAAGGTGCAGATTGCCTACAACGAAAATCTTAAATACCTACAGTCCAAGGGAATGCTCCCGCTTTTCGACGCTGGGTACATAGCCATCAACCGCCAATATCTAACAATCGGCGTTAACGGTCTTGTGGAAGCGGCGGAATTTCTGAACATACCGATAAACGACAATCCTCAGTATCAGCATTTTGTGGAAGACATACTCGGTCTCGTCGAAACGTACAATCATAAGTACAGGACTAAGGAACTGCTCTTCAACTGCGAGATGATTCCCGCCGAGAACGTGGGCGTGAAACATGCCAAGTGGGACCGGGAGGACGGCTATAGCGTGCCGCGCGACTGCTACAACAGCTATTTCTATGTCGTAGAGGACGAATCTCTGAATCTGATAGACAAGTTCAGACTGCACGGCGAGAGGTATATAGCCCATCTTACCGGCGGGTCGGCACTCCATGCGAATCTCGAAGAACACCTCTCGCAACAGCAGTACAGGCAATTGCTGCGTGTAGCTGCGCAGGAAGGCTGCAACTACTTCACCTTCAACATCCCGAATACTGTTTGCAACGACTGCGGCCATATCGACAAGCGCTATCTGCACGAGTGTCCGGAATGCCACGGCACCAATCTCGACTACCTTACCCGCGTGATAGGGTACATGAAGAGGGTGAGCAGTTTTTCCAAACCGCGCCAGGAGGAAGCCTCGAGGCGATATTACGAACCAAGCAAGTAAAACCGGTTTCAGTTGGTTAAGTTCTACAATTACGATATAGTGTTTCAAGAGGTCCCCGACGAGGTGACTTTGGCGATAAATCTCACCAATTGTCCCCACCGTTGCGAGGGCTGCCACAGTCCGCATCTTCGCAAAGACGTAGGCACGGTGCTCAACGAAAGAGTGCTCGACGACCTGCTTGCGAAATATGGAAGGCAAGTTACATGCCTGTGTTTTATGGGAGGCGACAGCGTGCCGACGGAGGTTGCTAAACTGTCGGAATACGTGCGGAAGCACTCCGGTCTCAAAACTGCGTGGTACTCCGGAGGCGAGAAGCTCCCCGGCACGGCCCGGATGTTCGACTATGTCAAGGTGGGGCCTTACATGCCACTCAAGGGCGGTCTGGACTCCGAAAACACGAACCAGCGCATGTACAAGGTCTCCGGCGATGGGTTCAGAGACATCACCCGTCTCTTCTCAAAAACAAAAAAAAGGTATCGCGAGGATACCTGAAAGTGGAGCCGGGGGGAGTCGAACCCCCGTCCAAACACGCCGCAAGAATGCTTTCTACAAGCTTAGTCTCCGTTTGGTTGTCGGCCTCTGTATGGTACGGGACGGACCTCACAGGGGCTTATCTTCTGAAGTTTCGCCTCGGCCTCGAAGCGCGGCTTCGGCTATCTGCCCTTTTATGATACTCCGTTCCGGACGTTGGGCGGAAGAACTTCCGGGGGAGCACCCGCGGCTGCGGACCTTGTCCGTGCGGCGGGATCCGCGGCTTTTACGCTGCGAATGCATAAGAAGTTTCGCCATTTATTTGGCATCGAGGGTTAATTTTTGACGGAATCAGCCCACAAATTCCGGCCTGCTTA
>CADBQG010000057.1 GCA_902796805.1 uncultured Bacteroidota bacterium
ATCTGTTACTTATCTATAGATTCTTTCCAAAAAACTCCGCCAGCGTGTCCCACGGGATGCAGTTGCCCTCGCTGCCGTCGTATAGGTCGCAGTGGATGGCGCCGGGACGGAGACTGGTTGAAATTACGATGACTTTCTTCATGTTGGTTGGTATTTTATTGTTCTTTTTTCCCAATCACCCAATGGCCTGTTTTGCTGGAACCCTCGTAGCGCAGGTCGTACTGTTCTTTAAGAAAGAGTTTCTATATGTCAATTTGGTGTCATAGCGAATCGTAGTATTGTTTGATTTTTTGAGCCATCTGCACCCTCCTAAATGAAAGGAATTCGTCATATCTTGCAGAGTCCATCTCGATAATGGATAAAGGAATCGCATTAGTTGCCAAATTTGCTTTCAAATCTTGTATTGATGAAATGTTCCGTATTTTGTCAGACCTTCTTTACAAGCATCGAAAGCATTGGAAAAATACACATTGGGACTGTCTTCCCCTATGGCTTTGTTGATTTGAGGGTCAAGGTAGGTGAAATTGGAGAAAGTATATTGATTCATATAATCCAAAACACCTTCAGACATTTTTGAAAAAGTGTTTTCAGATATTGCTTCTTCATTTTCTTTTGTCTCAAAATTACGTCCCTCAAGCAAAGCAACCAAATCTTTCATCTTCGCCCGCCCAAACTTATACATAAACGAGACTCTTATAATATCGTTGAAATCAGGGTCGTAAATGCTCTCCCTGTCGTTTTTCAACCATGACAATCTGCCTGCATAAACGGTGTTTGCAAATTCGGTATCTTTAAGCATGTCAGAATACCATTCCGGCGTTGCAGCGAGGTGGGAAAAGTATTCAATAGCCTTTCGAAGTGAATTCCCGTCATATTTTTCATTGGCAGCCATACGCGACATCGCAAAATCAGCTTGATTTAATTTGGTGCCTTGGCTGTTTATTCTAATAAAGATTTCTGTCACTTCATCCAAGGTGAGCTCATTGTTCAAAACAATGATGCCAATTTGCCTGTTCTTTATGTCAATCAGGCGCATAATAACTTTGTTGAGTTCGTTGGGCTTAATATCTTCATTCGCAATGCAATAGTTTTGCACAAACTCAAAACTGTCAAAATCAGGCCTAAAAACTTCGGAAATGTCGGCAATCCAACGCTTGTCTTTCAAAATGGCAGAAGTTTGCACTTTGAACTTTTCTTCGTCATCATCCGGCGCAAGAGGGTTGAAAGATATTTTGATTTTATGCTTCTTAAAATCCGAGTTGGTGATTTCCTCCCCAATGATGGAAGTCATCAATGCAGTGACACGTTGTTGGCCGTCTATCATTATTTTTTTTCCGACGGAAGTAGTGCCATCCTTGAGCTTCATGCTCGGACTCTGAGAAACAATCAAATAACCTGTTGGATATCCCATATACAGGGAATCAACCAAATCCCTGACCTGAATGGGTTTCCAAACAAAGGGTCTTTGTATTTCGGGAATTGCAATTTCGCCTGATTTAATGAATCCTAAAACTTGCTCTAACGGTTTGTTTTCAACATTATATTTTTCTGCCATATAAAATTTTATTCTTCTTATTAATCCTTATGCCCAAACTTAATATGTTTTGTTTTTCTTGTAGTTACCTCAGCATCGCCTGCAAGACTTTGCCTTCAATTAGCTTTCCGTTTTTTATGTTTGTTGCGCCCGTGGCCGCTGGCGGGCTGGGGGGCAGATGTGTGTCTGTTGTCTGTCATACTATATCCTTGTTGTTAGGGTGTCGGTTTTTATTTCCATTCTGCTAAATGCGAACCATTTCTTGCCCAAGTCTTTCAGGGACGCCCCTATGTGATAAACGGTGTCGTCGATACATAGGAAACGGTCGTGCGAGCGCGTTAGTATGTGAACGGGTATGGGTTCGTACTGTCTGTCGTGCCGCTGTATGTCGAGTTGCAACTGCGCGTTGGGCTGTTACGTGTAGATTTCGGCAGATACGCCGCTATTGCGCTTGTCGAGCAAAGTCAGAACGCTCTCGTCGATGTAGTTGTCAAACAGGACGATTCTGCTTTTAGCACCTCTTATCAGTTTGCTGACAAAGTCGTAAGCATCAAATATTTGCCCATCGAAGAATATACCCTCCACGGGGGGTAGCGATGTACGGACAAAGAAATCAATTTTCTCCTCAGTCCGGCTCACCCGCTGCTCGAGCCTTTCAAACCGATGGTTGATGGAGTAGCCCTTGAGCAGAAATTTTTCAAGACCTTGTTGGCCCACTGTCTGAAAAGAACACCTTGGCTGGATTTGACCCGGTAGCCAACGGAAAGAATCATGTCCAGGTTATAGAACTCTACATTTCTTGAGACAAGCCTTCCACCTTCGTTTTGAACTATCGCAAATTTTGCGACAGTTGCCAAGTCCCTCAGTTCCTCGCGCAGCGCATTGTTGATATGCTTACCGATTGTCTTGACATCACGCCCGAAGAGTATGGCCATCTGGTTTCTGTTCAGCCACACTGTTTCTTCTTACAGTCTCACCTCAAGACGTATTGCGTCATTAGGTTGGTAGAGCACTATCTCATTCTCCTGCATCGGGAATTTTGTTTTTACATTTGTGTCCATAACCTTTTTTCTTTACCTCGTCATCGCCTGCAAGACTTTGCTTTCAATCATTTTCTGTTTTTATGTTTGTTGCAGCCCATTTCGTTGTACAGTACCTTATCTTGTGGCTCACTCATGCTTCGGCTGTCGTTGTTGATGATAATATGTTGATTCTTTATAATATGTTGAGTCTTTGTTATATACTATTCTTGTTAATATTAAGATTGCTTCTGCAAAGGTACGAAAAATACCATTATCATTCATGGTTGTGTTATGCTGATCTTTCGTGTTCTTGAAGCGATATACGGTACCGCCCAATACCTCCTGGCAATACAGTTTTTCCCGTAGTTAGCGTCGTTGCTGCTATTTCTGGTATAGTCCACACAATCCCGAAGTAAACATTTCACAACCATCATACACACGACCCACCTTCCGCCTCCAACGCGTGGCATTAAGTCACCCGCGGTGGCTAAGACCGGGGCGGTTATTACTGTTCAAGAAATTTCAACGTGCGATTTTGGGGATGGCTGCACTATCTCGCGCCTTCGAACTTTAGAACTTTTACAGTCGAAGTGTCTCCTTTTTGCGTCCGAACATGCAACATGTACATGCCAGCAGTAACATCCGACAAATCTAAACTCTTATTGCTTGCATCCATCTGGCCCTGCATCACTTTTCTGCCGTATAAGTCTGTAATCCAGAAATCTGCATTGCCCGTTTCCGACTCCACATTGACAATTGAGTTGGTTGGGTTGGGCCAGACTTTCACAATCTGTTTGTTGTGATTGTCGATACCGACGGGTTCAGTCACATTGAGGATTTTCATCACGCTTTGAGCTGGAGCATACTCGTCGTTGCCTGACTGCGAGGCCGTGATGATGGCCAATCCTACACTGTGCATCGTCAAGATACTGCCGTTAACCGTGGCCACGCTCTCATCGCTGCTTGTGAACTGCACGGGCAGTCCGGAGGTAGCGGCTGCGGCCAACACCACAGGCTCATCGCTCAGCGGAAAGGTGAGTTCCTGATTCCAGATGATGCTCTGCGGCTGCAGGTCGGGAGTGCTGCTCGTCACAGTGAGGATTTTGGAGACGGGTGCGGCGGCGTTCCATGTGGCATTGCCGGGCTGCGAAGCCGTGATGATGGCATAACCGGCACCATGAAACGTAAGCACATTGCCGTTCACAGTGGCGATGTCTTCGTTGTTACAGGTGTATGTTACGGGCAGTCCGGAGGTGGCCGTGGCGGTAAGGGTCAGCGTGCCGTCGGAGAGGTCGGCGGTGAGGTCCTGATTCCATGTGATGCTCTGGTTGAAGGTGGCGTTGGAAAGCTCGTAAGCCCCGATGTCGGCACGGTTGTTGCCGATGCGCGGGTTGCCGTCCATGTCGGTGGCGGGCAGGTAGGTGATGAATGCCGTGTTCGGGTCGCCCGCGTCAATCAACGGCGAGCCTGGCAGCACGTGCCAGTCGGCGTTGAGGTTCGACAGATCCGTGGCAATGGAGGAGGCACCCACCATGGTCGAAGGAGCCACGAACTGCGGCAGAGTGGCCGTATCGAACACCATGTTGGTGCTGTCTGAAGCGAAGTCGCTGGCGGATACTGACTTACAAGCGCAGTATGTGTAAGGAAACGTGTAATTCGTGGACCAGTGCAAATCTTGGGAAGCATTGCCGCACATATTGTTCCAGATCACCGTGTTCTTGACGGTGGCGGCGGAAGTGGTGCGGATACCACCTGTGCCGTCGGCATGGCTGGTCTGTGCCAGATTGTTGGCAACCACGCAGTTCGTCATATACATCCTTCCTACGGGGTTTCCGCTGGAAGGCCCTCCCGATGATGTAGCGTACGAATAGGTAACCACACCGCCGGTCACATCAATGCCTTCGGTAGAAATGGCACTGTTGTTGGCAATCACACAGCCGATAATGTGCGCGGGATGAGTGAAAACGCTGACACCTCCGGCGATATATGGCCGGCTGCCGCTTGTGCTGGCGGTGGTGGCGGTAGTGTAAACCGTGTTGTCAATGATACGCGAGTTGATAATCTGCCATTCGTTTCTCGTTGGAGTATAAAGAAAATCGTTGGCTTGCGTCAGCAGGCCGCCAGCCTTGGCGTCCAATCCCGAAGCGGTGTTTTTCGTGATGTCACAGTTTTTGACAATGACCGTATTGTATGGCGTCGTGTAGTTTGCATCGAACCATATTCCACCGCATCGACTGCCTGTGTTCCCGGTAATCACACAGTTGTTGAACTCGTAGGTGGCCCCATAACTTTGGCTGCCGCTGTACATCCGGACACCGCCGCTTGATGTGTTGCCATTAATCTTGCAGTCCGAAACTTGAAACGTGGCATTGTAGTATGAGTTGGAGTATTCCATCCCCAAATACAAACCGCAAGCATTTCCAGTCATAGTACAATTCGAAATCGTGTGGGTATTGTTGGCCACGTCGCGGATGCCGTACTGATTGCCGCCTGTCACACAGAAACCATCGAAAGTGTTTTTCCGGCAATGATAACTGCCGTTGTAGTAAGAGTAGCTGTTGATTTGTACGGCATAGTTGCTGTTGTGTTGTGCATCAATAATGGTACAGGAACTGTCAGCGGCGACGCCAAAGGTAAGTGGTTGCCGCTCATAGAGATGGCTTTCCGTACCCGCGAAGCCGCCATACACGTGCGTGCCGTTCTTGATGGTGCAGGCCGGGTAGGTGCCCGTTGCCACGAACACCGAATCGTCGTTGGGTGAGGTGATTAATTCCATCGCCCCGTCGATGGTGGCCTTGGCCGTGGCCCACGAAAGGCCGTCGTTGCTGTCGTTGCCGCTGTTGGAGACAAAATAGGTGGTCTGCGCGGAAAGCGAGGCGCAGCAAATCAAGAAGAACGCTATAAGTATGTTTTTATTCATAATAAGTATGTTTTTATTCATAAATTGCAGATAGTTCAGGTCGTTTCATTCAAAAGGCAATGCAAAAATACAACAGTTCTTGAATAAATATGTCGTTGCGTGATTTTCATCATCTGGCTAATCTTCAATGATGTACGCCGCGACGATTTCGCCGTAATAGCAGATGTGGTCGCCCGTCTCGATGGTGTAGAACTGGCGGGTGATCTCGTCTTTGAACTGGTCGGACTCCTGCTCCTGGCGGTAGAGCACACGGCACTCCAAGGTCAACGGGAACTCCTTGAGGCCCGGCACGCCGATGACTTCGGGCTCCACGGGGGTCAGTCCGGCGGCGGCGATCTTGTCCATGTCACGGCCGCTCTTGCTGCCGCACACGCCCAATGCCCTGCGAGGAAAATCGCCCACCGGGACGTTGACGGTAAACTCTCGGTACTGGTCGAGTATCTCGCGCGTGTAGCGCTGCTGGCGCACGTAGGCCACAAACACGGGGCGTTCCCAAATGACCCCGAGCGTGCCCCAGCCTATCGTCATGGAGTTCACTTTGTCGCCGACTTTTGTCGTGATCAGGATTCCCGGCCGCAAGGCGCGGATAATGTCGCCCGCATAATCGCGAAAGTCTATTTTTCTTTTGGTCATAGTCTGTTGTTATTATTTTAATCTGTTTGTTCCAGTAGTTCCACATTCACCTCCATATTCAAAAAAGGTTCGTCATCAAAACGGAGTTCGCCACCTTCGGCCATGGCCTGCGCTTTTTCCAACGCTTCAGGCTCATTCTCCGCTTCGACAGCGAGAAATTTGCATATTACTTGAGTTACTTTGACTTGGTATTTCATATTTGTGGGATGTTTGACTTTTGTGAAATCTAATGTATGCCTTCGCTTATCAAATCATTCCAGACAGTCTTGTGCTGGAATTTAACGGTGTCATCATGTTTCATAAGTTCAACATAATTGTCGATGAAATCCGCAGGATTATTCAACAGCCTCAAGTAATACTTCAATGTGCTGTAAACACCATTCACAATCACTTGGCAACCATGAATTTGACTGATTTTGGCAATTTCACGGTCAATGGCCTCCCAGTCTGCCGCATCCATGTTAGCCGTGGTTAAAAGGTAGTACCTGTCGGTGCGGGCTGTCTTGAATTTCTCGTAGGCGTCTGCAACCAGCTGGGCGGTTATCGGGATTTGGTGCTTAACCTCAACACCTTCGAATGCGCTTCCTTCCTCGTTGTTCACATCGATATCCCCAATCCTTCCTGACTTCGAGTCGGCCGAGTTGTGCGATTCCAAAGGGCAAAGCGTTTTTCCGCTGTATCGGGCCACTTGTGTCATCATGCATTGGTATGCAGCATAAACAGCCAGTGTCGGCAGGCGTGATGCACCTGGTGTTGTGTACCGGTATGTAAAATGCTTTTCAAGAAGCTTGATGACGGATGCGATGGAGAGACTGTGGGGTTTTGCTAATTCGATATTTTGTGTGTCGCGTTGTTTTATAAGCAGTTTAAAAGTAAATTTCAGCACCTCTTCTGCGGAGACTCCTTGACATTGTACCTCATTAATAATTTGGAGAAATGCCGATTTAACAGCAGGAGGTTTGATTTTACCTGGATAATCCAGTGTGTAAGGATGGGGCTGCTCCAACGACCGTGTCAACCAACCCGATTCAGACATGGCTGGAAAGCTGACAGATTTCATGAATGGTGTAATTACGTCTTTATCGACGCTTCTTCCTGCAAATCCATTGGGCTGCTGTGCCTGATGAAAGCGAATATCTTGTTCTGGGTTAACTATTTTGTGCGTGAAAAGTGTTACTAAAACTGCCATCATGCCTTTGCTTGCCTCCGAACGCGAAACAATTAGTCTTATACGATCCACAGTATCACCATGCAGTGTCGTCCCGTAATTTTGATGTGCAACATCATCAAGAGCTAAGGAGTAAATGTTCTGTAAAACTTCTTTATGTGTCATCTGTTTGCAAAAAATTGGTTGTTGATTTCGTTTGCTACAGCCTCAATCATCGGGATACAGACAGAATTGCCAAGTTGTTTGTATTGTTCACCGATTGAACTGATTTTTTTGTAATTTTCGGGGAATCCCATAATGCGCCAACATTCGTTGATAGTCAGTTTTCTGACTCGGCCATCCTCTGTCAGCACAAAGAATCTGCCAGAGGATTCTTGAGACGGCAATGTGGGGTGGATGCCATAGACGGAATATATTCGGTTTGGTTGCTTATGGACTCTCGATAAATGTTCCGTTCCAGGTCGAACACCCGCCTTCCTAATGGATTTATTACGGTAACCGGCAAATATCAATCCTGAGCCAGGCTGCATTTTTGGATTGTCAAGTAAAGTGTATTCTTCTGGATTAAGGTATTCGAACTCCCCCTCTTTATCCAAAAAATCTATTAGACAAGGACGTTGCATTTTCTTCACTAAATTGAAATCGAACATTCCGTCAAGAGAGCCAATGATGATAATTCGTTCCCTGTTTTGGGGTACACCATAATTTTCCCCGTTCAAAACACGCCATGAAACGTTGTATCCCAAATTCTTCAAATTCGTCAAAATTGTTTTCAATGTATTGCCGCCATCATGGTGGACCAAATGTTTGACATTTTCCAAAAATATGATTTTGGGCTTCTTTTGGGAAACAATAGTGCAAATTTCAAAAAAAAGAGTGCCACGAGTATCTTCAAAACCTTTTTGTTTGCCTGAGATACTGAACGGTTGGCAAGGGAAGCCGGCACATAAAACATCAAAGTTGTCTGGTATATAACTTTTGGTAGATTCTTTCGTGATATCACCAAATGGCATTTCTCCAAAATTTGAAAGATAAGTCTTTTGTGCTTGACTGTTCCATTCCGAAGAATATACACAATGACCGCCAAGATTTTGCATGGCAATCCTTATTCCCCCTATCCCCGCAAACAAATCTATAAAAGTGAACTTGGGGTTCTCCGGTGCGGGGAACGGCACGTTGTAGAAGTCCGAGAACAGATTGTACTGGGCCGGGTCCTCGGCGACCTGCCACACCTGCTCGTCGGTCATTTCGTCAAAGTCGATCCGTTGTCGGGCCTCTTTCCGGGACAGGAACTCGCGGATGGCGCCTATCACCTCCGCTTGCTCCTCTTTGCTCATTTCGCGCCGGTGGTTGTGGAGGAAATGGCTCAGCACCGCCATCTGGTTCTCGTACGAGGTTTCACCATACACCCTCACCCCGGCTTTTTCATCCACTGCCTCGGGGAAATCCACCAATGATATTTTCTTTTTCGCTGCCATCTGTCAGAGATTCATTTCAAATAGCAAAGATACACAAATTTCCGAATAAAGTCTTTTTCCAACTCGAATTTCTGTTTAAAAGAAAAATTTATATATTTGCAAAAATATTGAAAACAAAACATAAAATCATGACAGAATCATTTTTGCATTATGTTTGGCAGCACAGACGGTTCGACTTTATGAACGCCCTCACCACCGGTGGCGAGCAATTGAATGTTCTGCACCCGGGTCTCCACAACACCGACGCGGGGCCGGACTTCTTCCAAGCCACTGTTGAGATTGGAGGGGTAAGGTGGGTTGGAAATGTGGAGATACATGTAAGGGCCTCGGACTGGTTCAGGCATGGACATCAAAACGATCCGAAATACCGCTCTGTAATCCTACACGTTGTGTATGTCCCTGATGCTGATGTGTTTATTGACGGCGCAACAGCCTTGCCGGTCCTTGTCCTCAAAGGCCTTTTTGACGAGAATATGTTCAACAGTTATGATAGCCTGGTGCGCCACCCCGACGTGCTGTCATGCCGCGCGTGCCTTGAGGATGTTGGACCTCTGACAATAACCTCACAAATGTCGGCTGCCCTTGTTGGGCGACTTTTGAGAAGGTCGGACGAGTTTGGCAGGACCTTGCAGCAGTGCGCCTACGACTGGGATGAACTCGTTTACCGTGTCATAGCGAAGGCTTTCGGTTGCAAGACCAACTCGTTTGCCTTTGAGTACCTTGCCCAAAGCCTGCCTTACAAAATATTGTTCAAGCACAAGGACTCGTCTTTGCAGCTCGACGCTCTCCTTTTCGGGGTGGCAGGATTCCTCGACGATTCAGACGGAAGCGATTATGTTGATCGGCTTGTCTCTGAATATTCATACTTGCGATATAAATACGGTCTTGTGCCCATCGGCAGCAGTTGCTGGAACCACCTGAGGCTGCGACCGCAGAACTTCCCGGCCATCAGGATTGCCCAGTTCTCGAGTTTGATGCACGCCTGCGGCGACAGTGTGTCGTCGGTCGTGCTTGGCGCCCGTGCAGACGCGCTGCTCAAGTGGCTCGACGTGTCGCCTGCAGATTACTGGCGCATACACTACCGCTTCGGAAAAACTGCGCCGGAACATACGGTTTCCCTTGGTGTGCAAACCGTCAATTCGATATTCATCAACACGATAATCCCGCTCAGGTTCATGTATGCGAGATATACGGGTGATGAGGATGGACAAGAAGAGGCACTGTCGATGTTCGAGCGCTTCCCTTTTGAGAACAACAAACTCACGCGCCTTTGCAGCGGCTCGCTGTTCGAGAAGAAACATGCCGGCGACTCCCAGGCCATTCTCGAGCAGTTGCGCGAATACTGCTTTCCGAAGCGTTGTCTCAAATGCTCGATAGGAGAGAGGATTGTCAGGGGTGTATAGTTTTTTTTTGTTTTGAAAATGCCGTGCTTTAATTTATTTTTGACAAACGGCGTAATAAAATAAAAACTATATTTGCAACGACATTAGTCGAAAAGTATCAGACAACAACGTAATTTTATATTATCCATTAAAATCTTTATTATGTACGGTATTGAGAGACATCCAATCCTTGACATCCAAAAAGGGGAAGTTGTGGAATTCCTTTTCAACGGCGCCAAAGTTTCCGGACAACGCGGCAAAACCATCGCGGCGGCACTACATCAGGCAGGCTACAACGTGCACAGTCACAGCCTGGCAGGGCGGAACAGGAGCCTGGAGTGCGGCATCGGCAAGTGCGGCGCCTGCGAGATGCTCGTCGACGGTAAAATCCGCCGCATCTGCATTACACTCGTCGACGACGTCCATGAAGTGGCCGAAATACCTGAAGGCTATATACCTCCCGTTGACAAAAGTTCATGCGATGAGGTTAAGATATACAAGACTTCAGTGGCCGTCATAGGCGCCGGGCCGGCCGGACTTGCGTGCCGCGAGCAGCTCAATGCCTTTGGCATTGACAACATCGTGGTTGACAACAACGCCGCCATAGGCGGTCAGTTCAACATGCAGACCCACCAGTTCTTCTTCTTCGAGAAGGAAAAGAAATTCGGTGGCATGCGCGGATTCGACATTGCAAAGACCCTTGCCGGCGAAAGCCGCGACGGGATACTCCTCGACAGTACGGTCTGGGACATTCTCGAAGGAAAGCGCATTGCCGTTAAGAACATATCCACGCAGGAAGTGTTCTACATTGACGCCGACCACTTGGTTGTGGCCACCGGGGCGGTGCCTTTCATGCCCGTGTTCGAGAACGACGACATTCCCGGAGTCTATACCGCAGCCGTCTTTCAAAAGATGATGAACCAGGAACACACGCTCCTCGGCAAGAAGGTGCTTACCATCGGCGCCGGTAACATCGGATACCTCACGTCATACCAGGGGATGCAGGCAGGCGCGACCATAAAAGCCATTGTGGAAGGCATGGACCGCGAGGGAGGATTCCCGGTGCAGGCCAACCGCGTGCGCCGTCTTGGCATACCGATACTGACCTCGCACATTCTGCTGAAGGCGATACCAAACGACGACTGCACCGGTGTTGCGGGCGCCGTGATTGCCGAGTGCAAGGACTTCAAGCCGATACCCGGCACTGAAAAGATAATCGACGACATCGACATAATCAACATCTGCACCGGGCTCACTCCTGACGACCAGCTGCTTAACAAGGGCAGGGAGGTTTTCGGTTTGAACACCTACGCCTGCGGCGACGCCGTGCGCATAGGCGAGGGCACCAGCGCGGTTCTCCGTGGACGGCAGGCCGCCTACGAGGTGGCGCAGAATCTCGGGGTGCGCTTCAACTACGACGAATACCTCGACATATCACGTCAATACATCGATTCCCAGCAGCATCCCGTGCGAGTCCTCGACAGTCCAAACCTCCCTGATAAGGAACGCATGTTCGCAAAGCCGTTCGTGCAGCTCGACTGCCTTTACGGTTTCGCCTGCAACCCTTGTTCGTTCTCCTGCCCGCAAGGCGCCATAACGAAACCCGCCACAAACACCACACCCACAGTGGACTACGAGAAATGTATCGGATGTATGCAGTGCGTTAACCACTGTCCAGGATTGGCCATCTTCGGCTACGACCTCAACAAAAACATCCTTTTCCTTCCCGTCGAGTACGAGGTTTCAGAAGGCTCGGATGTGTATCTGGTCGACAATGAAGGACATATTGTGGGCGAGGGAGTTGTTGAGAAGGTTATGAAAAAGCCCAACAAGACCGATGTAGTCAGGGTCAAGGCTTTAGATGTTTGCGGAGAAAAGTTGATTAACGCGCGCGGTTTCATTCTGAAGGACAGGTATCCAAAACCCCTCGAGATGAAGCCCCTTCATGATGTTGAGGGCAAGACTTACGTGTGCCACTGCGAGGATGTGGATCTCGACACCATCCTGAAGGCGGTGGGCAGCCGGAAGTACATTTCTGTTGACGAACTGAAGCACATCACGCGCATGGGCATGGGCCCGTGCCGCGGCAAACGGTGTGTGTCAAGAGCGCGGCAGATTCTGCGCGGTCACGGCATCGAACTTGTGGGCGACTCGTCGCCCCGCGCCCCGTTGGCCAACCAGGTTGCCCTCGGAGACGTGTACAAGGAGGGCGCAAAAGAGGTTTTCGTGTTCCAGGACAAGAACGTTGTTGAAAAAGAAGACGTTGAAGTTCTTGTTGCCGGAGGCGGCATTGCAGGCAGCGCGGCCTTCAGGTATTTCGCCGAGGCCGGGCTGAAACCTGTGCTGATAAACTACGACCATGGCTCCACATGGCGCTGCATTGGCGGCGGCCGGCCTGCGTTCTCAAATCCCGACATCTCCGACATCGCCAATCACAACCTCGAAATCTTCAAGGAGATACAGAAAGTCCACAACATCGACTTCAAGATGACACGCTATGTGAACCTCGTGCACAACGAGGCCACCTACAAGGCTCTCGACGCATCGAGGGCATGGTCTGACGCTTATATGATTGACAAGAAAGACTTCCGCAAAGTCGTGTCGCCGCGCTGGAACACCGACAGCAACGTCTATTCCCATGCGCTCATCTCCAACGACTGCTGGCAGGCCACGCCTGGACGAACTATCGACTTCCTGCGCGGCGTGGCCGTGGAGAACGGAGGCACCCTTATGGAGGACTGCGAACTCATCTCAGTGCACAAGGCCGACGGCGCGTATGTTGCGCTCGTGAGAACGCATGACAAGAAGTACAGGGAGTTCACGTGCAGGCACTTTGTCAACGCCCTTGGCTGGGGTGCGGAGAAGTTTACCGACATGCTCGGCATCGACACGCAGCTCTACCCAGTGAAGCACCAGGCCTTCATAACGCGCCGGCTTCCGAACCTCGGCGCAAACGGCGACTCGCTCGACATGATCATCGACCGCAGGCACTACAAGGGGTTCTCGGCGGTTTATGGACAGCAGTTCCTGCATACCGGGCAGATCATAGGCTGCGCATCCCCCGACTGCGACGCTTTCGAGGCGCGCCAGAACCTCAAATACAACAGCAAGGAGTTCCTCCAAGTTGTGAGCGAAGTGTTCTCCGACTGGATTCCGGAACTTGCCTCCGTCGGTTTCCACGCAGTATGGGCAGGCTATTACATGGAACCGCGCTACATCGTGGATCCTGAGGTCGGTATGCTCACCGGACTCCGCGGTCACGGCTTCATGTTGGGGCAGTATCTTGCAAAAATATATGTCGACAAATACCTCGGCAAGGATGTGCCGGGTTATATGAAAGACCTGTCCCTTGCAGGTGGCGGTCTGAGCGAAAACGCATTCAAGTAGGATGCACTCTTGAGAAAGTGCAGGTTATTTGATTACCTGCACTTTTTTTGCAACGCCGTTGCCGCACTTTACCAAATATACACCGCTTGCACCGACAGTGAAAGTGATTCTGTCGGATTCGGCGCACTGTTCGCAGAAGAGCAATTTCCCTGTAACGTCGTAGAGTTCGATGGAAAGGCCTTCAGCTTCCTCCACAATTATTGTGTTGTTGACACTGTAAGCGTGTATGTCCTTGATTTCGCCGTCTTGAATGCCCACAGTTGACCTGAATGAAGCTGTATATGTCTTGTCGCCTGTAACGGTTATGGTTCGGGGATTGTCGGTGTTGCCGTCGTTCCACTGCGAGAATTCGCAATTCGTGTAGGGGTAGGCAGAGATTTGTCTTACGGAGCCATACTCGAAGACTCCTCCGCCGGAAGCGCTGCCTAAATCCGGATTTGCGCTCACAACAGTGATTTCATACTGGTTTTTTGCAAAGGTTGCAATATATGTGGCGTCTCCAGTTACTGTTACATATCTTGGATTCTGGATGTTGCCGTCGTTCCAGCTGACGAAATGATTATGCCCGGATGCTATGGCCCGGAGAGTGGCTACTGAACCAGCATCGTATGTTCCGCCGCCTGTGGCATAGCCCATTTCGTTGTTCGACGACATAACAGTTATGCTGTATTGGTGGACTGGAGTGGTGGAGTAGGAGAGTGCAGCGCGTATCATCCATGTGTAGTGCAGGTTATAGTCGCAGACCGAGTTCCATGAACTGCCGTCCACTGATATCCATGAACCGTCGGGATTGCCGGCGTAGTTGCTGCCGCTGGCGGGAAAGTTCACGCCTGAATTGTGGAAGGTGATCCACAAGGACTGCGAATTGCTGAAGGTTATCGGAGTGTTGAATGTTATCTCGTACCATCCACTCTCTCCTGAAATTTGATAAGTTTGTGTTGCTATGTTGGTCCCTGGCGCGTTGGCGCCGCCCTCATGCACGCGCAGCTGGTACTCTCCTGCTTGAGGACAATAGAAAAGTACAGATGTCAGAGTGTTGTAAGCGGTCAATACGTTTGATGGAAGTCTTATTCCCCAGTACAGTGAACCTCCAGCGCCAACGGTGTTTTCGAAAGTCCCGTTGTCGTAATGCAACTCGCCAACACCAAGGTTGTCGAAGTATGCGACAATGCTGATGTTCCCCGACACTGCGACGGAACGTGGGTTCACCGTTGAGCCGTCGCTCCAACCCGTGAACCGGTAGCCGCTATATGCCGTGGCCTCAATGAGCGCGGTGTCGCCAGCAGCAAATACTCCGCCTCCAGTGACAGCGCCCATCGTCAAGTTGGCCGGTGAAACGCTGACCGTGTAGTTTGTCTGGGAGGTGCCGCTTATCGACACATTGTCAAGGACAAGGTAATGCCCATCGTGTGATTTGTGGATGAAAGCTATTTTTACTGTTTGTCCGCTGTAACCTGCAAGACTAATACTGTATTCCTCGTATGAGGTGCCGATTTTTGTAACAGGCATAAGCGTGACATTGAAGTCGGTTGCGAGATTTCCACTGTTAGTGGTCAATTTTACAATCATGCTGTCAGGGTATGAGGCATTGGCGCAGCGAGCGAAAAAGGAAAGATTATAATTTCCATTGGAAGGAAGTGAAATATAGGGACTTATAAGATAGTTGTTTGCGTTGAGAGATCCGCCAAGGTCCGAATTATATGAATAAGAAGCCACTGAATATGTGCCGTCTTGGGAAGCTCCCGACGCCGAGAACCAATTGTTGCCATCGCCATCGGCGTCTATCGTTGTCCAGCAGCTCAAGTCTCCCTCGAAGCTCTCGTTCCAGGGAAAGTATGATATGGTGCAGTTGTCATCTGGTTGCGAAGAGCCACTACAAGGCTCCGACACAATGTAGCTTGACGACGGCGTGGTGTTCACTTCAAGCAGCACCTGCCCGTTGCCGGCATACAGTTTGAAGGTGCATTCGTGGTCGTAATTCCCCGGATTCCATGTAAGAGTCAGGCTCGAAGGGCAGATTTGAAATTGTTGTGTAGTGCTGTTTCCGGAGCAGGTGGCCGTGCCGTACACAAACCCGTCGCCTGACGACAATGTGAGGTGGGCGTTGTTCCAGCCGTCGCCATAGCTGTCGTTCATCTCAAGGGTCACGGTGCACTTCTCGTTAGCGCTGCAAGCCTCCTGTACGACGGTTATGGTTTGTGTTTCGGAGCCCTGCGTCACCGTTATCGTTCCGGCTCTTGTATGGCCGGTGTTGTTTGTGCTTGCCGTTGCCGACACTGTTGCAGCGCCACCGTTTACAGTGCCTGATGATGGGTTTACGGTGAGCCACGACTGGCTGCTCGTTGCATTCCATCCTGAAGATACGGTGCTGTTTGGTGTCACAGTGAATGTCTTCGCGCCCCCTCCCTGCGGAAACGACAGTTCATGAGGATGGCACAAGAGTTTCCCTGCCGGCTCTATGCCCACTATAACCGCAATGTTGTCGCTGAAATGGTAGTCGTTGTTGCCGCCGGTGCCGCCTTCTCCTGGATTCAGGGCGTTGTGGGCGAAATAGCCGTCCATGTAGCCGCCCCAGCCCCAGTTGATGTGGAAAAGTCCATTCTCATCATATCCGTCGCACACGAACGCATGTCCGCCGCCGTCGCCGTCGCCCCTTTCAATGATTGGACGACCGGCGTCTAACTCGGTCTTGAGTGTTGAGACCCATAAGTTGTTGGAGGTGTTGTTTTTGTAAACGCTGTGCAGCGTTTCTTTGTATTTGAAGTAGTCTTTGAGCGCATTTTCACTACAGGGCAGTGTTGAATATCCGTAAGAATTCACAATCGCTCCGCTTCCATGTATTCCATATTCCATCTCTATCGCAACTCCAACATGATACACCAATGTGGCAACGGCGTTTACCTGCGCGGCGCTGCTTGATGAGTTGAGGAAGTTTGGCATCAAAGACCAGTTATATACAGTGTTTCCGAAGTTCGCCGACAGTTCTCCGAAGTCTTCCAGCTCGTAGCTGTGCGACCCTGTGCCGCTTGTGGGCCAGTTCCAGTACTTCATCACCTGTGCTGTCGCGATGGCGGCACAACCTGCAACTGCGTGAACACCCGACGAATCAGGACAAAGGTTGTTGTAATAGGGACTCTGGTTCCAAGTGGTTGTCAGCAATGGCTCCACGAAGGATGTGCTTGCTGGCGAGTATGTTCCCGACAGCAGGCTGTTCCATTGCGCATCAATGTCATTGGTTGGCTCAACACCGTTTCTTTGGTAGAAACCAATCTCGTTTTCATACTCTTGGAGGAATCCACGCACGTGGTCGGGCAGGGGTTTGGTGATGTTGCCATTCGTGGAGTAAGCCAATATCGGCTGCACTCGTCTGTCGGCAGCAACGATGACGAACCCTCCTCTGTTAGTGTTCTCTAGTATATAGTATGTGCTGAAACCAAAGTCTGGTGAAACGTTTTCCCATCTTGCTGGCAGGTTGTCGGCAGATATATTCCTCCAGAAATTGGACGCCACCAGTTGGGCCGTTTCCACATTGACATGCTGGGCAAGACTTTCAAGAAAAGCACAGATTATAACAACGAGTGTAAAAACAAATTTTTTCATAAAAAAATCATTTACTTATTTCATAAAATATAAAAGCGATTCCGTAATTCGTTAAGAAAACAGCAAAGATATGTTTTTTTTTATTACATGGCAAAAATAGTGCCCGCTTCCGAGTGGCCGGCAGAAAATTCAAAGTTAAATAGGCATAGGCAATCAGCCTCAATTATTCATACTGATAAGAGAAAAGAGTTTTTACCGTGTCCCTATCCGAGACGGACATTTGAAGCACCTTTGCTACAAACTTAACGTCACGGCAAAGAGCAGCACCCGCAGGGACGTTCAATTGGGAATTAGGAATTGCCAGAAGCCGTTTCAGAGTGCCGCTTCTCGACACTTGGTCCGCCAAGGTGAATAGTTTCCTTGTGATTAGAAAATCATTCAACCTTACGGTTCTCAAAGCGAAAGCTTTGCTTTTCTCTACGATGGGATTGTCTTCGTTCATGGTTCTAAAATTGCCTGCAAAAGTACATTGCCTGGGTTTGTCAATCAATTTACTCTTTCAAAAGCCAGTCAACGACATTTTGAGGATACGTGAGAAATTTCTATCTATGGCAGGATGGCGTGTGATGGTTCACGCGATAGCGTGGACTGTTTCCAATTCTTCCATTAAGGGTGATTCTCACGACCTCCTCAAAGAGAAGTGGTGTACAGTGCCACGTTTTTTTTAGTGTTGTCGCTCTTGTGGTGCTGGGAAGCGGTTTTTTACATCTTAGCAGTTGGAGGTTAAACTGACTGACAAATTCCAAAGAAATACACTTTGTCCCGTTTCTGTCCCGATTCAAAAGCGAAAATCAGCAACTTACTTGCGTAAATTGCTGATTCTAATTGTCTTTCGGACTTCTGCGGAGAGAGCGAGATTCGAACTCGCGGAAGGGTTGCCCCTTCGTCAGTTTAGCAAACTGGTGGTTTCAGCCACTCACCCACCTCTCCGTGGTTTCAATTCTGAAATCGGCGGCAAAGATACACTTTTTTCAATATAAACACTGTTTTGAAAAATATTTTCTTCAGGGTGTAGATTCTTCACAGAAGCGGATTCTTGCTTTGATAACGCAATCAGGAAATCTTTTCTATGACTGCAAATAATTGATGTTCAATTTATTGTTGATATTGTGTGTGCGTTTTCAAACTTCATTTTGGGGTGTCTTTTTTTTCGTTTTATTGGCGGCGGAAGCCTTCCTTTTCTTGGACGACTTTCCCAAAATGCCGCTTTTTATACCCTGTTCGATGTTCTCGATAGAGTCGGCTATCATGTCGGTGAGCATCTTTGTCTCCTCCGCCTTCGCCTCTTCAAGTTTTAGCCGCCGCACTTCGTCCATGATGAGCGTGACTTCGTCGCCCACAATCATGAGCCGGTCGCCGTCGTGCAGCTTTGTCTTCCCCGACGGCACGAAGTACTGTTCGCCGCGCCGCACCATAAGCACAGAAATGTCGTCTTTCATCCTGAAATCGAGGAGACTGTCGCCGTGGGTGGCAATTGTTTGCGGCGTGACCGCGGCCTCTACCTTTGCCGGCTGGAATCCTTCCGGCAGGTCCATGTCGAAGCTGTCGGTGGGAGTCTTGACCTCAGGCTCCTCGGCGAGACCCAGCCACCTGGCGACCATGGTTATGGTTGTGCCTTGCAGTATCAGGGACACCAGTGTGCAGATGAACACTATGTTGAAGATCTCGTGGCCGTGCGGCACTTCGGAGGCACGGCACAAGATGGCGAACACTATCGGCACCGCCCCGCGCAGCCCCACCCACGAAAGGAACGACTTGTCGCGGAAGTTGATTTTGCGGAACGGTATGAGCGACAGGAAGACGCTCAAGGGGCGTGTTATGAAGATCATGAAAAGGCTGATGACAAGCGCCGGCAGAACCACCGGCACAAGCTCCGACGGGTTGACCAAAAGTCCCAAGGTGAGAAACATCAGAAGCTGGCTCAGCCACGACAGCCCGTCGAAGAAGCCCTTCGTGGAGCGTTTGTGCACGAGTTTCGAGTTGCCCACCACGAGGCCGCCGATATATACGGCCAGGTAGCTGTTGCCTTGAAGGTAGTATGTCAGGGCGAAGATGAACACGCAGGATGCCAGCACGAGGATAGGGTAGAGCGACGCGTTGTCGATATTTATCCTGTTTATAAGCCACACCAGTCCCTTGCCTATGAGATAGCCGCACAGGGCGCCCACGACAAGTTGCACGAAAACCGTGAGAATTGCGAGCGCGATGTTCGTCTCGGCTGGATGCAGCACCATGTTTATGAGGGTGAGAGTCAGCACGTAGGCCATCGGGTCGTTGCTTCCGCTCTCGAGCTCGAGGGTGGGCTTCAGGTTGTCCTTCAGGTTGAGGCCTTTAGAACGCAGTATGGAGAATACCGAGGCTGAGTCTGTCGACGACATTGTGGCGGCGAGCAGCAACGCCGGCACAAGCCCTATGGAGGGCACCGCCTCGCCCATCGGGGTCTTGTCGGCTATGAGCCAGATGGCCAGTCCGGTGAATGTTGTCATCAGCAGCACGCCGAGCGTGGCCAGCGTTATGCCTGGCCCGAGCACTGGCCTGATGTCCTCCATGCGTGTGTCCATGCCGCCGGAGAAGAGTATGATGCACAGCGCCACGGTGCTCACCATCTGCGCCGCCCTGAAGTTCTCGAAGTGCAGGCCGAGGCCGTCGCTGCCAAACACCATACCCACAGCCAAGAATAGCAGCAGCACCGGAACTCCAAGACGGCTGCTCATCTTGCTGACAAATATGCTTGCAAAAAAGAGAACGGAAATCACAAGGAGGAAAAGTTCGATGTCCATAGGCGCTGGTTTTCCTTGTCAAACGATTTTATGCCGTTATTATTACATGTTTTGAATAACATTCCGGTATATTTTTTGATATCCTCTGCAATATTGCACGAGGAATTTCAAAATGTTTTTTTGCCACAAATTCTCCTTTATTTTTCGGTTTTATATTTTTTTTGCAAATTGTTTTTGCATATATTTGGCAAATGGCCTATGTATCAGCGAATATGGTCTTGACTTCAAATATGATAAAAAATAATTTACAATTGTTTGTCTTTTGTTTTTTTATTGTATATTTGCGGCATTAATTATTGAAACAAAATAACATGAAAAGAAAAGATCCAATTGAAGAGGCCCGGCGGTATGTGGCCAACGCCGAGGAAACCATTGTGAAGGCCAATTACGACCCTGAGCTGAAAATTTATACCGATGGCAAGTATGTGAAGATGGCGGGGAACGCGCTGTGGAACGGCTGCCTGATAGCCTTGGACGCCGCTTTGGGCGTGCGCGAGGGCAAGGGCAGGCCTTCGATAGAGAAGTTCAAGGATGCCGCCGGCCGCCGCGACCGCAAGCTGCTTGCAGCTATAGTGGCCGGCTACGACATATTGCACCTCACCATGGGCTACGACGGCATCCGCGACAAGAAAGTCTGCAAGCGTGGCTTCTACTATGCCAACGAGATCATCGACCGCTGCGCCAGGCTCTGCCCTGTTCCTGCGACGGCGTGAGGCAGGGTTTGGCATGGATGAATGTGGCATCGGCGGCTGAAACCACCGGCGCCGCCGTTTCTATTTCGGCACAATACCCTATGCGGTCTGCACTGAAAGAAAAACACATGCTTATGCCTGCATTTTTCCCTATAATTAAAAAGTTATGCGCGGCCGAGTGTGTCGGCAATGGAAAAAATGTATCTTTGCAGGTTTATAAACGAGAAGAAAGCGAGTATGGATAATTTCATAGTATCTGCAAGGAAGTACAGGCCGTCGACGTTCAGGTCGGTGGTGGGCCAGGAGACCATAACCTCCACGTTGAAGAACGCCATCAAGAACAACCAGATTGCGCAGGCTTTCCTTTTTTGCGGACCGCGCGGCGTGGGCAAGACCACCTGCGCCAGGATCTTCGCCAAGGCGCTCAACTGCCTAAACATGACAGACGACTTCGAGCCGTGCAACGAGTGCGACTCGTGCAAGGCGTTCAACAACTCCGCCTCTTTCAACGTTTTCGAGCTTGACGCAGCGTCGAACAACTCTGTCGACGACATACGCGAGCTCGTGGACGACGTGCGCATACCTCCAATCAACGCAAAGTTCAAGGTGTACATCATCGACGAGGTGCACATGCTCTCAGCCCAGGCCTTCAACGCATTCCTCAAGACCCTCGAGGAGCCGCCGGCCAACGTCAAGTTCATACTCGCAACAACTGAGAAACATAAGATCATACCCACAATCCTTTCCCGCTGCCAGGTCTATGACTTCAAGCGGATCTCCGACAACGACATCGCGCGGCATCTCAAATATGTTGCCGATCAGGAAGGCGTTGAGGTTGAGGAGGACGCGCTAAGGGTGATGGCCGCCAAGGCCGACGGCGCCCTGCGCGACGCGCTGTCGATATTCGACCAGCAGGTCAGCTTCCTCGGGAAGAACATAACATACAAGGAGACCATCAAGAACCTGAACGTCCTCGACATTGACAACTATTTCGAGGCCGTTGACAAGGTCTTCAGTGAGAACGTGGGCGACGCACTGGTGCTTCTCGACAACATAACCGCGAACGGTTTCGATGCGCAGAACTTCATATCAGGCTTCGCCTCGCACCTTCGCAACCTCCTGATAGCCAAGAACCCGTCCACAATACAGCTGCTCCAGGTCTCCGACGCCGTGAAGCGAAGACTCTTCGAGCAGTCGCAGAAGGCCGATCCCATGCTCCTCACAAGGGCGCTTGAGCTTGCGAACCAGTGCGACTTCAACTACAAGTCGTCGAACAACAAGAGACTCTCCGTGGAGCTATGCCTGATGCAGATTAATGCAAATTACCTCTACCGGGTCAAGAACGTCAGGCAATCGCAGGAGCGGCGATAACCAGGAAGGCGTTGAAGGCTCCGCCACGGGAGGCCCCGTAACCGGACAGTCTCCATTAGAGCCCAGGGCATCAGTGCAGCCATTGCGTTATTCGGCAATGCAGCCCATGAAGCCGATACCGAGCATCGGCGGTGTAGTCATGCAGTCGCAGAGCCTCGTGCAGAACAACATGCAGGACGCGACACCTTCGCCAGTCGCTGAGGGCAGTGTCCCCAAGCAGGAGGAGAACTCTGCCGCCGACAACCCTTCGGAGACTGGGGAGACTCAGGCTGAACCGGAACCTGAAAAGTCGTTTTCGACATGCTGGATGGAGACAGTAGACGCGCTTTTCTCGAAGAAGCCCGCGTTCTACCACCAGCTCAAGGACTACCTCCCCGATTTTAAGGATGGCGTGATAACTGTTGACGTCGAGAACGAGTTCCAGAAGAAGCACCTCGAAGCGGCAAAAAACTCGATCATTACCTTCTGGAACGAAAAACACTCATCCAAGATTTCAGATGTGGAGTTTGTGATTCGCGAGCATGAGAGGAAAAAGATGATATATACCACCGACGACAAGGTGCGCAACATGATGGAACAGAATCCTGAATTGAAGGACTTTTTGCAAATACTTAACTTCAGAGTGAAAGATTAATGAAAATATTACAGTTATGAGAAGATATTCGTCATTGTTAGCTTGTTTTATGATATTCGCCGTTGCGGAGGCTCAGGTGATGTTGCACCGCGCCGCCCCTGACGGCAGAGTCGACAGTGTCAGGATGGCAATTGACCTTCCGCATGAATTTACGGGTAAGGACGTCATCATCGGGGTTACCGACTGGGGGTTCGACTACACCCATCCCGTCTTCTACGACACCGGGATGGTGAACTACCGTGTTCTTCGGGCGTGGGATCAGTTCAAGGAGTCAGGGCCCGCGCCGGCCGGCTTCACATACGGGACGGAATATGTAGGCCGAGATGCTCTCCTTGAAGCCAGATGCGACACGAGCAACGTGTATGAGTATGCATACCACGGCACCCATTGCGCCGGAATTGCGGGCGGCGGCGGAGCAGGAACCCAATACCGCGGCGTCGCAGTTGACGCTGAATTCCTCTTCGTGTCAGTCAACCTTACCGACCAGCAGGTCATCGACGCGTGGCGGTGGATGTACGACGTGGCCCAGCAGGAGGGAAAGCGTCTCGTGGTGAGCATGAGCTGGGGACTCTACTATCTCGACAACATGGACGGCACCGGACCTTTGGCCGACGAGATGCGCCGCCTCTCCGACCTTGGAGTCGTGTTCGTGTCGTCGGCCGGCAACAACGGCGACGTCGACTTCCACATGCGGCACACCTTCACGCAGAAGGACACTGTGCGCACGCAGTTTACTTTCCCTCATTCGTCCATCGGCTCCGACATCACCATGATGGGAAGCGAAAACTCCTCGTTCTCCTTCTCCCTCCTGGCCTTGGACAACTCTTTCGAGACCGTGGCCCGGACGCAATATTTCAGCACCATGTCTGATACAGATGCCGACACGTTCATGGTTGCCGGCATCGACACCGTCAGGTTCTCTTACCACATTGAGCCGTCGAACCAATACAACAACAGGCCGTCGGTGCAGCTCACCGTGTTCTACAACGCAAACCTCAGGTTCGGTCTTGAAGTCGCCGCTGAAGACTGCGATTTCCATGCCTGGAACCTCGCTCGCATAAAGACTAATTACGGCAACTGGGGCGGTACTTTCCAAAGGCCGGCGTCAAAGCCCGACTGGATCGCCGGCGACCGCATGTACGGTGTCAGCACCCCCGCCAATGTCGACTGCTCGATAACCGTGGCGGCTCATTCATCGCGATACAAGTCTCCCTCAGGCAACATGGCAGGCGGTTCCATAGCATCGTTCTCGAGTTGGGGGCCGTCGTTCCATTCCGTGCCAAAGCCTGATATTTCCGCTCCTGGTGTCAATGTGGTGTCTTCTCTGTCGAGTTACACCAATACCTACGACGGCACTTATACCAAGTCTGTTGTCTTCAACGGGCGCACTTACCGGTTTGTGTCGTTGTCGGGTACCTCCATGGCAGCGCCTTTCGTGGCCGGAGTGGCGGCGCTTGTTCTGCAGGCGAACCCCTATCTCTCATCGGCGCAAGTTAAGGAAATCCTGCTTCAGACTGCATACCATGACTCTTTCACTGATGAGTATGGAAGCAACCGCTTCGGCAGCGGCAAGGTGAACGCCTACCAGGCAGTGCTTAAAGCGCTCGGTACCGTAGGAGTGGAACAATATTTTGCCACCAGCACGTCTTCTTATACCGTATATCCAAACCCCATTGACGACCTGTGTTATGTTACTGCCAACACTGACTGCCGGAATATTTTGTGCGAAGTGTTCGACATTACCGGCAGAAAGGTGCTGCAAAGTTCATTTACTCAAGGAGTCAACTCATTGAGTTTAGGCGGGTTGAAGCCAGGTTGCTATGTTATGAAACTGACCGATGACAGGTCAGTAGATGTGAAGAAAATAGTTGTGAGGTAGTCTGTCGGCAAGTCAGGCACAATATTTGCAGTAACGAAGGAGTTATTTACTAGGATATGGGCGATTATATTCCGAACGAGTATTTAGAGAACAAGATGGTGGTGCGCAAGTACTCAGAGCTTCTGCACGTGATGAATCACAGGGTCGACGCCGAGGAGTTCAAACTTATACGCAAGGCTTTCGTGCTGGCCACCAACGCCCATTTCGGCGTGAGGCGGAAGAGCGGCGAGCCTTACATATACCATCCCATCGCTGTGGCCATGATATGCTGCTCCGAGATGAACCTCGGGGCCACGTCGGTGATTTGCGCCCTGCTCCACGACGTGGTGGAGGACACCGACTACACCCTGGAGGACATCCGTGAGCTCTTCGGCGACGTGGTTGCAAACATCATCGACGGTCTGACAAAGATCGACGACCTCGTGGTCGACAACCAGAACATCTCCGTGCAGGCCGAGAACTTCAAGAAGATCTTCCTCTCCATGTCGAAGGACGTGCGCGTCATCCTCATAAAACTCGCCGACAGGCTTCATAACATGCGCACACTCGACTCCATGCCTCCGGAGAAGCAGCTCAAAATAGCCTCCGAGACCTCCTATTTCTACGTGCCGTTCGCGCACAGGCTCGGACTCTATTCCATAAAGGGCGAACTCGAAGACTATGCGATGCGCTATACCAACCCGACCGAGTATTTCAACATCGCCGACAAACTCAAGGAGTCGGAGAAGGAACGCGCCACGCTCATCCCTGAGTTTGTCGCGCCCATAAAAGATGCCATCGAGAAGGTCGGTATTCGCGCCGAGATCACAAGTCGCACCAAGTCGATAGCGTCGATATACAACAAGATGGTCAGGAAGCAGATCAACTTCGAGGATGTGTACGACATATTCGCCGTCAGGTTCGTGTTCGACAGTCCTGTGAGCCAGGAGTTCGAGATCTGCTGGCGCATTTACAACATAATCTGCAGTCTGTACCAGACAAACCCCATGCGCGACAGGAATTTCCTGACGCACCCCAAGCCCAACGGCTACCAGTCGCTGCACGTTACCGCCATGAGCAAGACAGGAAGATGGGTCGAGGTACAGATTCGCTCGAAGAGGATGGACGAGATTGCGGAGAAGGGCCTCGCCGCGCATTACCGCTACAAGGACGACGACGAAATTGAGGACAAGGACATAAGCAACCGTCTGGAGAGCTGGCTCGCACGCACCCGCGAGATCCTCGACAGCAAGGACGCCGACGCTCTCGACTTCCTCAGTGAAGTACGGCTCAATTTAGGGCTGAAGGAGATATACGTCTTCACGCCCAAGGGCGACATGAAGATTTTGCCGCAAGGCGCCACTGTGCTCGACTTTGCCTATTCACTGCATACAAACCTCGGCGACCACTGCATTGGCGCGAAGATCAACTACAACATCGCGCCGGTGAACAAGGTTCTCAACAACGGCGACCAGGTGGAAATCATAACCTCGAAGAAGCAGTTTCCCAAAGGCGAATGGTTAGAGTTCGTGCAGACACCCAAAGCGCGCAGGAGCATAAAGGACTTCTTCCGCAACGAGCAGCAGGAACTCATTTCATCCGGGCAGGAGATACTCTCAAAATACCTCAAGGAACTCGGGGTGGACTACTCGGCTGAAATTCTCAACAAGATAATGGAGGCCTCTCTCGAGAAAAGCCCGGAGTCGTTCTGGAATGCCATTGTCTCGAAAAAAATCTCCAAGAACAAGATTGCCAAGATACTCTCGTTCAACAACCCGAAGGAACTTGCCGACTTCCAGCACAAGGTGTCGCAAGAAATAGAAAACAAGCCGTTGGACCAGCTCATCGAGGAGCAGCTCAACGTAACACCCAACGCCTTTATGCTCGACGGCGACTACGACCAGATCAAGTATGTTCTCGCCGACTGCTGCAACCCCATCCCCGGCGACAATGTGGTTGGCTTCCAGGTCTCCGACAACAGGATTGTGGTGCACCAGACCAACTGCCCCAATGCCATTTCGCAGATGTCGCGCTTCGGCAACCGCATTATCAAGACCAAATGGCGCAAGGGCCAGAACATATCGTTCCTCTCCGGAGTCCGTCTGAAAGGCTTCGACAGAAAGGGAATCATCAAGGAGCTCATGGATGTGGTTACTTCACAGATGGACTTGAACATAAGGTCTTTAAACATCGAGACCAAAAGCGGAGTCTTTACAGGGACACTGATGCTGTATGTGCAGAGCGTGAGGGCGCTCAACAACCTCATTGAGCAGATTCGACAGATCGACCAGATAGAGTCTGTGGAGAGAATAGGCTACGACGTAAGCAATTAGGATTTTAGACAACACGTATAAACACAACTTAAAATAACAACAATATGAAAGCTTCAGAAATTTTAGCTTTTGTGGCAGGAGCTGCCGCAGCTACAGGAATCACCTTGCTTCTCACAACAGAAAAAGGCAAGGAAATCACAAAGAACATCACCGAGAAGATGTCGCGCGAGGAAATTGACAGGCTCATCGAGCATCTCAAGCAGAAAAGAGCTGCCGCCTCCGGGTTCGATGTGGACATTGACGAGGACGACTTCTCCACAGAAATGTAGGATCGGCCAGGCCTGAGTTAATAACCAATTCCGTATGACATGGATATCTTAGGCAGGTTTGCAAAAAGATCGGAACGGACCGAGAAGACCTGGGAGGACGCCAAGACCTACTTCACTCAGCGCTATGATCTGCTGAAACTCGAATTTCTCGAGAAGTCCACTCAGCTTCTGTCGGTTGTCTTGTCAATGCTGATAGTCGTGGTGTGCGCGCTGGCCGTGTTCATATACCTCTCTTCGGCCGTTATCAGGTGGCTGTCGATGGCGATAGGGGAGGCCTGGGCATATACTGCCGTGTGCCTTCTGTTCGTCGGCTTGATAGTTTTCGTGCTGGCAAAGAAAGATGTCCTTTTCGTGAAGCCTCTGATCAGGAAGTTCAGCAGGATACTTTATCCTGACAACGTCGAGGAAGTGGAGTCCGAAAGGGTCGTCGACTATGCAGAAGATCATGAGGGTGCGAAAGGAGGTGTCTATGGCGAGCAATAAGAGCGCACAGATAGGCAGTTTGGAGGATATTGCCGCACGCAAGCGGCAGCTTCAGGCGAAGATAGAGTTGCAGGAGCGCAAGCTCAGCCGCGATTTAGACGCATACCAGGACGACATCGACACCTTCAAGAAAGTGTGGAACGGTATGAAGAGTGTGCGGAATGCGGGCGAGGTGTTCTCCTTCTCAAGCATAGCAAACGTGGCGCGCGTCCTTCCGATAGGGAAGTCGAGGAGTGTCGGGGGCGGTTCAAAGCTGCTCACCGCGGTAACGCTCGGCGCAGAATTGGTTTCATGGATAATAAAACGTAGAAAAGAAAGAAAAACAAGGAAAAAACTTTAATTATGGCAGAAAAAATATTATCGAAAGTTAAACCAGGAGTGGTTTATGGAAAGGATTTGCAAGAGATCTTCCGCATCGCAAAAGAAGGCAAGTTCGCACTTCCTGCGGTGAATGTTGTGGGAACCGACTCGATAAACGCTGTGATGGAGGCTGCAAAGGCGGTGAACTCTCCCGTGATGATACAGTTCTCTAACGGCGGTGGCGTCTTCTGCGCCGGGAAGTCGCTCAGCAACGACAACCAGGCCGCGGCAATACAAGGCTCAATATCCGGCGCTCTACATGTACACCGGCTTGCCGGTATGTACGGTGTCCCAGTTGTTGTGCACACCGACCACGCGGCCAAGAAGCTGCTCCCATGGATTGACGGCCTTCTCGACTTCGGCGAAAAGTTCTACAAGGAGAACGGCAAGCCACTGTTCAGCTCGCACATGCTCGACCTGTCTGAAGAGTCCCTCAAAGACAACATAGAGATTTGCAAGAAGTACCTTGAACGCATGGCGAAGATTGAGATGACTCTCGAGATAGAACTCGGCATCACAGGCGGTGAAGAGGACGGCGTTGACAACACCGGCATCGACAGTTCGAGGCTCTACACCCAGCCCGAGGACGTGGCTTACGCCTACGAAGAGCTGATGAAAATCAGTCCTAACTTCACAATCGCCGCGTCTTTCGGCAACGTTCACGGTGTTTACAAACCCGGCAACGTGAAATTGGAGCCGATCATACTCCACAACTCGCAGATATACATCAAGGAGAAATTCAACACGCAGAACAACCCCGTGAACTTCGTGTTCCATGGCGGTTCAGGATCCGAACCGGCCAAGATAAAGGAGGCCATCGACTACGGTGTGGTGAAGATGAACATCGACACCGACACCCAGTGGGCGTTCTGGGAGGGAGTGATGAACTACTACAAGAAGAACGAGGCCTATCTCCAGTCGCAGATTGGCAACCCCGAGGGTGACGACAAGCCCAACAAGAAGTATTACGACCCGCGTGCTTTCCTTCGCGAAGGCGAGAAGTCGATGGTTGAGCGCCTGAAAGTCGCTTTCAACGACCTCAACTGCATCGACAGGCTGTAGCATTTAAACATACATGTTCGTAAAGGCAATTATGGCCGGGCTCATCAAAGTCCGGCCATTTTTATATAAAACTATGAAAAAAAAGATGAACCCGTTAAGAGTCCATCTTTTTCGTGGTATGTTATAAATAAATAGTTTGTCGTAAAAACTACAAGATGCTGAAGGCCACAGTAAGGCCGGCCATAACGATGGATACCATGCTCATGAGCTTTATGAGGATGTTGAGCGAAGGTCCGGAGGTGTCCTTGAACGGGTCGCCCACGGTGTCGCCAACAACGGTGGCCTTGTGGTTTTCAGAGCCCTTGCCGCCGAAGTTGCCTTCCTCTACATATTTCTTCGCGTTGTCCCAAGCACCGCCCGAGTTGGCCATGAATATGGCGAGCACGAAGCCTGCGCCGAGTCCTCCCACGAGGAGTCCGAGAACGCCTGCCACGCCGAGAACCACGCCGGTGATGATGGGAGCGAGTATTGCGAGTATTGACGGGAGGAGCATCTCCTGCTGTGCGCCCTTTGTCGAGATTTCAACGCAGCGCGCGTAGTCGGGGGTGCCTTCGCCGGTGAGGATGCCCTTGATCTCGCGGAACTGGCGGCGAACCTCCTCAACCATCTTCTGTGCGGCGCGGCCCACTGCGTTCATTGTCAGACCACAGAAGAGGAACGCCATCATTGAGCCGATGAACACGCCCACGAGAACCTTGGGGTTCATCAAGGAGACGTTGTACCAGGTCATGAAGTCGATGAGGTTGGCACTGGCCAGTTCTTCAGCTGTCTTCGAGACACCGTCAGCAACAACAGCTATGCCGTCGCTTGCCCCTTCGGCGATACGAACGAGAGCGATCTTGATTTCCTCCACGTAAGAGGCAAGCAGTGCGAGGGCTGTGAGTGCGGCAGAACCAATGGCGAAGCCCTTGCCAGTAGCAGCGGTGGTGTTGCCCAGGGCATCCAGAGCATCTGTGCGCTTGCGCACTTCAGGGTCAAGGCCGCTCATTTCGGCATTACCGCCAGCGTTGTCGGCAATCGGTCCGTAAGCGTCGGTGGCCAGAGTGATGCCAAGCGTAGAGAGCATACCCACAGCAGCGATGCCGATGCCGTAGAGACCTAGCGAGAGATTCGCGGGAGTGAAAGCAATCTGGAAACCATTGGCACAAAGGTAGGCGAGAATGATTGCAACACCGATGGTGAGCACCGGAATAACGGTGGAAATCATACCCAAACCGATACCGGAAATAATCACAGTGGCAGGACCGGTCTGTGAAGACTCGGCAACCTTCTGTGTTGGCTTGTAAGACTGGGAGGTGTAGTATTCCGTTGACTTACCGATAATCACACCGGCAAGCAGACCGACAACGACAGAGAGTGAAACCTGCCACCAGACGATTTCAGTGGCGTCTTTGAAAAGAACGTACATGATTCCAAACGTGGCAATGGCGATAAGCACTGCTGCGGTGTTGGTTCCGCGGCTCAACGCTTTTAACAACTCGGTCATGGAAGCATCTTCCTTGGTGCGTACCATGAAGATGCCAATAACAGAAAGAACCACGCCCACGGCGGCAATCATCATCGGGGCAAGGATAGAACGCATCTGAAGCTCTGCGCCGAGAGTGGCGAAAGCGGCAGCACCCAAAGCCATAGTGGAGAGTATTGATCCAGCGTATGACTCGTAAAGGTCGGCGCCCATGCCGGCCACGTCGCCCACGTTGTCGCCCACGTTGTCGGCGATGGTGGCAGGGTTGCGGGGGTCGTC
>CADBQG010000058.1 GCA_902796805.1 uncultured Bacteroidota bacterium
CAGGCCTTGTTGTAGTCTTCCACGGAGATCTTCTTGCCGATGTCCTCCTTGGTGATGCCGAGGGTCTTCTCCACGCCGAGTTCCACTGGCAGTCCGTGCGTGTCCCAGCCGCCTTTGCGGCCGACGTACTTGCCGGTGAGGGTCTGGTAGCGGCAGACGATGTCCTTGATGGTGCGGGCCATCACGTGGTGGATGCCGGGCATGCCGTTGGCGGACGGCGGTCCCTCGAAGAAGACGAACCGTTCGTGGCCCTCGCGGGTGGACAGACTCTTGGCGAACACATCGTGCTCCTCCCAAAACTTGCGCATCTCTTCCCCAATATTCGGAAGATTAAGACCTTTGTATTCAGTATATTTCATCGATATTGTTATTGTTTTTCAGGAAAATTTTGTATTTCTTTTGACTATTTAACAGTACTTCCGTTATTTACTTTTTTCTCTGGTTGCATGATTGACAGCGAGCCATCGGCATTTTCGGCCATAAGAATCATGCCGTGAGAATCAACGCCTTTAATATTTTTAGGTGCAAGATTAATAAGCATGAGAACTTGTTTTCCAATCAAGTCTTCCGGTTGATAGCATTCGGCAATTCCGGAAACAATGTAACGAGTGTCAACGCCAGTATTTACTTTGAGTTTCAGCAGTTTTTTAGTTTTTGCTATTTTTTCGGCTTCAAGGATTGTAACGGTGCGCAGGTCCATCTTCTGGAAATCCTCGAACGACACTTCCGGTTTTTCCGGCACTGCCTCGGCGTTGTCGGTTTCGTTCTGCTTTTTGGTAGCCTCTAAAATGGCAATTTGTCTTGCAATCACATCGTCATCTATTTTCTCAAAGAGATATTCCGCGGGATTCAGCGGACTTCCGGCTTTCAGCAGGTCGCATCTGCCGCCGTCGGCCCAGTTCTTGTTGTCGATGTTCAGCATCTTTTGCAGTTTTGCCGCCGTAAACGGAAGAAACGGCTCGCAAAGCACTGACAATGACGCGCATATCTGCAAGGATACATGAAGTATTGTTTTTACATATTCCGGATCCTCTTTCTGTTTTTTCCAGGGTTCGGTGTCGGTGAGATACTTGTTGCCAAGACGGGCGAGGTTCATGAGTTCGGCCTGGGCTTCGCGGAACTTGTAGTGCTCCACGGCCTCGCCTATAATCGCCGGGAATTGCTTCATTTTCTCGAATATTTCCCTCTCATAGTCGGTCATATCGCCTATTTCAGGCACTGTTCCGCCATAGTACTTGTGGGTTAGCACCACCGTTCTGTTCACAAAATTCCCGAAGATTGCGAGCAACTCGTTGTTGTTTTTAGCCTGAAAATCGGTCCATGTAAAGTCCGAATCTTTGGTTTCAGGAGCGATTGAGGTAAGTGTGTATCTCAGAACATCTTGTTTTCCGGGGAACTGTTCCACGTATTCGTGCGCCCACACCGCCCAGTTGCGGGATGTTGAAATCTTGTCGCCTTCGAGATTGAGGAATTCGTTTGCCGGGACCTGGTCGGGGAATATGTAGCCGCCGTGCGCCTTGAGCATACATGGGAATATTATGCAGTGGAACACGATGTTGTCTTTCCCTATAAAATGCACAAGTTTTGAGGATTCTTCTTTCCACCACGGCTGCCAGTCGGTGTTGTGCGCCTCGGCCCACTCTTTGGTTGCGGAAATATAGCCTATGGGGGCGTCGAACCAAACGTATAGCACTTTGCCCTCGGCATTCTCCAGTGGGACTTTCACGCCCCATGAGAGGTCGCGTGTTACAGCACGTGGTTGCAAACCTTGCTCTATCCACGACTTGCACTGTCCATATACCGTGGGTCGCCAATCGTTTTTATGACCATGGAGAATCCAATCGCGCAACCAGGCATCGTATTCATTTAGTGGAAGATACCAATGTTTTGTCTCCTTGAGGACAGGGGTGTTGCCGCTGAGTGCAGACTTAGGGTTTATAAGGTCGGTTGCATTAAGAGAAGTTCCGCACACTTCGCACTGGTCGCCGTAGGCGTGCTCGTTCTTGCAGTGCGGGCATGTGCCGGTGATGTAGCGGTCGGCCAGGAACTCATGCGCCTCTTCGTCGTAATATTGCTGCGTGGTCTTCTCCACGAGCTTGCCGCTGTCGTACAGGTGCTTGAAAAAGTCGGCAGCGGTTTCGTGGTGTGTTTTGTTGGAGGTCCTGGAATAGATGTCGAAGGAAATGCCCAGATCCTCGAACGACTTCTTGATGATGCCGTGGTAGCGGTCTACGATGTCTTGCGGGGAAACGCCTTCTTTGCGTGCCTTTATGGTTATTGGCACGCCGTGTTCGTCGGAGCCGCCGATGAAAAGCACCTCCTTGCCGTTGTTCCTCAAGTATCTTGCATAGATGTCGGCCGGAATGTACACGCCTGCCAGATGACCGATGTGTACCGGGCCGTTCGCGTAAGGGAGCGCCGAAGTTATCGTGTATCTATTTATGTCTTTCATATCCTTCTTGCTTTTATTCCAAAAAATTCACAAACTGCAAAATTACAAAAAAAATTGCGTTGACCCAATAAAAAAAGCAAGAGACAGAATACCGGCAACCATACGCCATGGTTCAAGAACAACGAGGCTGAAAAAAAAGCCGGGTCAGGAAAAATCCTGCACCCGGCAATAAGAATGTCATTTGTGGTGAATGGCACTGTTTTAGCTGTTGGCACATTTCTCGCGCACCTCGGCGAGAAACGTCTCAACGTCGATGCCGAGGTTTCTTGCCTTTTCGGAGAGCATCTTCTCTTCCTCTTCGGAGATAAAGCCGTCTTCGATTGCGAGAGCCACCATTGTGTCGAGTTCGTCGAGGGCGTTCTCCTGGGCTTCGGTGTTTTCGGGTGAGTTCTGGAAACCGGCGGCGGCGCTCATCAATGATGACAATCCGGCCATCTTGCCCAAATTTCCTAAAATCTTGCCTCCCTGCATTGTTTTTAACATGTCCAGGACTTTCGACAAGCTCTTCAGGCTGCCTTCTTTCCCGTCTTTGCCCAAAACAGACTCGGCCTGTTTGACTATATCGTTAATTGAAGAACCCTTAAGCAGGTTTTGCAACTGTGATAATATGTTTTCTGCCATAATTCTCTATTTTACGTTTTGAAGTTTTTCAACGAAATCTATAACCTTTGACAAGTCTTTTCCCGACGACTGCTGTTTTTCCTTCAGGATTTCCAGAGTCTTGTCGAAATTGATTTTTCCTATCGCGCTCTTTATCTTGGAAGAGCAGAAATCAGAGGCGTCGCCGCCCAGCGACTTGGCTTTCGCGAAGAAAGAGTCTGCAGCGTCGCCGATCTTGTCGACAAACTCGCTTTCTTTTACGTCGCTGATGACATCCTTGGCCTTGTCGCCGATGTTTTTTGCCACGTCGGAGACTTTCTCGCCGAAGTCGGAGTCTTTGACTTCGGAAACAGTCTCGTTCACCTTCTCGGCCACTTCCTGGGTGGCACCTTTGAATTTGCTGAAAATCTTGTCTAACAAACCTTTCTTTGGAGGATTTGAATCATAGTTTTCTGACATAGTGTTACTGTTTTTAAATATGCCCGCAAAATTAAAAACTTTTTTAAATGGCGGGGCGGAAAGTTAATTGTTTTGTATCAATTTCATCAACTGGTCGAGGTTTGGCGCCAGGATGATTTCAGTGCGGCGGTTTTTTGCGCGGGCTTCGGCGGAGTTTCCGGTCTCTAACGGCAGGAATTCGCTTCTGCCAGAGGCGGAGAGTCTCGTTGGGTCGATTCTGGCGTTGTCGAGCAAGGCCTTCACAACGGAGGTGGCGCGCATCACGCTCAGGTCCCAGTTGTCCTTTATCTGCCCGCTGCCACGGTACGGCACGTTGTCGGTGTGCCCCTCTATCAGAACGGAGATGTCGGTCTCGGACTCAAGCACCTGCGCGAGGTTGCGTATTGCTGACATGCCGTTCTCGTTTATGTTCCAGCTGCCAGATGCGAACAATAGTTTGTCGTCCATGGAGACATACACTTTCCCGTCCTTCTCGTGCACTTTAAGCCCGCTTCCTTCAAAGCCTTTGAGGGCGTTGCTCACCTTTTCCTTCAGAGCTTTCACCTCCGAGTCCTTCTGCGCAAGAATCTGTTGCATCTCGTTTATTCTCTGTTCCTTAAGAGACAGCTCCACACGCGCTTTCGCTAAAGAGTCCTGCTGTATCGAGAGCATCTTCTCCTTCAGCTCCATCTCATCTTTGTACTTGTCGATGTCGCCTATCAGGTCGTTTATTGTGTTTTGGTTGTTCGACGACGCGTCGGCGAAATTCTGCAGCAGGTCGTCATAGTCTTTTTTGGCCTTTTCATATTCCCTTTCGGCACTTCTCGCCTTGCGGTAGAGGCGCAGAGTGTCGGCGCAGAGGCTTTCCATGTCCGCAGTCATTGCCGAAAGCCTGTCTGTCAGATCCTTCTTGCTCTTCTGGCAGTTCTGGTTCTCTGATGTCATGAACGACAACTCGTCCTGGGAGCGTTGGTACTTGAGCTGCAACTCGTTATATTTCTGCTTGGTTACACAGGCCGACAGCAAGAACATTGCCGCAGCGAAAAGGCAGATGCTTCTAAATTTCTTCATAACTGCATGATTATTTTCTATCAATCCCGCAAAGATAACCTATTTACATTTTTCATCACAGATGATTTTTATATTTTATAAACATCAATTGTTGAATAAAAAATGTGAAAATTAGTTGTGGTAATTGATGAGGCAGATGTCAACAAAAATACAAATTTATTGTTATATACGACAATGTTGTCCATTTTATCTTTGAAAATTATGTACTTTTGCGCTTTAATTTGAAATTTAGAAAAAATGAGTGTAGAATTGTCTGAACAGGAGATAATCCGAAGAAAGAAATTAGAAGATTTGTATAACTTGGGTATAGATCCATATCCGGCTGCAACATACGAGGTTAATGCCACAACTGAAGAGATTCTTGAAAAATATCCGAAAGACAATTCTCTGTTCCAGGAGGTTAGCATTGCCGGGCGTATCATGAGCCAGCGTGTGATGGGCGCGGTCTCCTTCTACGTCATCCAGGATTCAGTGGGCAAGATACAGGTCTATGCAAAGCGCGACGACATCTGTCCTGGCGACGACAAGACACTGTACAACAATGTCTTCAAGAAGCTCGACATCGGAGACATCATAGGTGTCAAGGGGTTTGTCTTCTACACCCAGACCGGTGAGATTAGCATCCATGTGAAAGAGTTCACCATACTCTGCAAGTCCGTGTGCCCGCTGCCGATAGTGAAGGAAAAGGACGGCGTGGTGTATGACGCCTTCCAGAATCCGGAGCAGCGTTACAGACAACGCTACATCGACCTGATTGTAAATCCTCACATAAAGGACACTTTCATCAAACGCACGCAGTTGGTGAACACCATGCGCAACTATCTGAATGAGAAGGGCTATTTGGAAGTGGAGACACCTATTTTGCAACCGTTGTACGGCGGCGCGTCGGCGCGGCCTTTCAAGACCCACCACAATACCCTCGACATGACCCTCTACCTGCGCATCGCCGACGAGCTGTATCTCAAGAAACTCATTGTGGGCGGCTTCAACGGCGTGTACGAGTTCTCCAAGGACTTCCGCAACGAGGGCATGGATAGGTTCCACAACCCAGAATTCACCCAGATGGAACTCTATGTCCCGTACAAAGATTACAACTGGATGATGGACACCGTGGAGGAGATGGTGGAGCGCATCGCGCTTGCGCTGCACGGCGACACCAAGGTGCAGGTCGGCGACAATGTGATTGATTTCAAGCGTCCGTGGAAAAGGTACACTATGTTCGAGGCCATCGAACATTTCACCGGAACCGACATTTCGGAGATGGACGAGGCACAGCTTGCGGCCTTCGCGAAAACGCAGGGCATCGAGGTTGACAGCACAATGGGCAAGGGCAAACTCATCGACGAAATATTCGGGGAGACTTGTGAGGCGAAACTCATACAGCCGACTTTCATCTACGACTATCCTATCGAAATGTCTCCGCTTACGAAAAAACACCGCTCCAAACCCGGTCTCACCGAGCGTTTCGAGGCAATTTGCAACGGAAAGGAGATATGCAACGCCTACTCCGAGCTCAACGACCCCATCGACCAGAGGAAGCGTTTTGAGGACCAGCTTGAGCTTGGAAAGCGCGGCGATACAGAGTCGATGGTTCTCGACGAGGACTTTCTTCGCTCACTCGAAATCGGTATGCCGCCCACAGCCGGTCTCGGCATCGGCATCGACCGTCTGACGATGATCATGACAAACTCGCCGTCTATACAGGATGTGTTGTTCTTCCCGCAGATGCGTCCTGAAAAGAAGGCTCCCGCTTTCAACGAGGAGGAGTTCACTGGAATCGGGGTTGAAACAGCCTGGATTCCGGCCCTCAAAAAGCTGAACATATTGACCCTCGAGCATTTGAAGGCTGCAAACCCCAACAAACTGTTGAACGACCTTGGCGGTCTGCGCAAGAAACTTAAGCTTGACGTTCCGGCAGCCACAATCGAGACCATCCAGGGCTGGCTCGACAAGTTGGCATAAAAAAAAGGTGCTTCAAAGCACCTTTTTTATTTTGTGAACTTAGGTTCTTAACCGAGCATTTCTGTATAGGCAGCTGCATCCATAAGGCTGGCCACCTGAGAAGGCTCTGTCATCTTGATTTTAACTATCCAACCTTCACCGTAAGGATCGCTGTTAACGAGAGCTGGTTTTTCTTCAAGAGTCTGGTTAAATTCAACAATTTCGCCCGAAACAGGGAGAAGGAGGTCGGCAACAGTCTTAACTGCCTCGATGGAACCGAAAACCTCGTCCTTGTCCAAAGTCTCGCCAACAGACGGGATGTCAAGGAACACGATGTCGCCGAGTTCGTTGGCGGCATGTGCTGTAATACCTACGAAAGCTTCTTCGCCTTCAACTCTCAACCATTCATGGTCTTGAGAATACTTCAAATTTTCAGGAATATTCATAATCTGTAATATTAAATGATGATTTGTTAAACTGTCATAATTTCCTTTTCCTTTGCCTCCATGATCTTGTCGACCTTTCCGATGGCCTCGTCGGTGGCCTTTTGGATGTCGGTTTCCAGCTTCTTTATCGCGTCTTCCTCCACGCCGTCGTCCTTAAGTTTCTTGGCATCGTCGTTGGCGGTGCGGCGGATGTTGCGGATTGCAACCTTGGTCTGCTCTGCGTCCTGCTTTGCCTTCTTCACGAGTTCCTTCCTGCGTTCCTCGGTCGGAGCCGGTATCACGAGGCGGATGAACTCGCCGTTGTTCTGCGGCGTAACTCCCAGGTTAGCGGCCAGGATGGCCTTTTCGATGACGGGAAGCATGTTGCGTTCCCACGGCTGTATCACGATTTGGTGCGCGTCGGGGGTGTTTATGTTCGCAACCTGGTCAACTGGTGTGGGGTTTCCGTAGTAGTCCACCTTCAGACCGTCCAACATTTGCGGGGATGCCTTTCCGGCACGGATTTTCTGCAATTCCTTGTCAAAATGCGCAACTGTCGCATTCATGCTGTCTTTCGCTTGTTTCAAGCAGTTTTGTGTATCCATATCGTTTTTGTTGTCTTATTGTACGTTCTCTTTATTCTCGTTTTCCGGATTCTGTTCAGGCTTTTTTTCTTTCAATTCATCCTTAAGGCTCTGAACTTCCGCAAGCTGCTGCTGAAGTTGCTGTTTAAGGGAGGACAATTCCCTCTCCTTTAGATTCTTGGTCCATTTATATGCGATGAGGTAATGAATTATAAGTCCAAGAAGCCAAACTATCAGAACAAAAAGTATAGCCGTGAGGAATGTCTGGTCTTCCTTGTCCTTGAACAGAAAATACCACACCACCCACAGGAAGGCGTTTGCCAGCAGGAAAATGGTGAGGTGCATTTTGAAGGACGACCTCCTTGAGGCGATTCTGTTGAGTTTTGCCTCTTCCTCTGATGTAAGTGCCGGGGTGTTTTTGTTTTCTTCCATAGTTAGTAAATGAATGTTCCAATTTGATTGCCCGAAAGCACTTTCAGGAGATTTCCCTTGGTGTTGGCGTTATAGACGTAGATTGGCATCTTGTTGTCCTGGCAGAGCGCGAATGCAGTCATGTCCATTATCTTCAGATTCTTCTGATAGGCTTCAGAAAGTGATATTTCAGTGAATTTCACGGCAGCGGGGTCCTTTTCAGGGTCTGCGGAATAGACGCCATCGACCCGGGTGCCTTTTATGAGGATGTCGGCCTTGATTTCCAAGGCTCTCAGAGCTGCTCCTGTGTCGGTGGTGAAGAAAGGGTTGCCGGTGCCGCCGCCGATGAAGACGACGTGGCCGCTCTCAAGGTATTCGATTGCCTTGCGCCAGGATGTCTTTTCGCACACACCCTCAATCTCGACGGCTGAAAGCACCTTTGCCTTCACGCCCATGGTCTCGAGCACCCCCTGCACTGCGAGAGCGTTGATTATTGTCGCAAGCATCCCCATCTGGTCGCCCTGTCGTCTCTCAAAACCCGACGAGGCTCCCTGCACACCGCGGAAGATGTTCCCGCCGCCTATCACCACCGCAACCTGCACGCCGGCGTCAACCGCGTCCTTTATCTCGCTGGCATAATGGAGTATGTGGCTGTAACTCACGCCATACCCGTCGTCGCCGGTCAGCGACTCACCGCTGAGCTTCAAAAGTATCCTTCCAAATTTCATGTCAATAATTCAAGGTTGCAAAGATACAAAAAATAATTTAGGGTTTAAATTCGGGCAAGTTTCTCAAATATAATCCGGCCGAATTTGTGTAAATGGGTCTTAGGACGGGCGTTTTCGCCAATCCTTCCGGCACAGGCGAAGCGGTGCGCCGTGTGAGATGTCAAATGGGAAAAGAGCCGGCGAAACATGAAAAAATGTATCTTTGCACGACTCAACGCCGGCACGGTTTTGAGTCGGAACCGGGTGCCAGCTTCAAAGGCACTCACAAGAAAAACAGAAATTTTAACAGAACATGCCATTATGAAAAGAATAGCGGTTTTCGCAAGCGGTTTCGGGTCGAATTTCCAGGCAATAATCGACGCCGTGCAGAACAAGACCCTCTACGCCGACATAGCGCTTTTGGTGTCCGACAAGCCAACCTGCAAGGCCGTTGAGCGCGCCCAAGTCGCAAATATCGACGTTTTCACCTTCTCGGCGAAGGATTTTACAGACAAAGCCGAATACGAGGCAGCCGTTTTGAACGAGTTGCAAAAACGCAATGTTGACTACATTGTTCTAGCCGGATATATGAAAATTGTGGGGAACACCCTTTTACAGGCTTTTCCAATGAAGATCATAAACCTGCATCCCGCCCTTCTGCCGTCGTTTCCCGGCGCTCACGGAATAGCTGACGCCTACAACTATGGCGTTAAGGTGTTCGGCATAACCATACATTTCGTGGATGAAGGCGTTGACACAGGGAAAATCATCGATCAGTTCTCTTTTCATGCTGAAGAGAACGACACATTGGATTCCATCGAGACAAAAATACACCAGTTAGAGCATAAATATTTTCCTATGACTATAGGAAAGGTCATCAATTACCCAAGTTTCGTAAGTTAAAAAAAGAAGAAAAAAAAGCGTGTGAAGAATGTTTCCGGCCGCAGCAGGCCGCTGCGGCGTGGGATGCAATCCCCTTTCTTTTTAAGAAGGGGTGCCGTTAGGCGGGGTAGTAATATTTCTAAAGTTTCGCATGTTTGTTTTTTGCAACAAGTACTTTTTCAAGTGGAATCGGGGATTATCCCTGCCGTGTGCGAATATGAGAGGCCAATCCGTTCGCGAAACAGCCCGTTAGGGCTGAAGGTCCTGGTAGCAAATGGGGTTCCATACGCGGGTTTCGCAGGCCGTCAGGCCTGCGGGCAAAAAACATGAGACCATTAGAGCCTGCGTTTTGTAATGAACATGAATGCCGTTGGGATTGTCAAATGTGAAACCCTCCCCGCACACCTGGAGATTGATTTTTTTCTTTTTAACATTTTTTAAGAGACAATGTCGAAAAGTATTTTGTATATTCGCTGCACTCTTATACTGTCCTTATTATTTAATTTTGAGATATGAAAAAGATGATATTTCTAAAAAACACACCACTGTTTGTTATAATCTTTTTCACAGTAAATGTTGCTGCGTATGCACAGGGTGGTTGGCCGTCATTCGATTTCAAATCGGTGAGCAGCGAAGGGGATACTTTATATTACCGTATAACATCGCAGACAGAGCCTTACACGGTGGCAGTAGCGCGCTGTCGAGACTCAGTTTATCATAATTTGCCAGCACCTGAGTTTGCGTGGCAGGTTGGACAACCTGAGTTTTTGTATCATGTTTATGACTATGACACTTTGGTTACGATTCCGCCAGAGGTGTTTCATGAAGGTGTTACTTACAATGTCACGTCCGTTGACAAGGAAGCATTCTATATGCAAAAAAACTACGAACAGTGATTCTTCCAGAAACAGTTACGATAGTCGATTCTGGTGCGTTTCACCGTTCTTCTTTGCAAAATGTTATAATGTCTGATAATGTAAAGTCAATTAATAGTTACGCTTTTTCAAACACCCCATTAAGTTCTATCGACTTGCCGGACAGTCTGATGCACATTGGAGATCAGGCATTTGCCTCTACGTCTATCGATCATTTAGAAATCCCCTCAAAAGTCAAGGTTCTTTCTTACCGAACATTTTATAATTGTCCGCTGACTAAAATAAAGTTTCACGAGGGGCTGCAAGAAATCAAAGAAGAGGCTTTGTCGGTAGAAAATATTGACACATTGGTATTTCCATCTACTTTGCGAAAGATAGGACGTTTAATAGATTATGTAGAGAACGAGGTTTCGTGTCGATATGTTGAATTTAAACAAGGGGATGAACCACTTGAATTGGGAGACAATTGTTTTATAAACTTTGTTAACTTGAATACGGCCATATTGCCTGACAATCTTGTCAGGTTAGGTGTGGCATGTTTTGCATATACGGGTCTGCGACAAATCACTATACCATCTTTAATTGACACCATTCCATCAAGATGTTTCGCGAACTGTCACCTGTTGGGTAAAGTGGATTTACCTTTTGGATTGTCGGTCATAGGCGATAGAGCTTTCGCAGAAACACCATTGTTAGAAGAGACTACGATTCCTGCAACATTAACCTACATTGGCGACAAAGCGTTCAAGACACTATCACCTGGGGGGTTGAAAGAGGTTGACATATATTGTGAGACTCCGCCCATTATCGGTGATGCCGCGTTCGATAAGCAAGATTCAATACTCATTCGCGTGCCATGCGGCAAAATCCCAACATATATCTCTGCTCCTATATGGAACAACTACACTAATTTCAGATATGAAGACTGTGTTGGTACAATGGAATACGAGATTCTCAATTTAAGGGTTTTCCCAAATCCTGTAGTGAATATCCTCCATATAGAATACGATTCTTCACAACCGTCGGTATGTGTGAATATCACGGATCTGAACGGACATTGCGTTATGGCAAGAACCTTCCAGACAGAGAGTTCAACCATAAACATAAACCTCTCTTCCTTAAATAATGGAATATACTTACTGACTCTCTCTGAAAAAAATGGCGAAATTGTGTTTCATCAAAAAATCATAAAATATAAGTCATGAAAAAGTCAATAGGTTTGGTTGTGATGTCGTTTTTGGTTCTTTATTCGCACACGCAGACACAGTCCAAGAAAATTATAGGTACGGCAGACAACACCCTATACCGCAACACGTTCAGCACGCTGAACAACGGGGTCGTGGTCTATGGCGACAACGGGAGCTGGAAACACGGCCTTGTGGTTGCGTGCGGGGTTTTCACAAACGTGCAGAGCGGCATCCTGCCTGCACCCGGCGCCACGATGAAAAGCAC
>CADBQG010000059.1 GCA_902796805.1 uncultured Bacteroidota bacterium
GGCAGCCCACATCCTGAAGGTCGAACAGCACAACGTCCACGCCGCTCATCTGTTCTGCAGTTGGTTTCTTGTTCTTGCCGTAAAGCGAGACTATCGGGAGGCCGGTCTTCGCGTCTGTCGAGGAGCTCACCGCGGCGCCGGCCTCGGCGTTGCCCCTGAATCCATGCTCCGGCGAGAATATCTTCACCACGGCCACACCCCGCGAGAGCAAGGTGTCGACAAGGTGCGTCGCCCCGACGAGCGACGTGTGGTTGCCGCACACGGCCACTTTGCGCCCCTCGAGCGCCCGGAGATAGTCGTCCATGCACTCGGCCCCTGTCTTGAGTTCCTCCGCAGCCGGATGGCCCGACAGACTCTTTGGCACAGGCTGCGCGCAACCCGCAAGGGTGATTAATAACATCAGCCCGCAATACAGAACATTCTTCATATATGCCATTTCCAGATATTTAAAAAAGAAAGCTGCCCTTGTAACAGGTGCAGCTTCTTCTGTTAAGAAGAGACTATTTTTCGACAATCATCTTCTTGGTTAATGTGATGTCCTTATAATGCAACGTATAGTAGTATATTCCGGCAGCCCACGACGACACGTTGAACTCAACAGAGTTACGATCCATATCGGCCTCTTGTGTGGTTGTGTAGATAACCTGTCCGAGCGGGTTCACAACCTCGAATGTCACCTTGCCTGGTTCAGGCACTATATACTCGACCTTTGTGGTTGAATACGCAGGGTTGGGCTGGTTCTGTCCGAGGAACACATCGTTGCTCTCCACATATTCGGGCAGAGAAACCGTTGTGCACGTTATCACACGCCCCTTGTCATTGTAGGCATTCTTGTCGTCAGGGATGACAACCTTGGCAAGTATCTGCCAGTTCTTGGTGAGCGATGTCACCTGACAGGTGTTTTGGGTCTCGTACACGAAGCTCTCGCCGGGCTCAAGATGGCGAACGATATGCTCGGTGAACTCGGAGAACGAGTTCGCCGTACTTGCCTCAATAACCAAGTCGAACTCCTCAACAGCTGAATTGCCGTTGTTGTAGATCTCAACCTGCGGGCGTATCTGTGTGTTCACGTCAAGGCAGTTGTCTTGTATGCTGTTCTTGTCAACCGGGTAGACGATGCGCCTTACAGCCATGTCGGGCAGACCGCCCTCAACGCTGATGTCGTCGATACTCGGGTCGATTCTCTGCTTCTGGCCTGTCATGGAGAAACGCAGACGTGCAACTTCGTCAACATTGAACAGAACAACCGTGTGGGTGCTCCACTCGTCGTCAACGCTCGTCTGTGTTCCGTCAGACTTCGTCAGCACTGAATCAAGAACCGACTTGTAGTAGCTGCCCGAACCTGTCAGCACGTCCATCTCGAAGTTTGAGTTGTTTGGTCCTATGAAGAACTTGCTGAACGAGATTTCAACCGGGTAGCCGTTCACATAGTGCATGTTGATACACCTGCTGGTGAGGGTTGTAACCTTGTTGGCGTTGCCGTTGTTGTTCACACCTGGGACAACCGCGTACACACCCATCGGTTCCGACGATGTGTAGGCCAAAGTGTTGTCGTGTCCGGGGCCGCCGTCAGACGAGTAGTTCGGACTCGCGCCGTTATGGAACTTCCAGGTATAGTTGTTGCCGGCCTCAACCTCCCATACATTCGACGGGATAATCGGCCCTTCCGGATCATAGTAGTCATCGAAAGGCTCAACAAAAGGCAGTTCCTCAACAATGGTGCCGGCCGGCACAACGGCCGTTCCTGTACGCGAGTCGTTGGTATGGTACTGGTCAGGTGCATAGTTCAAGCTGATGGTAACGGTGTAGTTGCCGAACGCACCAAGGTCAACGTCATCGATGGTTACTAGAATGTCGCCGTCAGGAGCAATAGCACCACTGGTTACTGTTGTCGAATACGTGCCGGTGGTAGCACCTGCTACGGTTGCTGTCACCTCCAAAGCGTTGTCGGCGCTCAATATCTGTGTCGTGGTTCCGTAGTTCTTGATTCGCGCACGCACTTTCGCACGGTCGTCGGGACAGAACTCGCCTACAGGATGCTCAATCTTCGAGACTCCGAGGTCGTTCTCCATAGGTGCGCTCAGAAGTATCGCGTAGTCTTCTGTCTCACCGTCGCCGTCCCATGTGCCGCACGGGGATGACTGCGTCTTAGTGGCGCATATTATTCTCATCTTGGTATATCCTAACTGCGCGTTTGCAGGAATGTTGACAACCGACAGGGCCACTGCGGTGGTGTCGGAAGCAGGTATCGATGTCTCGAGCATAACCCGCTCGCTTGTCTCATACTCGCCGTTCCTGTTGTAGTCGATGTAGGCGTACTTGTTCACGGTCTTGCCGGTCTCGCCGGTGAAGGCGTGGGCAACCGAAAGAGTATATTCCTGACCGAGTATGAGTTCCGTCGGGGCAACCGTCTGGGTGTAGTCGGTGTACATGCCGTTGCCCTGCGTTACAGGATGCGAGAACACCGGAGCTGCCGTTCCGTTGTTGAGCGTGGCGAACGACACATTGGTGATGTGCGCACCAGTGGCACTCGATGCCGGGCGAGACAAACACGGGTCTTCTGCACTCAACGTCATCTTCACGGTGTCGTTTCTGTGGTATGTATCGGTTGAAAGGCCAGTGTAAGCCATGAATGCGGTGGGCAGATACACACCGGTGAGATCGCAGGTAGTATTAAATGTTACTGTGGCCTCGGCTCCTGAAGCCAACGAACCAGTGTGGTTCTGGGTTACAGGCGTGTTGTCGGCCAAACGGTATGACACGGGTATGTTGGACACAGACTGCGTTCCGAAATTCTTGATACGCACCCTCACCTGCTCGTTCTGGGTGAAAGAGTTGCTCTGCGGCTCCGGCGCAAGTATCTCGACAACACCAACATCGTGCTGAGGCACGTTGGTGTTGATTGTGATGGTGGCCTTCGGCGACTCGCAGGTATAGTTCATCTTGAACTTGGTGTTCCAGCGGTCGGGGGAGGCGGTGAAACTTACGGATGAAGTCGCGGCGTTGTTGTTGGCACGGGCAAGAACCTTCTTGGTGTTCGTACCGGTGGATGTGGTTCTGAACTGCGGGTTGGGCGACACCCCATACGAATCGGCACAGTTCTCGCCGCCGCAGTCATGCTCTGCATAGAGATACAGTCCCTCGCCAGTGTACTGGAAGCCTCCAACTATGCCGAAGCCTATCCAGCCTTCCGGACCCCAGGCAATGTCGCCATCGTACACCAAGGTGGCTCCGGCGGTCTCGTTGCCCCAGTTCAGCGACTGGTTAGAGTTCGAAAGCCTCTCCTTGTCCTCGCCGTTCTTGAGCCAGAACTTCATGGGTATTCCAACTTCGTTGCCATCTGCCTTTCCTACATAGAAGAAGATGCTGTCGATACGTCCCTCAAGACCCGCCATGTCCTCCTTGTTGTAGAGGACCTTCGCGTATGAATGTCCCTTGGAGAAATCCAATGGTGTAGACTTCTTGGTGGTCGAGTTGCCTACCACAACGGTGTCGTTGAATCCGTCAGATTCGATTCGTCCGCTGTAATAGTACGTCGTGTTCTGGTAGATAGGCTCGGTGGTAAACGAAAGACCATCCGCCATCGCCGTCTCATCATCCTCGTTCTCGTAGAAGAAGAAGTGATTGAGGGTTGATGTGCTTGGTGCAACAGTCTGCGTGCCGCCGTAAGCCACAGTGTATGTCAGTGCCTGCGGTGCAACCGGCAATGCAGGGATGTACAAAGTACCGTTTATTGTATCGTTTGGCGTGTAAACAACCATGGATGAGTTTGTAGGACGGGTGTATATCAGGTACTGGTATATCCTGTTCTGAGTTGTAGAGGCCAGGTTGATGGCATTGGCGAAGGTTACAGTGTCGGTAATCAGCGACGGTATCTCGTTTGAGATGACCGTTGTGCCGCTCAACGTGGCGGAACCCGTGAAGTCGGCCTTCACCTCGAATGTGCCGGCAGGTATTGTCTTCCCGGAAGTGGTGTCGGTGTTGGTAACTTGAACCTTCAAGTTGTGGCTGAGCGGTCCGCATTGATAGGATGTTGGATAAAGCAGATTGTCAGTGCTTAAATCATGTTCAGGCGTTAAAACCTTGATGATTACCTTTATGGGCTTCGTCTCACAGTTGCTGGTCTTGGTCTGGCCAGTAACCCAGTACACAGTCGTGCGGTAAAGAGCGGGTGTCTCCCAATATAGGGATGTTTGGGAATTGCTTGTGGATGTCCGGTATTCGCGGTTGACGTCAGCGTCAGCATCAGCCTTGGTCTTGTAGTAGCTGTACCTGTTTATGTCAGTAGAACGATCCTGTAATTCGAGAATCGTGTATGAATGAGTGTACGTGCCTGTGTAGACAATACTGTCGGGCGTGTAGGCTGTTTTCTTGGATGTGAAAGACCCCTCTATGGTGTCGTTGCCTGTGTAAACCACCGACTCGCCGTTCAACGTGGTGAATATTGTGAACGAAAAGTCAATGTTTGCGTTTGGCGCGCTGAAGTCGAAGGTGTTGGTGAATTCAACCTCCTTCACCTCCTCGGAGGCGAACGGCTCGGCAACGGTGTGCGTTATCTCGGTTCCGTTGAAGACAGCGTGAACAACCACTTTGTTGGCCGGTATCGGCGTGTTCAGCATGTTCTTGACAGTAACCTTTATATGCTCGTCATACAGGGCACAGATTGAAGATCCCGGTACAGGATACAGAAGTTCCTGTGTCTCGACATCATAGTTGGGAATGTCAGGAACATGGATGTAAATCGGGGCCTTTTCGCTGCCGCACTCGAGGTTCGCTATTGTGAAACGAGCGTTCAAGCGCTTCCCGGCCGCCGTGTAGCCGGACGGGACAGGGGCGTTCTTGTTGTAGCTCTTGTGCACGCACTTGCCCGACACCGAGGTGGAGTTGAATGCAGGATATGAGTTGTTCGCGCCCGACACGTCAACACCGCAGTTGTTGCAGCTCTCGCAATAGTCGGCGCAGTTTGTCTCGGTGAACACAATCAAGTTGGCGTTGTCGTAGTTGAAAGGAGTGCTCAGGTTTATGTCGAACCAGCCGGTGTGGTTGAAGAATATGCGGTCGTCGAACACCAACGTGGCTCCTTCAAGGTCGTCGTTCCAGTTGGAGGCAGAAGTTGATAGATTGTTGTCAGTTGTGGTCTTCATGTATATCTTTATCGGAATGCCGGCCGCCGCAGTCTCTGGAGATGCTGTCTTCACATTCAGCGAGAATGTGGAAATCGTGCCATGAACACCAATCTCATCCTCAAGATAGAGGAGCTTGCCCCTCGAATATCCCTTGTCGAAGACAAACGGCTTGGTCTCTGAAGAATTGCCAGTACCCACTACGGCAAAGTCGAGGGTTCCTGGACTTGCGGTCGCGTAATACATCGTGTCGAAATATATCAGCGGTGTGGTGAGGGAGTCGGAATAGCCATGGAAGTCCCAGGTCTCGTAGCCTTTCTTGGTGTACCAGCCGATGACGCCTTCTGATATTGTTGACGGCAGCTGGGCCGAAAGCACACCGGAAGTGTGATAGTTCACAATCACAGTGTCTGGAACAATCGGCAGCGGTGACTTGCCGCGCGAAACAACAGTGATTCCCAACGTGTCGTTGAACTGCAGGCGGTCCTGCACCAGCTTCGTGGCCCAAACCTTGATCACATAGTTGGAGTCAATGTCGATGAGGTTGTTGGTGAAGTCCTCAACTGCATTGAAAGTAAAGGAGGTCGTCTGGTGGGAGAAAAGCGTGTCGGTTATGTTGTCCGATACGACAGCACCGCCGTTTATAGTGTAGTGCACCTGAACGGGAGGAATGATGTCGGTCGTACCGTTGTTGGTAATCTGTATCTTAAGGTTCTCGTGCCCGAGGTCGCAGTTTGTAACAGGATGCTGGAGATCAAGTAGCGCGAGATCGTTAACGAACGGAGTGTCAACTACCGCTCCAATCATGAAGCGGCCCGACAGTTGCGGCGTATAGGTGCCGTTGTTAAGATAGTAGAACGTAGAATCCCTCAAAGGAGTTTCAACCTGTGCAGAGAGATAGTTTCCTTGAGCCAACATTTCAAGTCCCACATAGAACTCATCAACGGTGTTGGTCAACGCAAAATTTTTGATAGGAATAATATTCCAGGCATTAGGCAACAAGTCGGAAAAATGAACAAGTTCGGAAGTTGACAAAATCTCACCGTCGGCATTAGCCACAAAAGCACGGAAACCATTCTCGGGATTTGCAATGTAAGCCTGATTGTTATAATAGAACTTCACATCTGTAACGGAGAGTTCTTCATTTGTCTTATATCTGACACAAGGACGGATAACAGAGTTATAATCGCCAATGAGGAGCATGTCGGAAGTGGTGTCGGCAACATTGGCCACGTTCTGCGTGGTGAGCATCATCACGTTCTGAACATTGTTGTCGTTGTTCTGGTCAGCGGCCACACGAACTTCAACGGTCTTCACTTCGGCAATGTTGTACTGATGGTCTGGGAAAGTAACCAAAGTTTCTGTATTGTATGCAAGCGACGGTATGTAGGCAGTGTCGCTCCATTGCTCCTGGGCACCTGTAACTGTGAGGATTACAGGTGCGTTGGTCTGTGTTGCCGCGCCTTCGTTGCGTACCGTCGCGCTGATGACATCACGTATCTCATACTGCGTGGGCACTTCGCCCAAGGAGTAGATCTTGGTCACGGCAAGATCGTTGTTGTGCAGGCTCCTTACGCGGATACGGTCGATGTTGATGTTGTTGCCGCCCTGGCTTGTGGCGTCAATTGCAACGAAGACACATCCGTTGGCAATATAATCAGAGAGGCTGAACGTGTATTGCCTCCATGTCGGTGTTGTCGCATTGTTCTTGTAGCGCACAACCAGCGTGTCGCTCCAATCCATCGGGGTCAGCGAAGCGTCGAGCGGGCGGAGTGGCGTGTAGGTCAGCCCGCCGTCAGTCGAAACTTTCACCACAACGCCCTCCTTGGGCTTGTTTGAGGTATTGTCGTGTGCAAACCACATCTCAAATACCGGATTTGTCGATCCCGTAAGGGTCACAACCGGGAGGATGGCGCGCGACTTGGTGTTGGAGGCGAAATTCTTGGAGTTGAAGAAAAGCCTTCCTGTTCCATAGATGGGAGTGATTGCCGGATTTGTGCCGGCACCGCTCTGGAAAGTCCAGTTTCCGGCTCCCGCAAGCTGCTCAATAGTCCACACGCCCTGCGTGCCGTTGCTGAAATCCTCGGCATAGTCGGGGAATATGGTCTCAAGTACGAAGTTCTGCCTCAAGGTGTCGTTGTCGTGGTTTGAGTCACCATTTGTGGTAATAATGAAAGTAAAATCAACAACTTGGTTTTCAGGAATATGAACATTCTGAACAAGAACCTTTTCTGTCTTGTCCAACACCGGCACTGTACCTGTGTTGACAGTTATTGGCTGGTTAAGGTTAAGAGCCTCGGAGACAACCCTCACAACAGCGTTGTGCGATGCAAAGCTCAATGCCTGCGAGCCTTTGTTGGATATCTCCACGGTAATGTCGTAGGCCGGTTCAGGACACTCGCCGAGCGACGGGCTTATCATTGCCGTAACCGCCGCGTCAAAGGCGTCAACCGGCTTTGAATACGCGCCCATATATGTAACATTGCTTCGGTCAATGCCCCTTATGTCAGTAAGCACGTTTTCGTCACGAAGACACTCGAGTCCGGTGAATGAAACAGGAAGCAGGTTGTAGGGAGAGGTGAACTGCGGATTCAACGCCACACTGTTGGTGATTGTCGGCATGGCGTTCTCAAACTCGGCTATCGTGTTGCGGGCAACTGTCTTGTAAGCCACCACTCCCGAATTAGAGCGGAAGTTGTTGTAAGAACCTGTTACATTAGCCCCGCCGTTCAGATATATGGGATAGTCGCTGTTGTCGGAGCAAACTACTTCGTTAGCAAAAATATTATTGTATATATTAGTATTATTGTTACCATTGCCATTGGCGATATACAGAGCTGCCGACTTGCTGTACGGCGCGTCGGATTTCACAAGAACACTGTTGTTTATTATGTTAAGGCCGGTACTGCTGTTTATGCTCATGGCATACGCATCGCTGGAGTTGGCCGGATAGAGTACTATTTCATTATTGAGGATGTATCCTTTCACGGTGTTAGTGGAAGAACTGCTCTTCACGTACAAGGCGTTGGCACCGTTTCCTACATTAAGATGATTGTCCCTGATGTAGAAGTCGGCATTTGCCGCGCCTTCAAGATAGATGGCGTAGTCGAGCTTTATCACTGAATCGACGGTGTTGCCTGTGATGTCGGCTCCGGCGATGCTGCTCACGTAGATACCAGAGAAATCCTGCGGGTTGTTGGAAACCACCTGTTTCACATGGTTGTTACGGATGCCACCGTTTGTATTCTCACAATAAACACCTCTGTAGCAAGATGTTATATCACAATTCTCAATAGTAATATAGCATCTCTTTGTGCTGCTGCCTTTGTAATATACGCCGAAGTTACCTCCTGTCATCTCGCAGTTACGGAAAACTATGGTGTCGTTCACAGATGTTGTGCCTGAAGGTGCTGTAACAGCCGCCAACCTGCTCACCGCGCTGCTGGCCTCCGAGCTGGAGTTGGTGTTGTAGGCCGTTATCTTACACCCGTCGAACAGGATGTTGGTGCTTCCGTTGCCACGCATGAAGACACCGCGCGACGGCGTGGGTGTATTATTGCCCTGTATCGTGAGGTTTCTGAAGATGTAGTCCTTGACGTTCACCAGGGTTACGGCTCCGTAGGTGCTGGTCCCTGCGTCAGTCTTGTTGTTGGCCACAACCACCGAGTTCACATCTTCACCCTGGAACGTTATGGTGTTCACAGCCGACTGTCCCGGGTAGTTTTGTGTAAAGTCGAAGTCATAGTATGTGCCAGGACGGAAGTTGAAGACAACGGGACCGCCGAGGCCGCAGAACTCGAGTGCGTGCTTCACGTCCTCCATAGTCGCGAAGTCGGGGTTAGCACCGCCCACTGTGTAATGGCCGTTCAGCAGACTGTCGCACGAGTAGGCTGTAACCTTCACCGTGTCGTTTGCATGGTTCCCGTCAAGCTGTCCGTTCCTGGTCTTCACATATACGGTAACATAGTTGTATCCCTTTGTGGGCGTGAACGACCCTAACGACAGTGACGACGGAACGTCGAAGCAGATGTCGCCGGTCCACTCGTGGTCACTCGTGTGCGTCAGATTCCCGAGCTCGTCGCGAACCTCCATGGTGAAGGTCGCCGACGTCATGCCGCCGCTGCCGGGCGAATGATCGGGGTCGCTTCGATTCACGAAATAGACTGTGACATCCTGTGGCTGGCCAGTGAACAGACAGTGCGGGAACGAATTTAGGGTATCGTTGACCTGTACGTCGTTGAACTGTATGTTGCTCTGGTTATGGTGCGCCACAAGGAACGTGTCGAAGCGCGAGTTGCTTCCGTGGACGTCCTCAGCATAGATGTGGTAGTATATGGTGTCGCCGTAGCATACGTTGGGAAGTGTCCACACCGCGTTCACCGAATGGCCGTTGGCGTTCAGCACGTTGTTTGAGAAAGCGTTGGTGTTAGGCACAACAACTGTGCTTCCGCTGTTGATTTCGTAACTGAACTTAACCGCGTTGAGATTGAGTGTGTCGTTGTCGGCCAACTTGGCCTTTATGTTGAATGGACCCGTCACATTCACGAAGCCGTTGGTGTTGTAGTAATACGGCGACTGCATGGTGATGGTCGGGTTGATGAGCTCGCAGTTGGAGAGGGTTATCTTCACATTGTCAACATACCAGCCTGCAAGGTTCTCGGTGCCGGTGCCGGACGGCGAGTTTTTCCTCAACCTGAACTTAATCTGGAAGTAGTGTGGTGTTGCACCGTCCTGGAACAGGAAGCGGCTGATGTCGATCATCTCGTGCTTCCACCAAGTGTTGTCTGGGACGGCATCAGCGTTCGAGGGCTGCCACTGCGAATATGAAGCCTGGTTGAACTGACCGCCTGAGATTGCTGTGTTGTTGTTGCTCTTGGCGTCGCCATAATACCAGTCGCTGTTGCTGGCGAAGTTGATGAGATTCCAGTCGCTCCAGATGTAGCTGCCGTCCGGCGCGATGTCCTCCACAACATGGTAATAGATGGTGGCGTTGTCGAGCTGGTGCGTCTTGCATATATGGTCGAACTCGAGGTATATGTGCTTGGCCTGCTGCCCGCCAAACGTGAGAGGTATGGTGTCTGAAGTGGTGGCCTCGGAGAAACCGGCGGTTGGATAAACCGGGGAATGGTAAGCCTTCGGGTTCGACTTGTACAACGGGAGGTTGTTCCAGTTTTCGTAGGTGATTCCCGGTCCGACAACACGCCAGTCGCCAAGGTTGCCGCCTAACGAGGCGCTTCTCGACGGAACCATCCTCAGGTTGGTGGCGTCGAAATTCTCCTTGAAAATGATGGAGGTGTCCATCGGCTGGGCCCAGAACAGGGCCGGGATTACTGCAACGATGAGAACTAATAAGAATCTTTTCATATCTAAACTTGTTTTTTCCTTTGTTTGAAGCGCAAACTTCTTGCAGCCGCTCTTCACGCCCGGAACTCCCGGAACACGAGAAAACGCACTAATCAAGCAGTTTACACAATTAGCGGCGCAAATATACAAAATAATTGTTTGACGGTGGATTTTTTTTGGGAAATTTTCTCCCTACTTTTCAACACTGTTTCAACACTCAGCCGGCATTGAAGCCCGGGTGCCCCGAGAGGATTTCACGGCACTCCTCAATGGTGCCGGCAGACATGAGCCGCACCTTGGTACGTTTGAAGTCGGGCACTCCCCTGAAATACCCCGAGTATTGGGAGCGCATCTCGAGCACGGCTGAGCGTTCGTTTTTCGATTTCATTGTCGTCTCGAGATGCCTCATCACCAAAGCCACCCGGTCTTGATACGTCGGTTCGAGAGTGTTGACACCATTGAGGTAGTCTTTTATTCTCCTGAAAATCCACGGGTTGCCTATAGCTGCCCTGCCTATCATGACAGCGTCGACACCGTAGCGCCGCTTGCACTCCAAGGCCTTCTCGGGGGTGTCGATGTCGCCGTTCCCGATAACGGGGATTGTGAGTCTCGGGTTGTTCTTCACCTCTGCTATGAGTCGCCAGTCGGCCTCGCCGCCGTACATCTGCGAGCGTGTACGTCCATGGACGGCTATGGCCTGCACGCCCACGTCCTGGAGGCGCTCTGCAACCTCCACTATCGGCCTGTCGCCGCTCTCCCACCCTACGCGGGTCTTCACCGTTACCGGCAATTTCACGGCCTTCACGACAGCTGAGGTAAGGGACACCATCTTCGGGATGTCCTGCAATATTGCCGCACCGGCACCCTTGCTCACGATTTTCTTCACAGGGCATCCCCAGTTTATGTCGATGAAGTCAGGGGACATCCTCTCGGCAAACCGCGCCGCCGCCGTGAGCGACTCCTCGTTGCCGCCGAAGATCTGTATCCCGAAAGGACGCTCCGACTCGTCGAAGGAGGCCTTCGCGATGCTCTTGTCAACCTCGCGCGAAAGAGCGTCGGAGGAGACAAATTCCGACACCACTATGTCGGCACCGAACTCTTTGCAAATCAAACGGAAAGCCTTGTCTGTAACACCTTCCATTGGAGCCAGATAGACGGGGAAGTCGAATGAATCGAGTATGTTTTTCAAACTGTCCATAAAATGCCGCGCAAAGATAATTTTTTTATTTTTGCGGCCTTGAATTATTAACGAACAAAGATAGAAATTATGAAAAGGATCCTTTCAACAATCGCCATGGTGGCGGTTTTGTGCGCCGCCAACGCCCAGAAAGTCAGCGAAACAGTGACCCTCTACGGCAAGGAACAGCTCAACGGCTTCACAATCAACATCCACGACGTCGCACATGACATTGTGGAGGGAGCCATCGTTGACAAGTTCGAGAACAACATGAACCTCAAGGGCAAGAAGAACAAAGGCTACCACGTGTACATGAACCAGCCCTGTCCGACGTTCGGCGAGTCGAGATACGACATCTATTTCACCACACAGGAGGTGGGCAAGAAGAAGAACAGGTCGGTGCAGGTAACCTTAGTGGTATCGACCGGCAACCAGAACTGCATAACATACTCCAACGACCCCCGCACCGCCCGCAACATAACATATTTCCTCGAAAACCTCGACAAGGACGTGCAGGCTTACGCCATCAAGCTGAAAATCGACGAACTCAAGGCCAAAATAGCCACACTGGAGAAGGAACGCGAGTCGCTGACCAAAGAGCAGACCAAGATTACCGACAAACTCAACAAGACAAACGACAACATCAAGGACGCATCCAGCCAGATAACCACTAAAAACGCCGAAATCACACAGCTTCAGGAAAAATACACAGAAAACCACGACCCTGCCATAAAAGAACAGATAGCAAAGACAACGAAGGAGACCCAGACTTTGCAGAAGTCGCAGACAAGTATGCGCAAATCGCTCCTCGGCATGAACAACGACCTTGAGAAGGTGAGGAAGAAAATAGGCATCAACGAGAATAACATAGAGAAGACCCGCAAGGAGCTCAAGGAGGTGGAAAGTAAAAGATAATTTCACACAGATTCAAAAGTCCTCCTTCACAAGGGGGATTTTTTTATCTTCGCGCAAAATTTTCAAGACACATGGCAGAAATTATAGACGGGAAAAAAATTTCAGAAGAAATCAAGACTGAGATAGCCACGGAAGTGAAAGGACTGCTCGACAAGGGGCTGCGCGCACCACACCTTGCAGTTGTCATCGCCGGCGACGACGGCGCAGCGACAAGTTACGCCGAAAGCATAGAGAAACAGTGCAAAGGAGTGGGCTTCATGTCATCGGTTTACCACCTCAGCGGCAACACCACGGAGAGCGAGTTCCTCTCAACCATCGACTTCCTCAACAACGACGACGAGATCGACGGATATATAATCCAAATGCCGCTGCCGAAGCAGGTTTCAATAGACAAGGTTACCGCTAAAGTGGCTCCCGGGAAGGACATGGACTGCTTCCATCCCAACAACATGGGCAACCTTCTGCTCGGCAAGGAGTGCTACCTGCCGGCCACGCCGCACGGCGTTGTGGAGCTGATAAGGCGCTGCAACATAGATACCGCCGGGAAGAAGTGCGTGATCCTCGGGCGCAGCAACATCGTTGGGAAGCCGCTTTCGATGCTCATGCTGCAAAAAGGCATTGACGCTACCGTGACCGTATGCCACAGCAAGACGAAAAACATGAAGCAGATCTGCAAGACCGCCGACATACTCATCGTGGCCATCGGCCAGGCGGAGATGATAACCGCCGACTATGTGAAGGAGAACGCCACTGTCATCGACGTCGGAATCCACCGGGTGGCCGCGCCGGAACTGCCGAAGGGATACCGCCTCTGCGGCGATGTGCTCTTCGAGGAGGTCGCAAAGAAGTGCGGAGCCATCACCCCAGTGCCCGGCGGCACCGGCTCCATGACCACCGCCTGCCTGCTGCTCAACACCCTCAACGCATACAAGAAGAAGCTGTAGCCGGCCGCAAAAGCCTACGACTCCATCTGCAGAGCACACTATTGCACGACCTTCCGCCTGCAAATCACGGAATAGTCGCAGTATTTGCAGTTGTCAGGCTTGTCGGTGCACGTGAACGGAACTCCCTTGTTGAAAATTTCGGACAAGACAACCCTGAGTCCATCCTCGAACTGTGCGATATACTCCGAAAGGTTCGTGTCGCCGTATATGTTGCCGAAAAGAATGTAGTCGTCGCTGCCCTGGTTCACCTTCCTGGTGCTTATTATCCCCACTCTGACAGGAAGTTCTTTGCGGCTTTCCGACTTCGAATACAGAAGGACGTAGAACATCAGCTGGAAAAGTTTCTCGTAATCGGGATTCTTGAAGATTCTATCGAAGAAAACGTCTTCTTCGGCACCGTCAGTGCACTTTCCCGACTTTCTTGGCGAAGTCACCGCCAGCTTCGACTCTTCAACTTTCCCCGTCTTGTAGTCAAGAATCTCAACATAGCCGCCTCTCTGCTGTATTCGGTCGAAGACACCGTACAGGCTGATTTCAAGGTTTTTGTCAGGATTGCCTGGAAGCGGCAAACTCAGGGTTGCGTTATACTTCTGTTCGTTTCCGAGGATTTCGACTAACGGATCGGCAAGTTCTGCCTTGGCCTTCACAAGGTACTTCCTTACATTCTCGGCGATGAGATGGCGATTGATTTGCCAGGCGCCCTGCTCAAGCTGTTCGTCAGTGATTCGTTCGCGACCCTTGAGTTTCCTTATCGCGGCTACAATTTCATCGGAAACATTTTCGATGTAATGGTTGATTATCTCCTCATATCGATGCCTGCCCGCACTGTCCTTCATCTTGTCGAACACTTCGCTGAATATGTCGTGAATCACAGTGCCGACCTCGTTAGCCCCCATCTCGTCGGTCAGTGGGACGGGCTTTTCAATCTTGGCGACATTCTGGAAGAAGAACTTCACCGGACACATTATGTAGTTTTTCAACGACGACGCCGAGAACGACAGTCCGGACATCGTCTTCATCATCTCCTCGTTTTTCGGTATAGAGACTTGCTCATAGCCTGACATCTTCAGATCGAAATCACTGAAAGAGTGAGAGAATTTCAGGTTGTCGAGTCCGTTGGCCCTGGCTTCGTACACCATCTGCGACACAAACCTGCTCACTTCGGCAAGTTTGTCGTCGGAATTCGAGTTGTAAATAATCCTGACATTTTCGGCACGCTGCAGGAGACGGAAGAAGTGGTAGGCATACACCTGGTCCTGGTAGAGGTAGTTGGAAAGCGCCTCCTTGCCGTCGAACTTGTATTTGAAGTCGAATGGCAGCAGCGAGTCGTATGATATGCCTTTTGGCAACACACCCTCGTTGGCTGAGACGAGTATGACGTTGCGGAAGTCGAGCATTCGGGTTTCAAGAAGTCCCATGACCTGCAAAGCCCCCTGAGGACTGCTCACTCTTGAGATGTTAAGTTTGTCGAGAGTATTGAAGACCAAGAGTTTTGAGAACGAGAAATCAACTTTCTGCCCATCGAGGAACGTGCCGTCGAAGTCACGTTGAAGGGTTCTCATGAGCTTCACTGCGTTTTCTGACAGTACGGTATCGTTGTCGTCTGTTATCTGCGGCGCTATTGCCTCGCAGAAGTCAGCCAATATTGACGGAAGGAGCCTGCCCGTCTCGTTTTTGTCGAATGTCAGGAACAGTTCCTTGTGTGGCATCTGTGCCGCTGCAACCTTCGCCGCGAAGCACTCTGGCAGTCCGTCACCATAACCTTTAAGATACTCGCTTTCAAACAAAAGCGACACATCAACGCCGCTGAACAACAACTCTGACTTCTCTTCTGGAGTCAGCAAGAGCGCGTTTTCATACAGAGACACCACGCTCTGGAGAAGCGCGTAGAAAGGAGTTGTCTTGAAGGGTATGCCCATTGTTACGTTGTATGGGACATTTTCGATGTTGTATGACGACAGGAACGGGACGAGGAGCGACTCGTCGGCGAGTACCAGGGCGGTGTCAGACATGTCGACCGCGGAGTTGCCGTCATTTGCGGAATCAGGGTGTTTTTCAGCAGCCAACTCACGCACAGCATCGATTGCGGCGTACACCTGGCGCATCTTCTTGGAGGTCGAGACGATTCGTATGTCCTTTTCCTGTTCCCTGAAACTATTGCTCCAGAAGCTGATTCCTCCTATATCGAGACCGAGATATTCGCAGTCGCGTTTCAGGAAGAATGACGTCTGCCGCCGGGCGTCGATGCCGCCTGACTCGTTGATATGGCAGTAGAAAGGGTCGGCGTCGAAGAAGATGTTTGTATGGAAATTCTCCTTTACATATTTCATTATCTTCAGCTCGGAAGGCGACAAGGCATAGAAGCCGGCGAAGACTATGTGCTTCTGCGCGATTGCGACGGCATATTCCTCGATGTTCCCGGCGCAGTCGCGGTACTGCATCCCGGTGTAGGCTTCGGAGTTTTCAAGAAGAAGCTCCCTGAACCTCACATAGATTTCAGACAGAAGTTCATTGAACATAATCTTCTTCCTGTCCGACTCGCTCATCTCGTCCTTTCCTAAGGAAACCTCGAACTTGGCGGAATCGGCATACGTTTCAAGTATGCTCCTCACGTCCTGAAGCTGCATGTCCATGTCGTTGATGTCGCGGAGGAACGGGGCACACCACGACTGCAGGTTCTCAAGCTCGCATCTCTCGTTCTGTATGTCGCGCGTGGCCTGGTGCAGACGCAGCATCAGGGTTGTGTTGTCGATATTCTTCAATGGCGACAGGAATGAAACGAAATCATCCATAGGGAACACTGCTGGCGCGAAGAACGTCTCGCCCTTGAACCTGCCCGCCAGTTCGTCGAGAAGCTTCCTGTGGGCACGGCGGTTCGGCAGCACCACCATCACATCCTCAAACTTTGGCCTACCGCCCGTTATGTTGCATATCTCATCAGTTATCTTTCTTATAAATGTTTCCATCATTTCTGTCGGCATACCTTTCCTGCTAATAAAACTGCCACAAAGTTAGCATTTTTTTATATAGTCAGATAGTTTGTTTATGAACTATTTGTGATCACAAAAAAAAAATTTATCTTTGCATGATTTTTTGATAAGATTTTATGAGTCTTTTAACACCTCTTGACAATTGCAACATTGAGTTCAACTCGCCACAAACCGCTGGGAGGGTAATTATTTAATATTCAAATATTTAGAATTTGGAATTTGGAATTTAGTGCTTTGAACTGAGAGCTATAATAAACAATTCACTAATCACAAACAAGTAAAAAGTAAAAAACAAAAAGTAAAAAACAAATAAAAAATGAAAAAGCATTTACGTATTTCGGCGGCGTTTGTTATGTGTGCGGCATTTTTGCAGATGCAAGGCCGTGATTTGAGCAGCCACATCACCATAACAAACTTCTCAATCTTGGACGCCGAAGACAACGCGATACCCCTTGACAAGGGCGACGACCCAGCCAACTATGCCTTCGGACTTGCAAATGGCGAGATAGCAGAGATAAAGTTTTCGTGGTCAATCAGCACAGGCACTTATCTGTTACAGGATGGGGATTTTGTGAATTTATCAATAAATCCCGGTAATTTTACATACGATAATTTTTCATCTACTCCAATATATGATGGCGGTAACAACAAGCTAGGAACCATAAGCAAAACCGGCGGCACTATTAGCATTATATTCAGCGACAATGCCGTAGGACACAATGAGTTGAGCGGTATTTTCTCTTCAGGCCATGTGATTAGAAGAGCCAATGGCAGCACACAGGACGAGGTTCGAATCTTTAAGTTCAATGGAATCAATTACAAGTATTTAGCTGAAAAAAGCCCTCTTGCACCGAAATCTACGGATATAGCAAGAAAAGCTTCTGCAGCAGGTAATACATCTACACGCAACATCTGGGTTTTCCAAATGTTCAGGAGGATAGAAAGGTATCTTTCGGATCCTGCATACGAAGCCAATCGACAGGACATAAACTGGGTGAATCAGAACATGCGATTCAATGATGTATATATTGAGGATTCGATAGCGGAAGTTGGTGTTGATGATGTCACCATAAATAACATCAGAGCGATAGTCTCATTTCCAATAAGCAGCGAAGATCCGACTAGTGCGGCAATGTTGACTGATGGTGTAAGCCAAAGTATCATGATTTTTTTTACACTTGTCACCCCCCTTGCGGGCGAGAGCAGGGAAGATTTCAGGACACGTGTTAAGAGTGTGCCCCTGCAATACGGTGTATATAAGGACGGAGACATCTATACGGTGATGATATTCCTTGGCGATTGGCCTAACAGCAGCATAACTTTTCAAAATACAGGCTGCGAAGCGAATGTTTCTAACGTTACTCATACCGAGTGGACTGACGAAAGGAAACAGCTTTGGCTACAGATGCACTCCACAGACAATATATTAGGCGGGGCTGTGACTGAACTTCAAATAAACATTTTAGTCAACTACACCTCCCCGGTGGTTGCTGAGACACCCAAAAGCAACACAGCATATATTTATATTAATGACACGGTGTTTAGCAGATCAGCCACAGGCTCACTCATCCCCACATCACAGGAGGCTGCGCCGCAGGCGGGGTCTGTGAAATTGGTGAAGTTCGACGAGGCCTCGAACCAGCCGATACCAGGCATGAAGTTCACCCTTGAGCGCTGGGACGGCTCGGCATGGGCTCCCTACAAGACAACAGACGGCGACAGCGCCTGGACCACTGGCAACAACGGCTCGCTACAGGTTGACAACATCGTGAGCGGCACATACCGCTTCGTGGAGGACAACACCGTCGCCTTCAGCCTCGGCTACGACACCGAGAAGATAAAGTTCTACAGCGACGCCGCCCTGACGACAGAAATCACAGAGTTCACCGTGAACACCTCCTCCACGGAGGGCGTGCTGCTGTACGCCTCCAACAAGAAGTTGGTGAAATACACTGAGAAATACTACTACCACGACATGACCGAGCTTCCCTACCAGGTGCGCGCCACACTGCCCACTCGCGCAGGCGAGTACTTCAACGGCGACATCGTGACGGCCGAGAATCCATCGGCCGCAATGGTTACTGTCGGGGATGTAAGGTATGAGTTCTTGGGCTGGGAGCGCAACCCCGACACCATAAAGAACGCCGACGCGAGGTTCATTGGCAGCTGGGAGTCAACCGTGCTCACCACAGACCCGTGCAAGGTCCCGGTTAACAGCATATCGCAGGGCGCGCACACCGACGCCACCTGCACGCCGATGACCGCCGGCGGCGTCACCTATCCCGTGGTACTCGTCAACGGGCACTGCTGGACGAAGGAGAACCTGCGCACAGCAACGCCCAACTCCATGGTTTACAGCACCTCGATGAACCCCGCCGACGAGACGACCTTCGGCCGCCTGTACACCCACGGCGAGGCCGCTACAATATGTCCGTCGGGCTGGCACCTTCCCACCGCGGAGGAGGCCGCTGCGCTTGCCACCTACGACGCCTTGGGACTGATGGCTGAAGGCAACTGGATAGCCGCCGCCACCGACGAGTCTGGCTTCGCGGCGCAGCCCGCCGGATTCTACAACCACGCTACCCGGCGCTTCGAGGGGATGCGCGGATTTGCAGGCTTCCTCACGGCGGAACAAGGCGAGATATTCGCTATACACTACCACTGCTGCTCGACAAGCCTCGAGCGTGCCGACACCCGCAACGCCTACAGCGTGCGCTGCGTGAAGAACTGACAGGCAAACAACCCTGACCATAGGGTGGCGTACAGTCACATTACATTTTCCATTATCAAAAAAAACACGCTTGCGGTCGCATCCCTTGAGAGATCGACCGCATTTTAGTTGAATCGGCTTTGAAAGAAAGATAAGCCAGATATGAATAGTTCTATTCAAAGAAATGTCCAGCGTATGGATGTAGGACACTGTCAGACAGCACGCATACCGACAGCTCGCCGTTGCCGGCAATTCTCTGGAGGCGCGGTAGGATGTAAGGGGCTTCATCAAATTCATGGCGATACACCTCGTCTTCCACAATAATATAGTCGAAGTCGAGAGTCAGAGCATGTTCTACGATTTCCGGAACCGTCCACATCACAGCGTAGCCTTCCCTGTCCATCATCGTGAAAGGGGTGTTTTGAGGATAGGAAAACAACTATTGGTATCCGCTAAAAGTTTTGCGCGCGCGTGCGCTGGAGGGTGTCGCTTCTGACATCAAGTTCACTTCCGCCGCAACACACGACAGCTTCATGCTGGCACCGGAGAACTTCGAGCTGGGCGACCTGCTGGCCTTAGACCGCGCCTAC
>CADBQG010000060.1 GCA_902796805.1 uncultured Bacteroidota bacterium
ACGGATCGGTAGTTCAGTTTGGTTAGAATACATGCCTGTCACGCATGGGGTCGCGAGTTCGAGTCTCGTCCGGTCCGCCAAACGAAAGAGGTTTTAACGAACCTCTTTTTTTGTTTCTCTCACTTTATCATGGTAAATTTGCCAATCGCTCTTTATGGCAGGTTTCTTTCTCTTTTCGGTCTTGAACTTGCAACTCGGTTGCAAACTCCAAGTCCTGTGCTGTTTGCAACCAAGTTGCTGCATTTAATGTCTAATTTTGTGCCGTTGAAAAAGCAATTAGAATTATGGAACATAAACATCACGGTCATTGCAAGGAAGAAAGCGGCAATTCATGTTGCCCGTGTCATAACCATGAACATCATCATGAAGAGAGTCCAAAGAAGAAGATTATAAAGATAGTTGTTGCAACTATTCTTCTAATTAGCGCATATATAGTTGAAAAAAAGACGGCGTTGTCAACTTGGCAACTGTTGCTTATATATCTTATCCCGTACCTGATCGTGGGTTTCGAGACATTGAAGGAGGCCTTCGAGGGCGTTGCGCACGGGGATATGTTCAACGAGCATTTCCTGATGTCGATAGCCACGATAGGGGCGTTGTGCATCGGCTTTCTCCCGGGAGCCGAAACCCAGTTCCCGGAGGCCGTCTTCGTGATGCTCTTCTTTCAGGTAGGCGAACTGTTCGAAGGTTATGCGGAAGGACGAAGCCGAGACAGCATTTCGCGCCTCATGGAAATACGTCCCGATACCGCTACCGTCATGCGCGGCGGAGTGGAGACTGTGGTTAGTCCAGAGCAGGTGTCCGTTGGCGAAACCATCGTTGTAAGGCCGGGCGAGAGAATCCCTTTGGACGGCAGAGTTGTAGAGGGAGAGAGTTCGTTGGACACCTCCGCACTGACGGGTGAGAGTGTCCCGCGCGACGTTGCTCCAGGCGACGAGGTTGTGTCGGGGTGTGTAAATGTCTCCGGCGTGATAAAAATTGAAACATCGAAGACATATAGCGAAGGTACAGTGACAAAGATTCTTGAGATGGTTGAAAACGCCAACGGGCGCAAGTCGAAGAGTGAGGCCTTCATAACCCGTTTCGCGCGCGTGTACACGCCTGTTGTGGTGGTTTGCGCTGTTTTGCTCGCCGTGGTGCCACCTCTTTTCTCGGGATCTTTCCTCAATTCGTTTCCCACGTGGCTTTACAGGGCGCTAATGTTCCTTGTGGTGTCGTGTCCATGCGCTTTGGTCATCAGCGTGCCGCTCTCGTTCTTCGGCGGAATCGGCGGTGCGTCGCGCAAAGGCATACTGGTAAAGGGCGCAAACTACATCGACGCGCTGTCAAACATAGGCACTGTGGTGTTCGACAAGACCGGAACTCTCACACGAGGTGTGTTCACTGTTGAGGCGGTTCATCCTGAAAGCATTGCCGAGGAACAACTCCTGCACCTCGCCGCCCATGTGGAGCATTTCTCAACACATCCCATCGGCGCCGCTCTCAGAAACGCATTTCCCGATGAGGCAACAGACGGTTGTGAAATATCTGAAATAGAAGAAATTGCAGGGCAGGGGATATGTGCAACGGTGCAAGGTCGCAGAGTTGCAGTGGGAAATTCGAAACTTATGGATACTGTCGGGGTGAAATGGCACGATTGCCACCTTTCGGGAACTGTTGTCCACGTGGCGGTGGACGGTGAATATGCGGGGCATGTGATTATCAATGACACAGTGAAAGAGGACAGCGAAGAAGCTGTGCAAAGACTGGAGGAACTTGGCGTCGGTAAGGTTGTGATGCTCACTGGCGACCGTAGGGAGACTGCCGAGGATATTGCACGCAAATTGGGTGTCAAGGAGGTGCATTGCGAGCTGCTGCCAGCCGACAAGGTGGCGATTGTTGAAAGTTTGTCGGGAGAGCACAGCGGCTGCCTTGCATTTGTGGGCGATGGCATCAACGACGCGCCCGTGCTGGCGCGTGCCGATGTGGGCATTGCAATGGGAGGACTCGGCAGCGACGCCGCCATAGAGGCCGCCGACGTGGTTATAATGGACGACAAACCGTCAAAAGTGGCCGACGCGGTGTCGATTGCGCGCCGAACTGTGTCGATAGCCCGGCAGAACGTTGTGTTTGCAATAGTTGTCAAACTCGCAGTGCTCCTTCTTGCCGCCCTTGGAATAGCTGAAATGTGGTCCGCAGTGTTCGCCGACGTGGGTGTTACTGTTATAGCAGTCCTTAATGCTATGAGGACTCTCAATGTGAAATGATGACCTTGGATGATTTTATTGTACAAAAAAAGTATCTTTGCGCATAGTTAAAAAATCACGAACAATATCCATGGCAACTGATGTCAACAATAGCGAAGAGCTGATTTTGAAGGCCGTCGGAATAAGAATCACAGCGGTGAGACTGCTGATATTCCGTACAATAAGGAATGAATGTTCAGGAATCTTCAATTTAGCCGAACTTGAAGAACGGCTTCCTACCGTCGACAAGTCCACTATTTTCAGGACACTGACTGTATTCCAGGAAAGGCATCTTCTTGACATAATAGATGACGGCAGCGGTTCGCAGAAGTATTGCGTCAGCAGTCTTGACGGCAGCGATGCCAACAGAAGGCACGTACATTTCAGTTGCAGGAAATGTCATAAAACCGTATGCCTCACCGATGTGGAACTGCCGAGGGTTTCCCTTCCAGAGGGGTATCTGGCAGAGGATGTGGAGTATGTTGTGAAAGGCGTGTGTCCGGTTTGCAATGGAAAAGCCTAAAAAAAGAGGGTGAGCTAATCGCGCACCCTCTTTGTGTATCTGTAACCAGTGCGGTTACTTTCTGATATCCATTTCGTTCATAAGGTAGCCGGCGCCACCGAACTTGTCGATGATGAACATCACGTAGCGGACATCCACGTTTATGCAGCGCTGAAGTTCGGTGTTGAACACTATGTCGCTGCTCAGAGCCTCCCAGTTTCCGTCAAACGCCAGACCTATGAGCTCGCCGTTTGCATTCATTATGGGACTGCCGGAGTTGCCGCCGGTGATGTCGTTGTTAGAGAGGAAACACACGTGCATGGTGCCGTCGGGGTCGAGATATTGACCGAAATCCTTGTTCTGGATGAGTTGTTTCAGCTTGGCAGGCACGTCGAATTCAAAGTCGCCCGGTTTCTCTTTTTCAAGGATGCCCTTAGTGGTTGTGAAGTAACTGTAGTGAACGCCGTCGGCAGGATAATAGTCGCACACGGTGCCGAAAGTTGTGCGCATGGTGCTGTTGGCGTCAGGATAGATGGGTGTTGCGGATTTCATCTCCTTGACCGCAGCGATGAACTTGCGCCTCGGGAGGTCTAACTTCTCAACATCGCTGAACACGCCTGAATTTGTCATCACATACTGGAAAACTGCCTTGTAATACTGGTATGCGGCGTCTTTTTCCAGAACCTTGTTCGACGGAGAGTTCACAAAGTTCCTGAAATTCTCCTTGCTTATGAATATAGAGTTGCGCAATGCCTTTTCGAAGGCCGCGTAGTCGCCTTTGTAGTTCTTTGTGAAGAATGTCAGGTCGGGGCGGTTGGCAACGCTGTGCTTGTTCCAGGTTTTCAGTGATGCAACTATAATCTTGGCTTCGGTTGCCGGGTCGGTGTCGCTGTTATAGTTGTCGAATGAGTTGAGCAGCTTCTCGACCTTCTTGTCGTCGAATTTCTTCTGGCCCTTGTCAAGTGTAACCTGCGACTGGAGACGAAGTGTTGCGAGCATCGTGGGTGACGCCGAGAAGAGGAGGTTGCCGTTGATTACCGACTTGTACTTTGCACCGTCGATGCCCTTGCATATCTTTTCGATTTCCTGGAGGCAGTCGCCGTATTTTTCTTTCCTGGAGGCAGTGGCATTTATCCATTTGGAGAGTGCTTCTTCTTCTTTGGCCTTCGATTCCACTACTTTCAGAGCCTTGAGGCTTTCAACCTCGCCGTGCTGGTTTTTCCAGTAGTTGGCTAAGCCGGCGTGCTTGTCGGCGTACTGAAGGTGTATTTTCTGTGAGGACTCCATGGCCTCGTGCATAACAGGGAGGATGGCATCGAGGGGTTCGTAGATTGCGGGGGCGTTTATGTCGATCTCGTTTTGAACCTCGTAGGAAGTCATGAAGCGGTTAGTGGTGCCCGGGTATCCCCAGATCATCGTGTAGTCGCCAGGTTGGTATCCCTTGAGGCTGATGGGGAGGAAGTGCTTGGGGTGCATCGGAACGTTCTCCTTCGCATATTTTGCGGGCGAGCCGTCGGGTGCGGTGTAGATGCGGAACACGGTGAAGTCGCCGGTGTGGCGAGGCCACATCCAGTTGTCGGTGTCGCCACCGAACTTGCCTATAGAACTCGGCGGAGCCACAACGAGGCGCACATCCTCGTAGGTGGTGTACACGAACATGTAGTACTCGTTACCTTCGTAGAAGGGCTTCACAACAACCTTGTAGCGACCGTCGGCGGAATTTTCCTTCCTGAGTTTCTTTATCGCTTCCTCGACATACTTCTGACGGTCAGACTCGGAAGTCTTGCTGTCAACCTTTGCAAGCACAACCTCTGTGACGTCCTCCATTCTTTCAAGGAAGTTGACATGGAATTTGACAGGGAGTTCCTCTTCGCGGCTCATGGCGAAGAACCCGTTGTTGAGGTAATCGTGCTCAACACTTGAGAGCTCCACTACAGAGGAATATCCGCAGTGGTGGTTCGTGAACATGAGGCCGTCGCGCGACACCATCTCCCCGGTGCAGAAGCCGTCGCCAAGCTGCACTATCGCATCTTTGAGCGAGGAGTTGTTTATGTCGTAGAGCTGTTCCGGGGTGAGCTGCAGCCCCATCTTCTGCATCGTCGCGTAGTTGTAGTTCTTGACAAACATCGGCAGCCACATGCCCTCGTCGGGCGGGGTTACAGCAAATGCGGATGCTGCAATGGCCATAACTGCAATGGCGAGCAGTTGTTTTTTTACTGATGATAAAAGGTTCATATTACTGATTTTGATTGTTATTAGATTCTTCTTGAATAGCTGCTTCTGACTTTTCTTCAGCCTCGCCGAACAGTCGTTTGTTGAAGACGAGTGCCATGAATATGCCCGTTGTTATGCAGGTGTCGGCTATGTTGAATATTGCAGGGAAGAAGTATGAGCCGCCCCAGACGGGAAAGCCGTCGGGGATACGGAAGAGCTTGAGGTAGAACATGTCGACCACCTTGCCGAAGAAGAACGGCGCGTAGCCCTCGCCCGGCGCCCATTTGGCGACCTGGAAGAAGTTGCTCTCCGTGAAGCAGATGCCGTAGAACATGCTGTCGATGATGTTGCCCAACGCTCCCGCCACCACGAGGCAGAAGACCGCCAGCACAACACCGTCCATCTTGCCGTTCCTGAGCCGCCTGAAAAAGTACCATATAAGCGCCCCCACAAGCACGATACGCAGCACCGACAGCACCAGCTTCCCTACCTGCGCCCCGAAACTGATGCCGAAAGCCATGCCCTCGTTCTCCACAAAATGAAGATTGAACCAGTTTCCTAAAAGCGGGATGGTCTCCCCGAGCGACATGCTCGTCTTGACCCAGAACTTCAACATCTGGTCGAGAAGCACAAGCACAAAAACCGTCGCGAAAAAAACGACGGTGTGTTTTCTGTTTCTAACGGCCATATCGGGGGCTTTATCTTCCAACAATGTCCTCTATTTTTTCTTTTCCTGCAGTTTAGTGTCTATGTCCAAGGTTGCGTGGGGGACAATTCTGAGCCGTTCCTTGGGTATGAGCTTCCCGGTAATCCTGTCGACGCCGTATGTGCCGTTCTCGATTCGCACGAGCGCGGCCTCGAGGTTGGCGATATGTTTCTGAAGACGCTGCATCAGACGGCCGTTCTCCTCCTTCGAGAGTACTTGGTTGCCCTCCTCCAGGCTCTTGAACGTCGGCGCGGTGTCCTTGGTGTCGTTTCCCGAGCCGCTGTAGGCATCCTGGTACACCTCAAGGTTCTTCTTCGCCTCTTCTATCTTCTTCTCGATGAGGATTCTGAATTCCTCCAAGTCTTCCTCTGAATATCTGTTTACAACTATTTCACTCATTTTCTCAAAATTAAGATTTACGAATAAATGCTTTAAATTTTCAAACCGCGAATATACAATTTTCATATTGTTTTTTCACGGCCTTGTGATATTTTTTGTTAAGTCTGAGCAACTCCACAGGTGTGCGCAGGAAGTCTTTGGTTGTCAGGCGTGTGTCGCCTTTCTCTATCCAGGTGTCGAGAGGGTATTCGAAACACCGGTCAACGCATTCCTTGTACCCGATTTCCGTTATTATGCGAGCGAATATTTCAACGTCGAAGAACCACTTGCTGATGAACGGTTCTTGAATGGCCGCTGCGGCGGCTTCCCGGCTGAGGATCTTGGCGCCGCATTGCGTGTCGTACACGGGCAGGCACAGAATGTTGGAGACCGCCGTGGCGAACGTCCTGCCGAAGTAGTGGCGCAGCCATTTGCGGCGGATGTTGCTGCCAAGCCGCTGTATTCTCGAGCCGCATATCAGGAGCAGGTTGCCCTTCTCTTCCAATACTGTCTTGAACTTGAGAATCTCTTCGAGCGGCGTCGCGAGGTCGGCGTCGAAGAACCCTACGTAGTCGCTGTCGGTATTGTCAAGCACATGCCGCATCGCCGCCTGCACTATGTGTGCCTTGCCCCTGTTCTCGCCTCCGTCGAAAACCTCCATCTGGGGATAGTCCTTGGCTATGTCGTTCAGAACCTCAAGGGTATTGTCTCTGCTGCCGTCGTTGGCCATCACGAACGAGATCTCCGGATGCGCGTCCATGAACCGCCTGAAATCCGCGGCGGGAAGCCGCTCCGACTCGTTGTAGCATGGTATTATTATGGTTATTTTCATAATGCCGGTGAATTGTTGTTATTGACTTATGATTTTCTTTGTCGCTCTTTTTCCTTCCGAGTCCCTGACAACAAGGATGTACATTCCCCTGCTGACATGTAATGGGTATTTCAGTGTGTGGAGTCCAGATCCCAGCCACTCCGCGCTTCTGCTTGCTATACGCCCGTCAACAGTGTATATTTCAATCATATAGCTGTCTTCCTTGTCGTTGTGAAGCTCTATTGTGAGTGTTTTGCCCACGGGGTTCACCACATTCACGAAAAAGCCGTTGTTTCTGTCCTCAACCCCGACGGTGGCGTCTATATACAAGTCCATTATCACGGGCAGGTGGTCTGATTGGTTGTACAGAGCTGTTGCCACGTGCGACGGTATAGAGTTGTTGGCTGGTGCGACTATTGAGCCGTTGTAACGCATTCCGTCCTGGCCGAGCGCATGGTACGAATTTTCGATGATGCCCACCCGGGAGCTTCCGAAATAGACGTATGGCGAGGCAAGTATGATGTCGAACCGGTCGTCAAGGCCTCCCGTGGAGAAGCAGCCTTCGGAGGATGTCCGAGTCGATTGTGTGTGTATGTCGCTGAACTGGCTGTTTGCGTGCCAGTGCCCAGGCCTGTTTATCGGGTCGTAGAACCTGTACAGACTGTTCTGGTACTCTACGAGTTCCTTGTATCCGGACTCGTCGCTCGAATAGAAATTGAAGTCGCCGGAGAAAATGTTGTTGCCTGGTTCCCCTATTTGAACAATTTTGTTCATGAGACGGTTCACCTGCGCGTGACGGATGTCTTCGTTGTCTGCGGAGTTACCGGCCTTCAGATGGGCAATCCAGAATGTTATGAATACAGTGTCGCCCTGCGCCAGACCGGAGGAGTTGTAGTACATCTTGTAACCGTTGATGTCGCGGTAAGGTGTTGTGATGGTATGGTTGCTGTGGAAGGAGAACCGCCGCGAGTCGTAGTAGAGCATGTTTGCGATGTAGCCGCCCGATTGGTTGGTGAGCGGGCAGCGTCTGTAATAGCTTGCGCCATCGGTGTTCAGGACGTTGTTCAACAGCCTGTCGGCATACTCGTTGCTTGAACCCATCTCGCACACACAGAAAACATCAGGTCTAACATACTGGAATATTGTCCTGATGTTTGCGTCTTTGCTGTCAAGACTGTTAGTCACGCTGTTGCAGTCGGAGACTCCTGAATTGTTGGTGTAGTACATGAGGTTGTACTGCATCATCCTTATGGTGTCGTGTTCCATGGCCAGCGATATGCCAGGCCGCGCCAGGGCGAAAGCCAGACAAACAAAGACAATGTTCAATTTTCTGCAATCCATCAGACAAGGTGATAATTATAATGCAAAAATAGTAATTATTTTGAATAGTACCTGATGATTTTTTCCAGAGTTTCGCGGCATACAGGGCAGAAATCGTCGTAAACGGCGCCGTTCATGGTGCAGTGCAGCGAAGGGCGGAACACGCCTTTGGCCACATAGCCGCCGCCCTCATAAACCCCTATTCTGTCAAAGTCGGGATGGTCTTTTCCTACTGAGGGCGTGGGGACAGGTGTGCCCTGACTGACCTTGCCGCTCCACTTCGACTCGAAGTCCACCAAGGTGGTGATGTTCGGTTCGGTGGGCTCCACGCCTTCAGGGTAGAAGTCCTGCACCGACACGTCGGAAGTGTAGTATTCGTCAGCCAAGCCGCCGATGAGATGTCCCATCTCATGCACTATCACATAGTCGGGATATTCGCCCCGGTTGTACACAGTGCAGTAGAAGTTGTAGATGCCGCCGCCGCCGTACTTGTCGCTGTTGCATATTATTATTATGGCGTCGTATGGTGCGTCGTCGGCTACGTCGTGCAGGTTCCACACGCCCGGGCACATCAAGTACCTGTCTAAGTCGATGGCGTTGTACGTGCAGTTAAGGAGAGTATTCACATGGATGTTGTTCTGTGGCTGCGTTATACCAGAATCTTCGGAATATCCGATAACCGCCCTGATGTTCACGTTTTTCCGAAACTCCTTGTATGGTGAGCATTTCATGATGTATGAGGCGAACCTCTTGACGTCATATTCCAGCAGTTTCCTGTCGTTCTTCGAGTATCCGTCGGGTACTATAAGGATGTCGAGCGACCTTTTCGGCGAGCCGCCCCTGTGCAGCGTTTTAACCTTGTAATTCTTGCCGGCGTTCTTCAGCGGAAGATTGCCCGGGACAAGCACCGTGTCGACAAGCACCGTGGGTGTGCGCCGCCTGTCGAAAGAGGATATGCGCACCCTGAAGTCGTGACGCGGCATGGGAATCACGGCGCATTCCTCCATTTTCGCGATTTCGGTCTCGCCGCGCTCAGTGGTGCGGTATTCTGAGAAAAGGCAGGAATAACTGCGGCTGTAGATAAGTCTCCCCGACAGATTGCTGAAAACCTCCACCAGCATGTCGCCATATTGGAAAGGGTCGGCGAGTTCGGCCCGTGTGCCGTACCAGCCGTTTCTGACAACAAACCCGCATAATTCGATGCTTTCCTGATTCTTGTTTCCTATGTGCAGGTAGTTTATCCTCAACGTCTTGTCTTCAAAGTAGTGCCTAAAATCGTCGGTTTTGGCTGAAACCTGCGCGCACAGCAATGCAAGAAGAGGTATAATCAGTGTTCTTTTCATATTTTTATGCCGTTTTTTGACAAGAAATGATAAATGTCGTCCATTTTTTCCTTTTCCGAAACAGAAATGTCGATCCAATGGATGTTGAATCCCATGCGTTCCATTCTCCTGAACCAGGTCATCTGTCGCTTTGAGAACTGGTGGATTGCCGTGTTAAGCTGCGCAACCATGTCGCCATACGCCAATTCTCCTATTATATATTTTGTAACAAACTTGTACTCAAGGCCGTACCGTACCAGCCGTTTTGGGTCAACGCCGTCATCCAACAGGTTCTTTACCTCTTCGACCATGCCTTCCTGAAGCCGCTCATGAAGTCTTCTCGTTATCTTGTCCCTGATGGCGTCCCTGTCTCCGCGGAGTCCTATTATGCAGGAGTCCATGGGTTTCACGCGCTCGCTGAGTTCGGGGTGTGCCCGGTAGTAGTCTTCTATCTCTATTGCTCTCACGAGCCTGTCTCTTTCAGAGGTGTCCGTGTCGTTGTGCAGCGACTTGTAGGATGCCAGGAGGCTGGTGAGTTCGGTGTCGGACTTTGAAGAGAGAGATTCTCTGAGCGGGCGGTTTTCAGGCACTGGGAAGAGCCTGTATCCCCTGAGCACGGCCTCTATGTACATTCCGCTGCCGCCGCAGAGTACAGGGCGCAACGAGCGGTTCCTGATGTCCTGTATGGCATCGTAGGCGGCCTGCTGGTAGCGGAAGACGTTGTATTCCGTGCCCGGTTCTTCTATGTCGATGAGGTGCGCCGGGATTGTTCTCCCATTGCAGGTGTAGTCCGACAGGTCTTTGCCTGTGCCTATGTCCATTCTTCTGAAGACCTGGCGGGAGTCGGCGCTTACAATTTCGCCGCCCAGGTCGTGGGCAATCCTTACGGCCACCTTGGTCTTGCCGGTTGCGGTAGGGCCGAGGATGGTTATGAGAGGTTCGTGTGTCTTTTTCTCTTCCATTATTTTGCAGGGGCTTGCTTTGGAATGTCGAAAATCTCCATCTCCTTGACCTCCGAGACTTCAATTTTGAACCTGAGCATTGTCAGTCGGGTGTGGATGCCGTATCTTCCGGCGGCGCCGGGATTCATGAACAACAGGTTGTGGCGTTTGTCGTACATTATCTTCAATATGTGTGAGTGCCCGGCGACGAAGATTGTGGGATTGTGTTCGCGGATTATTTCCAGTGCCTTTGGCTGGTAGCGGCCCGGGGAACCCACGATGTGCATGAGCGCCACCTTGTGGCTCTCGCAGTCGAAGACCTCATATTCGGGTATCTCCATTCTGAGGTCCCAGTCGTCGCAGTTGCCGTACACTGCGCGCACCTTAGGGGCGATTATCCCCAACTCCGTCAATATGGAGCCGTCCATGATGTCGCCGGCGTGCCATATTTCGTCGCAGCCTTCAAAGAAGCTGTATGCGTCGGGATGCAGGAACCCGTGCGTGTCGGAAAGAACGCCTATCTTCATCTCCCGTGGTTCCTCTGCTTCACAACCTCGAAAAGCGCAATGCCGGTGGCAACAGACACGTTAAGCGAGCGTATGGTGCCGGCCATCGGAATGGCTACGGTGTCGTCGCAGTGCTTCAAATAGTCCCAAGCAATACCTTCATACTCGTTCCCCATAATCAGGCACACAGGCCCTGAAAAGTCTTTCTCAAAATAAGGGTGATTGGCCTTCTCAGTAACGCCAATAACTTCTATACCGCTGTCTTTCAAGTATTTGATAATTTCAACCAAATTTGAATGACGGCAAACAGGTACCTTGTTAAGGGCGCCGGCCGAGCTCTTCACGGCATCCTCGTTCAGCTGTGCGCCGCCGTTAAGCGGCAGTATGATGGCATCCACTCCTGCGCATTCCGCCGAACGAGCTATGGCTCCGACATTCCTCACATCTGTAATCTTGTCCAAAATCAAAAGAAAAGGATTCCTCCCGTCCTCGAAAATTGTAGGTACGATGTCGTGGATGTCGCAGTATTCCACTGCCGACAAAAAAGCCACAACGCCCTGGTGGTTGCCGCGCGTTATCCTGTTGAGTTTCTCTGAAGGCACATACTGGAAAGGAATCTTCCGCTGCCTCACCTCGTAGAAAAGCTGCTTGAACAGGTCGCCATGCAACCCTTTCTGGAACAGCACCTTGTCGATGGTCTTCCCGCTCTCAATCGCTTCAAACAGAGGGCGCATGCCATAAATGAAGCCCGTATCTCTTTCCATGGGCGGTCTCATTGCTTCGGCTGGCGTACAAAGTGCGGCATCTCGGCAGGAAGCTCCATGGAGAGTTCAATGTACCCGGCAAACTCGCCGTCCTTGAACCAAGGCGACTGGTATATCAGCTTCTTCACGCCGTTCTTCTCGATGGTGTAGGCGTTGAGGTTGTGGTTCTTCAGCATGTTCGCCAGCTTTGTCTTCGCCGGCTCGGGATGGCAGTCAAGCAGATTCTGCCCGATGATGTGCTTGCCGTGGCTGAGCACCGTTTCAGCCATGTCGTTCATCTCAAGTATCTTGCCATCCTTGTCGCATACGGTTACCGAGAACGGCACGTTGTGAAAGTATTCCAACATATTCTTGCAATTTAAAATATGCAGCAAAAGTAAGAAAATTATCGCTTGGTCGGAAGGGCGGTTTCCACCATGTCATGCAAATGCTTTGTGCCGATGAGATGCCTTGGTAGGGATAGGCATAGAGAACTGTTCAGAAGGTGAAAAAATAGTTCATGGTGAAATTCCAGAACATCACCACGCCGATGGCGAAGACCTTGGAGAGGTAGAAGTTAAGGTTTAGTTTCCCGTGGAGCAGATATATGATAAGGTTGTTGATTCCCAAACCGGCCAGCGACACGAGGAAAAACTTACCGTATTCGGCAGATATGTTGGAGTTTGTGCTTTGGAATGTCCAGACCCGGTTCCAGATGTAGTTGTTGGTGGCGGCAAGAATGAACCCCAACGAATTCGACAGGTATTTGTTGAGGCCGAGTTTCTCCTTGCAGAGCCATGTTACGCCGAAATCGACGGCCGTACCCGAAAACCCCACCACAGAGAATTTGAGAAACTTCAGTATCAAGGTTTTGTCTATCATATTTGAATCTGTTTTTCGATTTTTAGGGGTCTGCTGTTAAGTGAGCGGCATACAACGTTGTCGATGCTGATTGCTAAAGGACAGTCTGGGATGAATTCTGCGAAGGTCGAGATGTCGACGCTGCCGCCCGGCGGGATGACGATGCCGTTGTCGGGGATGTTGCAGAAGAGCGTGCGGCATTCGTTCTCAAGGAAGTAGGCAACAAGTACGGTTACAGGCATCTCGGGGTGGTCGAAGCGGAAAGGCAGGCTGTATGGGTTGTGAAACGAAATGTCGAGGAAAATGGTGTCGCCCTTGATTATATGGTTCTTTATGGTGGCCTCTATCCTGCTTGCGCTCTGGAAGTTGCTGACTTTCAAGAATGAGAGTTTGCCGTTTTCGGAGAGAACGTTGGGCTCTTCGGCGGGATGGTGCCTGTAGGTGCTGTTCTCGACAATGCAGGCGGGCTTTCCCTGAACCTTCTTGTCGAACTGCCACAGGTCGAACTGGGTGCGGCGCCCGTACACCGAGCTCAGCGAGGATGACTCTTTCCCGGTGTGGAACCAATAGAGCGACGGGTTTTGGAACGAACCGGTGAATACGACGTCGGCGCTGCCGCTGAACGCGTCAATCTCGTCGAACACCGCCTTGTTAAGGAACACATCGGTTTTTCCGGCAACAATGTGCGGCACAAGGAAACGCGCCACGAGGAGAAGAGCCACGACGGGAGCGAAAGCGTAACGCAGCCATTTTTTCTTTTCAGTGTCCTTGAGCCAGTCAAACATGAGAAAAATCATCGGTATCGAAGCGGCAACTGTCCAGTGCGGTTCGCTGTGGCCTTTGAACGTCATCAGCCAGAAGAACAGCACCGTGCCCGCGACCGAGAAGACACATGATCTTACGAATTTGTCTTCAGTGCCGACATTCCTGAAGCAAAGATAGGCAGACAGGCAAAGGCACACAGGGTTGAAAACCAACAGCTGGTTGGGGATGTATTCGAGAAGATATTTTGGCCTGAAAGGAGAGTTTCTCGAGATGAGGTGGTATTGCAGGCTTGGGAAATCGTTGTTAATCTGCCACATAACATGGGGTAGAAAGAGTACTGCCGTTATCAGCATTGCCATCCATACGCGCCTGTCCTTCAATAGTTTGACATTGGAAAGCAGAACTAAGGCGATTATTATAACTGCGATATATTTGCTGTATAGCATGGCAGCAGCCGTGACACCGATAGCAGCAGCGAGCGGCCAACCGGGGTTTGACAGGTATTTGCGGTATAGGAAGAAGAACAGGGCGGTGAAGAAGAGCAACGGCGCGTCGGGGGTGGTTATGAATCCGTATATCGTGAACATGGGCAGCGATGCAGCCACGGCGAAGAACGCAAGCACCTTGCCGACGGTCGGCGGACCGTCGTCGAGCACCTTCCACGCCAGCCATACTGTGGCACCGTGAAGCAGCACTGTGGCGAGCCTGATGGAAAGTGCACCCTCAAACAGCAGCGAGCTGAACGCGGTGAGCAGCGCCACCATGGGCGGGTGGTCGTAGTAGCCCCAGTCGAGAAACCTGCCGTACAGGGCGTAGTAGGCCTCGTCGGCGTGCACGGGCGTGAACGCTGCCTGCAGCATGTCAGCAGCCACCCACAGGGCAAGCAATATGTAGAACAGTCGTCGCGCTTTCATAAAATTGCAAAGGTACAAAAAAAGCGACTTCTGCGAGTCGCTTGAATTTGCTCTGAGGTCTCTTCCAGATTCGAACTGGAGTAAACGGTTTTGCAGACCGGTACCTAACCACTCGGCCAAGAGACCCTCGTTTTTTGCGCGGCAAATATACACTTTTTTTTGACATTGTGGTGTGTCTGGATTTTTTTTGTTTTGTTTTGAAAAATCAACTGTAACATCTGCGCATGTTGAAGTCTTACAACAAAAAAGAGGAGCGCTGATTTTTCAATGCTCCTCTTCCAAGTTTTTGGTTCTGAAATCGTTCAGACTATTTTCTCTTGCACTTAACAGTTGTTGTAACGCCGAGAACAGTGTTCTCTGAGTTCATCTGGCTGCACTTCGTGTATTGAGTGTCTTCCAGGTTCACTTCAGTCTGGATAGACGCAGTGCCGGCTGAAGATGATGTTGTTGTTGTGCATTCGCAAAGTTTGCTGCAAGAGGTTGCAGCACCAGCCAGCATCATAGCGGCTGCAAAAATTGCCATTACTTTTTTCATTTTTCTCTAATTTTAAGTTTATAAAACAACGGTTATTCTTCGTCTTTATTTTCTTCTTCGTATTTCTTGATGATTTCGTTCTGAACATCAACGGGAACTTGTTGGTATTCAGAAAATTTCATACTGTAAGAAGCACGACCTGAAGTTATGGAGCTGAGGGTGGTGGAGTATTTGTTCATCTCAGCCAACGGGATTTTAGCGTGGATGTTCTGGAAAGCGCCTTCGCTGTCCATGCCCATCATCACGCCGCGGCGGCCTTGGAGGTCGGTCATCACGTCGCCCATGCGGTCGGCAGGAACGAAAATGTCAACGTCGTAGATAGGCTCGAGGATCTTGGGGCCTGCGTTCTTGAAGGCCTCTTTGAACGCATTTCGTCCGGCTAACTTGAACGCGAGCTCGTTGGAGTCAACGGGGTGCATTTTGCCGTCGTAGATGTTAACCACGATGTCGCGGGCGTAGGAGCCTGTAAGCGGACCTTCTTCCATCTTCTCCATGATACCCTTGAGGATTGCCGGCATGAAGCGAGCGTCGATGGCGCCGCCGACGATACAGTTGTTGAATATGAGCTTGCCGCCCCACGGGAGGTCGTAAGTCTCTGTTGCGCGGATTGGGTATTTGGTCTGGGTGGGCATACCGTCGTAGTATGACTCGATGAGCATGTGAACCTCGCCGAACTGGCCGGAGCCGCCCGACTGCTTCTTGTGGCGGTAGTTGGCCTCTGCCGACCTGGTGATGGTCTCGCGGTAAGGGATCTTCGGGGCGTAGTACTCGACCTCGATCTTGTTGAGCTTCTCAATCATCCACTTCACGATGTTGAGGTGCTGCTCGCCCTGGCCGGAGATGATCATCTGCTTGAGTTCCTTCGACTGCTCCATCTGGAATGTCGGGTCGGTCTTGCGTATCTCGTTGAGAGCCGCGCCGAGTTTCTCGTCGTCGGCGGAGTTTTTGGCGCGCACCGCTGTGCGGAACTTCGGATCCGGGAAGACGGTCTGTTCGATGACGTCGTCGCCCTTGGCAACAAGTGTTGAACCTGTGGGCGATGATTTGAGCTTTATTGTGGCGACGATGTCACCAGCAACGGCCTTTTCAACTTCAACGCGGTTCTTGCCCGCGAAGGCGAGAAGCTGCGAGATGCGCTCCTTGGTGTTTGTGGAGGTGTTCAGGAGGTCGTCAGCCTTCTTGATCTCACCGTCTGCAATCTTTATGAATGCAACCTCGCCGAGGTGCTGTTCGATGGCAGTCTTGAAGATATATCCTGCGAAAGGTTCTGCTGCGTTGTATTTGTGCTCGTTGCCGTTGGTGGCCTTCATAGGGCGGCCTTCATCCGGAGACGGGCAGTTCTTGACCATGAGGTCCATGAGGCGGTCAACGCCTTGGTCGGTGCGTGCTGCCACACAGATAACCGGGAACGTGCCGCGGTTGGCAATGCCGAGCTTCAGGCCGCGTATCATCTCGTCTTCGGTCAGCGTTCCTTCCTCGAAGAACTTGTCCATAAGGGCCTCGTCGTTCTCTGCGGCGGCCTCAATGAGTGCGCTGTGCATCTCCTCGGCCTTGCCCATCTGGTCGGCAGGAATGTCTTCCACAACCATCTTTCCTCCGTTTGCCGGGAATTTCAGCATCTTCATCTGGAGGAGGTCGATTACCGCGTCGAAGCCTACACCTGCGTTAACCGGATACTGGAATGCCATCACGCTTCCGCCGAAATACTCTTTCAGCTGGTGGAGGGTCTCGTCGAAGTTGGCCTTCTCGTGGTCGAGCTGGTTCACTGCGAAAATCACCGGGATGTGGGCGGCCTTTGTGTGGCGCCACTGGATCTCGGCGCCAACGTCAACACCGTTCTGCGAGTTTATGACCATGAGCGCGGTGTCCATCACGCGCAGCGCTGAAACGGTTTCACCAATGAAGTCATCAAAGCCAGGACAGTCTATCATGTTGATTTTAGTTCCGTTATACTCTGCATACAGAACCGAGCTCTGGATTGACTGCTGCCTTTCCAGTTCCACCTCGCGATAGTCTGACAATGTGTTCTTGTCTTCAACTGTGCCACGTCTGCTGATTACACCTCCGTGGAACGCCATGGCCTCGGCCATGGTGGTTTTGCCAGTGCGGTTACCCCCTATGATGGCAATATTTCTGATTTCCTTTGTTTGATAAACTTTCATTAGTACTAATTGTTTGATTTATAATATTATAACTTAAGTTTCAAAAAACTTGCAAAGATACATTTTTTTTTATATGAACAATACAAATCGACAAGGTTTTCACTTCATGCGAGGTTCATCATGCAGAAAGAGGCGGTTCTTACTCGAAGCGGACAGCTTTGGCAGGCTGGATCTTCCGGCTTACAAACCATGCCGGAAGCGCTATCACAAGCAAGCACGCTGCAAAAACCCCGACATTCAGCAGCAAAACCTGCCACAACTCGAAGTTTATCGGGACGAAGTCTATGTAATACGTGTCAGGGTCGAGTTTCACCAAATGGTGTTTTTGCTGGAGAAGGCCGATACCTATGGCAATGGCGTTTCCGACCAAAAGTCCCCTTGCAAGCGTGTATCCTGCTACCATGATGAACGTGCCGACTATCTCCGAAGTGCGCATTCCCAAGGTCTTGAGAATGCCTATTAACTTGGTCTGCTCAAGAATGATGATGAAGAAGACAGACAGCATGGAAATCACGCATACTACAGTGGTGATGGTCAGCAGCACTGACACGTTGGTGTCGAAAAGGGCTATCCATCCGAAAATCTCGGGATAGGTCTGCTTGATGGTTTGTGCCTTCAGGGTTACATCGAGGTTTTGATGGAGCTTTTCGCCCGTCGCGTCGACGTTTCCGTAGTCGTTGGTCAAGACCTCTATGCCACTGACTTGTTCCGCAGACCAGTCGTTGAGTTTTTGCACGTGTCTCAGGTCAACTATGGCGATCTTGGAGTCGAATTCCGGCATCCCGGTCTCGTAGATGCCCGACACCTTGAAGCTGCGCTGTCTGGGCGGGTCCTGCACAAAGTATGTCCGCACCTTCTCGCCCACCTTTATCTTCAGTTTGTCGGAAATTTTCTTCGATATTATGATGTCGCCGCTGGCTGCGGAGTCGTTGAAGGTCACCGGGCCGCCCTCTATGATGTTGGTGTTGAAGAGTTTCCAGTTGAACGACGTGTCGACGCCCTTCAGCACTATGCCTTCGACCTGGTCGTCGGTCTTGATGATTCCAACTTTTGTGGCGAACGGCTGGAAGCCCGCTATTTCGGGGTATTGCCGGAGTTCGTTTTTGATTGTGTCGTTGAAGTTTATGGGGACCTGCTCGAAAGAGTGGTTGTTGTCGTAGTGCGAGATGCAGATGTGCTGCCCCATTGCCACGACCTTCTCCTCTATGATTTTCTTGTAACCTGAAGTCACGCCCACGGCTATGAGCATGATTGTGACGCCGAGCGACACTCCGAACATCGACAGCCTCACTATTGGCCTCGAGACACGGCCGGCGCTGCCGCGCAGAACGCGCCGGGCCAGCATGTTGAGAAATGACAGGCGGGACATCTCCGGTTTTGTTATGAATAGGTGATTATCTGAACAGGTTATATAAAAACCGCGAAGGAATCATTCCAAAGGGGCGGAACAATCCCTTTGCGGTGATGCTGCGGCATTGCAAAGTTGACGGCGCGGTTGGTCGCAGTCTCCTTGCCTGCTTTTTTTAGAAAGTGTTGCCTGCTGCCTGACATGCAGTGATGGCCACGAGGCTCACGATATCGTCGACGGAGCAGCCGCGCGACAGGTCGTTGATAGGCGCTGCCATGCCCTGCATGACCGGCCCGATGGCCTCTGCGCCGGCAAAGCGCTGAACAAGCTTGTAGGCAATGTTTCCTGTCTCCAAAGATGGGAAAACCAACACGTTGGCCTTTCCGGCCACGGGGCTGCCCGGGGCCTTGGACGCGCCCACTGAGGGTATGATGGCGGCGTCGGCCTGCAACTCGCCGTCAATAACCAGGCTGGGGTCCATCTCCTTGGCTATGCGTGTGGCGTTCACCACGCGGTCAACCAACTCGTGCTTGGCCGACCCTTTTGTGGAGAAGCTCAGCATTGCGACTCTCGGCTCGATGCCTGCGATTGTGCGGGCTGTCTGCGCTGTAACCACCGCAATCTGAGCGAGTTTGTTCTCGTCAGTGTTTGGGTCGGCGGCGCAGTCGGCGAACACCATTATGCCGTCATCGCCCCATTTCTTGTCCTGGAAGCACATTATGAAAGCCCCGGAAACCACAGAGATGCCCGGCAGGGTCTTCACAATCTGGAACGCCGGGCGGAGCACGTCGCCGGTAGCATGTTGCGCGCCGGTAACCTCGCCGTCAACGTCCTTGTTCTTAATCAGAAGGGTCGCGAGATACAACGGGTCCTCAACTTTCTTCATGGCCTCTTCCATTGTCATCCCCTTGTTCTTGCGGATCTCGAAGAGCATATTGGCGTAGAACTCCTTTTTCGGGTTGTCCATCGGGTCGATGATCTCGGCCTTCGAGATGTTCTTGAGTCCCCATTCGGCAGCCTTCTTCTCGATTTCCTGCTTGTTCCCCAGAAGAGTTATGGCGGCGTAGCCGTTCTCAATGATGATGTCGGCGGCTCTCAAATTCCTCTCCTCTTCGCCTTCTGCCAGCACTATTCTCTTTCCGGCTCTCTTGGCGTTTTCCTTGATTCTGTCTATTAAATTCATAATTGAGATGTTTATAGATAATTCTTTGTTCTTAACAGGGTGCAAATTTATAAAAATAATCAATCCTTGGCAAAATACTTTCAACCTCTCACATTCTTTTGTCGTGATACCACAGCTGGAGACTGTTGAACAGGTTCTGAAGTATGATGTAGAACGCCAGCAGCACCGACGACAGCGGCTCAAGGTAAACTGTCGACATCCATATACCCAAGGCGGTGTTCTTCTGCCCTAACAGCTGTCCTCCCGCAATTCTGTCGCCGTAAAGCCCTCCAAGCCACTTCCCGAATGCAAACTGGAGGGCGCAAAGAGCCAAAGACAGGATTCCGAGCAACGCTATCGTGCCGATGCTTCCGCCGCCCTGGCTTAACATGAAGCTGATGGTCTTGCCTAACGTCAGAAAGAGCGCCACCGCCCACAGATAGAACGACATCGACTGGTATTTGCATAATGCGTCGTTTGCTTTGGGAAGGAGAATCTGAAGCAGAAGCACAACAAAGAACGGCAGAGCAATCGTAGGCGCTATCCTTTTGAATGTCATGAGGAAAGACATTCCGAAAGAGAGCTCCGGATGCACTCCAATGACACTGAAATACAACGGGGCGATCACCGACATGCCAATATTGCAGAGCATTGTATATGAGGTTGTTGTCATCCTGTCGGCGCCGAGCATGGAGGAGACAACCACCACGGAGGACGCCACAGGGCAGAGAACGCCGATCATAAGTCCCTGGGCAACAGTCTCCCCGCCGCCGAGTGCCTTGGCCGCGACGTACAGCGCCACGCTCACGACCGTCTGGAACAGCATCAGCCAGAAATGCAGCATTGAAAACCTGAGCCGCCGCAGGTCCACAGCAACAAAGTTCAGCACCAGAATGGCAAAGATGAGATAAGGCACTAAAAATGAGAACCTCGCGCAATGGTCGTGGAAGAGAAACCCCAGCAGTATCGCGACAGGCAGTACATAGCTTCTGTATTTTGTCAACCGGCTCATTTCGGGCGGCAAAAGTAAAGAAAGTTTTCGTAGTTTGAATCATAATTGCTACTTTTGCCGCCGAAAATACAAGAATGCATAAAATATGGAAAATCCTCTCCTTTTGAAGTGGGATACACCCCCATTTGATGAAATAAAGACACAGCATTACATGCCTGCCTTTGAAGAGGGCGTAAGGCTCGCCAAAATCGACATCGAGAACATAGTTTCCAACACCGACTCTCCCGACTTCCAGAACACGATTGTGGCTCTTGACCTTGCCGGCGACCAGCTGAGCCTTGTGGCTGACATATTCTTCAACATCCTCGAATGCAACGGCGACGACGAGATGCACGAGATTGCAGAAAAGGCGCAGCAGTTGCTGGTGGAATACGAAAACGACCTGTTCCAGAACGAGCGGATTTTCGAAAGGGTAAAGGCGGTTTATGAGAAAAACAGGCGCGACAACGAACTCGGCGGCGCGGAGAAGATACTTCTCGACAAAACCTACGACGCTTTCACGTCAGGCGGCGCGGGCCTGAGCATGAAGGATAAGGAACGCTTTCGCGTGCTCTCCCTCGAGCTTGCCAGTCGCCAGCTCGACTTCGGGCAGCGCGCTCTGAAGGCAACCAACGCGTGGCATGTGAATTTGGACGAGACCTCCGGCAGGCTGAAGGGAATACCCGCCGACGCACTCGCCATTGCGGCCCGAAAGGCTAGGCAAAAAGGAGTTTCAGGCTATCTCTTCGACCTCTCCGCACCCGATGTGAACACCATACTCTCTTACGCCGACGACCGCTCGCTGCGCAAGGAGGTATATTTGCATTCATCGAAAAAAGCCTACAATGACGAATTCGACAATTGCGGCAATATCAAGAGGATACTCGAATGCAGGCAGGAGATTGCCAAACTGCTCGGATATGAAAATTATGCAAAATATGCGCTCAGGAACAGGATGGCAAAGAGCCTCGAACAGGTTTACGGACTCCTCGACCAACTCAGGGAGGCCTCTTTTCCTGCGGCTAAAAAGGAGATTGCTGAACTTGAGGATTATGCCGGAAAACAGGGACTTGAAGGCGAGCTGCAGCGTTGGGACCTGGCCTACTACATGGAAAAGCTGAAAAAGGAGAAATTCAACATCGACCAGGAGAAGCTCAAGGCCTACTTCCCCTTGGAAAAAGTGATAGAAGGGGTTTTCAATCTCGCCTCTGAACTCTATGGAATAAAGTTTGTAATATCCTCTACAATACAAGTTTATCATCCTGACGTGCAGGTTTATGAGGTTTACGACGGCAACAAATTCATGGCCTGTCTGTACCTCGACTTCCATCCGCGTCCAACAAAACGCAGCGGGGCTTGGATGACCGAGTTCCGCAACCAGTACATAAACGGAAACGGTGAGGATGTGAGGCCACTAATCAGCCTTGTCATGAACTTCACCCCGCCATCTGACGGGACGCCGTCGCTTCTGACTTTCAACGAAGTGAACACATTCCTGCACGAGTTCGGGCACGGCCTGAACGGTATGCTCTCGCAGGTGAGGTACGCGTCATTGTCGGGGACACATTCTCCGCGCGACTTTGTGGAGCTGCCTTCGCAGCTCAACGAGAACTGGCTCACCGAGCCGGAATTCCTCAACACTTTCGCACGGCACTACCAGACAGGCGAGCTGATACCAGAAGACGTTGTGAACCAGTTGAAGGACATGGAAAAGTTCATGGCAGGGTATTCGTGCGTGCGGCAGCTCTCGTTCGGCTACCTCGACATGATGTGGCACACCATGGACGCAGGTAACGTTGGCGACATCCTGAAGCTGGAGCGTTCTGTGTTCGACACTCTGGAGGTGCTGCCCGTTGTTGAAGGCGCGTGCATGAGTACATCCTTCGGGCACCTTTTCTCGGGCGGGTACGCTGCAGGATACTACGGGTACAAGTGGGCGGAGATGCTCGAGGCCGACGCCTTCGCGGTCTTCAAGGAGAACGGTGTAATGGACAAAGCCACCGCTTCGCGCTACCGCGAGGCGATACTCTCAAAGGGCGGCTCCGTCGACGCCATGCAGATGTTTGTCGACTTCCGCGGGCGGGAGCCTCAGATAAACGCACTGCTTGAACGCGACGGACTGTTGGTTCGGTAGTTTTTTTATATATCTTTGCAACTGCAATTTTAAAAACCTAAACACTTATGAATGAGTTCATTAGGGGTTTGAAACGCGGTTTCCCCATCTGTTTGGGATACATTCCTGTGTCGTTCACTTTCGGACTGATGGCAGTGAAACTGGGTTTTTCGCCCCTGCAGGCGACTTTGATATCGCTCACCAACATGGCTTCCGCCGGACAATTTGCCGGCATTCGCCTGATTGAGGGCGGAGCGCCATATATAGAGCTTGTGATAACCACGTTGGTCATCAACATCCGCTATTTCCTCATGTCTTTGTCGCTGTCGCAGAAAGTCAGCCCTGACATTTCGTTCGGCAAGCGGAGCGTGATGGCCTACTGCATCACCGACGAGGTGTTCGCGCTCGCGGCAATGGAGAAGGACGAGGTTTCGTTTCCGTTTTTCGGTGGTCTGATGACGACGCCGATATTGGGTTGGACGGGCGGCACGCTTCTCGGAGCCATCGCCTCGGGGCTGCTGAGTCCCGAGCTTCAGGGCTGCATGGGCATTGCCCTGTACTGTATGTTCATAGCGATAATAATACCCCCGGCAAAGAAGAGCCGCAAGGTTGCAATGGCCGTGGCCATATCTGCCCTCTTGTCGTGCATGTTCAAGTATGTGCCGGGCCTCAACATGCTGTCGCAGGCGGGCGGCGGCGGTTGGGCTATAATCGTGTCGGCCGTACTCGGAGCCGCGTTCAGCGCCTCTGTGAAGGAGAACAAACGCCGGAGGAAGCCTTCGGAAGAAAGGAGCCAGTATGAATCTTAACTACGTTGCAATATGCATGTTCCTGATGTTCGCCACAACCTATATGATTCGCGTGACGCCATTGGGATTTGTCAGGCGCAAGATGGAGAACCTCTGGATCAAGGACTTTCTTTTCTACATTCCGTTCTGCGTGCTCTCGGCCATGACATTCCCCGACGTACTTTACTCCACCACGGCTGCCGGCGCGACACCGCACGTGTCAATGTCGGCAATTATCGCCACCATGGTGGCCCAGCTGATGTCGTGGCGCGAGAGGGGACTGGTGCTCGTGGCCGTTGTGGCAGTGGCGGTGGCCGTCTTCGTTGAGATGGGTGTGCCTTATATCATGAGTCTTTTCTGATTCATATAGTTACCACGGCAAACGCACCAAAAAACAATAAAGTAATATATTGTTAGCATAAATCTAATTTGACATCGTCAAATGACTATGGAAATAGCGTTTTTTTTTGAGAATAAATTATCTATGATGAAATATTGATATTTTTAATTATATTCGCATAATAGAATTTATATATTGAATAAAATATAAACATTTGATTATGAGAAAGTTTTTATTTTTTACCATACTATCTTTGTTTCCAATCATCCCTATCTTCGCTCAAATTGACCGCTTTCTGATTGGCGTTTGGTCGCACTCGCATGATAAAGCACCTTCAACTTATAATGCAGGGATTCATACCAATATAGGAAATTCAGCAGAGTTCTACAATATTTTCAAAGAACACAACTTCAACACCATACAGGTAGAACACCAGTTGATGCCAAAATATAAAAACCCTGTGTATTCAAGTTCAAACCCTTCAAAGGCGTTTCTTGACAGGGCAGATTCTATGGGACTGAAGGTGATTTTGAACACACCAGATCTGTATGTGAACAGAAGAGACGACACATCATACTTTCAGATTCCGGGATTTTCCCAATATAATCACGCCAATAGTTTATCGGGGTTGGAGTATTACGGAAACCACCCGGCCGTTATAGGCTTTTCGGTTTGCGATGAACCGAAACCAGTGCACTTTGACGACATAGGCATGTACTTCAACGACATAGAAAATTACAATCCCAGGTTGTTGCGCTATGTTAATTTGGTTCCATCACACGCGAGCGACACCGTTTTGGGTTATCCTGGGATGGGGAATCTAAATGCTTACCCGCTGTTTGTCGATAATTTCATTAATACCACTAACCCCAACATCCTGTCGTTTGATTATTATCCTATATATAGATTTAAGGCCTGTACAAAATGTAACGATGTAGTCTGGCCAAACACA
>CADBQG010000061.1 GCA_902796805.1 uncultured Bacteroidota bacterium
AATCAGTCCAACAAATCTGCACCAACAACTGAGAAGCGCGCTTCTCCTTTCCAACCAAATTTACTAGTAACACTTCACTAATCAAAATTGACAAAAAAACGTATCTTTGCAGAGTTAAACAGTTTGTAATGAACAAAGTCCGCAATTACCACGTAGGAATCAAAACCTTCCCGGAAATCGTAAAAGGCAACTGCATCTTTTAATTCTATATAAAGCAATCTATATCAATATGCGTAAAACCTATTTGTTGTTGTCTATCCTTGTATTGCTGTTAGCCTCGTCAGCTCAAGCACAGGTTAACTATTCAACACCGATTGACTCGCTGTTTGCTGTCTTCGACCTAAAGCCAAACAAAAAACTCGCTTCACAACTTGTTGACAGCTTTGTTCGCCATGAATGTTATGACTATCCGGTTACTCGCAAACATCATTCAAGCGAAAACTTTACATACATGCTGACCTATCTCGGCATGGCCAACCAATCATATACCAAAGGGAAATTCTACTCTGCTGAAAGATATTCAAATCTCGCTATCTCTTATATTCATCCCGACTCCCTGCGCTGGCTCTCAAGTTGTTACGAGGTTCTTAACGTTTCTCAGCAAAGGATAGGAAAGTATCATGAAGCTCTTCTCCATGCAAGAAAAGATTATGATATAGGTTTGAAACTCAATGACAACCAGATTGTCAGTTCAGCTCTCAACTCACTGTCAGCAATTAATTTAGCCACCGGGCATCCTAACGAAGCCCTTAATTTCATCGACAAGGCAATACTTATAGAACGCAAGAATAATGTTGATGACAACAAATCACTCTCTGTGAGGCTCGGCAACAAGACAGAAGTGCTTATGGCGCTCGAACGACCAGACGAGGCTCTTGAATGCATTAACGAGGCTCTCGACATCGAGCTAAAGAACGGCAGACTCAACAAATACTATATCAGGACGTCGCAAAAGGCTGACATTCTAATCAACCAGCAGAGATGGGATGAATGCAGAAGCCTCTGTCTGGCCGCCCTTGATTTTTTCAAGAATAACAACGACATTGTAAACGAAATCATCATCCTCAAGCAATTGGGGATATGTGAGATGTCGACAAAGCGCTATGAACAAGCCGAGAAACATCTTCTCGAAGGAGAGCGACTTTGCAGAGCCGTGAATTTCAGGCCACTGCAGTGGCGTATACAAGACCAACTGTCGAAGCTTTACAAGGAGACCCACAGGACAGACAAGGCAATAACTTATCTTCAAAGCAGTTTCGATATACGGGATTCACTGAACACGGAAAAATACCAGAATCTCCTGGGCGAATACTATGTCGCGTATGAGACACATCAGAAGGATGAGCAGATAAAACAACAGAACACTCGGCTGTACAGGCAGATATACTTTGGCATTGCGCTGATACTTTTGTTGACCATGAGTACCGTTCTCGCAATCGTGTACTCGCGCCTGGCACGTTTGCGCAAAGCTTCAAACGAGGTTCTCGAGGAAAACAGCCGGACGAGAAACCGCATCTTCTCCATAGTGTCACATGACCTCCGGAATCCCGTGAACGCGCAGAAACAGATGCTCGACCATATCTGCAAATATTACGACCAGATAAGCGAATCTGACAGAAGGAACATTACTGAACAGGTCCAGAAGTCCAACGATTCGCTCAGCGAACTGCTTGTGAATCTGTTGGAATGGGCCTCCTTGGAGAGCGGACGCTTAGTGTTCAACCCTGTGCGTGTGGATCTTAATTCGGTGATAAACAGGGAAACACGACAACTTCAGGCGTTTTGTGAAAGAAAAAATGTTGAAATCAAGAAAACCGTACATCCCGACACTTTTGTCTTCTCCGATATGAATTTTCTTGAAATAATTATAAGAAACCTGCTTGTAAATGCAATAAAGTATTCGTATGAGAACGGAATTGTTGAACTGAGAACTGAAGACTCAAAAGATGAAGTCACGATTTTTGTCACCGACCACGGAAAGGGAATGTTTCCGGAGGAGAAAAAACTTATTTTCAGGAAGGAGTTTGTAACAACTCCGGGTACATCGGGCGAGGCAGGAACCGGCATAGGGTTAATGGTCTGCAAGGAGCTTGTTGAGAAGAACGGCGGCACAATTGACTTTACAAGCGAACACCTCAAAGGTTCAACATTCTATTTCACTGTTAGAAAAACCGAGGCCAAACCAAAATAATCAACATTATGTCAGTTACAAATATCTTGCTCGTGGAAGACCATGTGTTGACCCGTATGGGTACCGTGATGGCGATAAACACCGATAAGGAAAACTACCGGATAATAGCCGAGGCCGGTTCGGTGGCGGAGGCAATAGATCTGTTGGACAACAAACCAAATATCGACCTTGTGCTGCTCGACCTGATGCTTCCCGACGGCCATGGAATTGAAGTTGTGAAGCACCTTCGGAAGATCAACTCACCGGCGAAGGTTCTTGTGCTTTCGGCCGACAACGACAAGAACAACATACTTCAGCTCATGGAAGTCGGCATCGACGGCTTTGTGAGCAAGTTCACTGACATACCTACCCTTTTTTCAGCCATGGAGTCGGTGTGCAACGGAATAGAGTATTTCGGCAAGGACATTTCGGAAATCATACATGCGGTATTGACCGCCAAGCCCACTTCAGAAGACCATTTCACAAGCCGTGAAATCGAGATTATACGACTCTGCGCTAAGGGATATATTGTAAAGGAAATTGCCAGAGACCTGGAAATAAGCAGCCGTACTGTTGAGAATCATAAAAACAATATTTTCAAAAAGTTAGGATTCAACACTACTGGTGAGCTAATCAGTTACGCATACGAGCACGGCATAATTCATAATTGATTTTTTTTCGTCAGGTGTTAAACTTGAAAAAAAAACGCGATATAGGTAAAATTACCTATTGCAAAACTCGAAACAAGGTTGTATCTTTGCTCCGTAAATGATATTATTGTCAAGATGACGGATGCAGGAATACATAACAGCATTAATTGTGGCGTGACCCGACCCTGGGATTATAGTTCTTCGGGGGTGGTAATACACTGATACTGAGTTGTTTGTGTTTTAACACTTCGTCTGAGCGACGGACAAAACGTGCAATGCGTTTTATCCGCCGCTTTTTTTGTGCCTGACATTGGGAAAATAACATAAAAAAGCAGATATTATGAGAAAGAGGACAACAAGGATTTTAGTAACGGCGGCGTTTGTGATGGTCGCCATGTTCGCGGGCGCGCAGAGCGCCATCGTGCCGGTGGGCGGCGACGCGCAGAGTCCGGCGGGCAGCGTGAGTTACACCGTCGGGCAGGTCGCGGTGAAGACCGTGCAGAGCAGCGGCGGCTCAATCTCCGTTGCGGAGGGCGTTCAGCAGGCCTACGAGATACAGACCGTGGGCATCAGCGACTATCCGCAGATAGTATTGAACGCCAAGGTGTTTCCAAATCCGACGGAGAACCAGTTCCAGTTGCAGTTCAACGGTTTCGAGATACCTGATGGCGGCATGACGGCCAGGCTGTTCGACGGCGCGGGCAAGCTGCTGCAGAACATCGCCGTAACCTCCGACGAGACACTGTTCCAAATCGGCCACTACGCCACCGGCGCGTACCTCCTTGAGGTGCAGGTTGACGGCCGCCCGGTGAAGACGTTTCGGATAATTAGGAATTAG
>CADBQG010000062.1 GCA_902796805.1 uncultured Bacteroidota bacterium
CTAATTCCTAATTATCCGAAACGTCTTCACCGGGCGGCCGTCAACCTGCACCTCAAGGAGGTACGCGCCGGTGGCGTAGTGGCCGATCTGGAACAGTGTCTCGTCGGAGGTTACGGCGATGTTCTGCAGCAGCTTGCCCGCGCCGTCGTAAAGCCTGGCCGTCATGCCGCCATCAGGTATCTCGAAGCCGTTGAGCTGCAACTGAAACTGATTCTCCGTAGGGTTGGGGAACACCTTGGCGTTCAAGACAATCTGCGGATAGTCGTTGATGCCCACGGTCTGTATCTCGTAGGCCTGCTGCACGCCCTCGGCCACCGAGACGGAGCCGCCGCTGCTATGCACGGTCTTCACCGCAACCTGTCCCACGGTGTAGCTCACGCTGCCCGCCGTACTCTGCGCGTCGCCGCCCACCGGAACGATGGCGCTTTGCGCGCCTGCGAACATGGCGGCCATCACAAACGCCGCCGTTACCAAAATCCTTGTTGTTCTCTTTCTCATAGTATTTGCTTTTTTATGTTGTTTCTCAAAACCAGGCACAAAAAAAGCGGCGGATGAGACGCATTGCGCGCCTTGTCCGTCGCCCAGACGAAGTGTCGAGATGTAAGTAATTCAGTATCAGCGCATTGCTCCCCCGAAGAACTATAATCCCAGGGTTGGGTCACGCCACAATTAGTGCTGATATGTATTCCTGCCTCCGTCATCTTGACAAGATGAATTTTTACGAAGCAAAAATACAATCTTTGTTTCGAATTTTCAATAGGTAATTTTACCTATACGCCAAAGTATCTTGTATCAAATTTGCGGAATGAACAATTGGAGTGAGGGCGACAAAATGGTTGATTATACTGCAGCTACAATATCTATTCCTGCACATAGACACGCGGCACCCTTTGCGAGATGCGAGTCATTAGTTCGTAGCTGATCAGGTTGGCGGCTTTGGCCATGTCGGAGACAGTGTTCCCTTCGCCGTACACTATGACCTCGTCGCCGACATTGGCGCTTATACCGGTGATGTCGAGCATACACATGTCCATGCACACCTTTCCAACCACCGGCACTTTTTGTCCGTGAACCATCACCGTTCCAACCCCGTTGGAGAGTTCGCGCGGGTAGCCGTCGGCGTATCCGATGGGGATGATTGCGATCTTTGAATCGCGCCGCAGCCTGAAACTCCTGTTGTAGCCTATGGTTTCCCCTGCAGGCAGACTCTTTATCTGGGTTATGACGGTTTTAAGTGTAACCACGTTGTGCAGTTTGTCCTTTATACCAGGTATTTCCGAGCAGCCGTAAAGCTGTATGCCGAGGCGCACCATGTCGAACTGGGCTTCGGGGAAACGCACTATTCCGGCGCTGTTGAGGATGTGGCGCAGAATCTTGTAGTCGAAATTGCCGCAGAACCTGTCGCACATTTCCTTGAAGAGTTTTATCTGGCGTCGCGTGTATTCGTCCTCCGAAGGGTCTTCGGCGGCGGCGAGGTGCGAGAACACCGACGCCACGCGCAGTTTGGGGTTCCTTTTTATGATTTCGGCGAGCTGCTGCAAGTCTGTCATGTCGAAGCCCAACCTGTGCATTCCGGTGTCGAGTTTTATGTGTACGGGGAAGTCGTCGATTTCGCTGTGGTGTTCAAGAATGTTCTCTAACCTGTTGAGGTAGTGAAAGTTGAAGATTTCAGGCTCAAGCCTTGCGTTCACCATGGCCTCGAAGCTGTGGGCCTCGGCACCGAGCACAATTATGGGGGTTGTGATGTGGCGCTTGCGGAGCCGTATTCCCTCGTCGGTATAGGCAACGGCCAAGTAGTCAACATTCTGGTCTACAAGGGTGTTCACCAGTTCCACGTCGCCCAGACCGTAGGAGGAGGCCTTCACCATTGCCACCATCTTGGTGCCTCTGTCGAGCAGGTTCCTGTGGAAGTTCAGGTTGTAGGCCAATGCGGAAAGTCCTACCTGCAGTGTTGTGAGGTGGGTTTTGTGCTGCAACCGTGAAACTACATTCTCGAAATGGAAGTTCCTTGCGCCTTTCACAAGGACAATCTCGTACGAAATCGACAGCTCCGGAATTTTGTCCATCAATGATTCCGTGTCTTCATAGAAGAAACGCTCCTCAATGTCGAAGAGCCGTTCATGTTGCCGGAAGGCCGGGCCGACAGCAACAAGTTTCGACACATTATGATTTTTTAACTGTTCATTGAGCCGAGTATATTCCAAGTCCGACAGTTCGCCAACCTGCTCGAAATCCGAGATTACAAGAGTTTTCTTGTTCATCTGCGTCTGAGTGTCAAGGAAGTTGAGGGCTGCGGAAAGGGAGTTTGAGTCGAGACTGTAGGTGTCGTTGATGATTACGGAGTGGTTTGCACCCTCAAGTATCTCAAGACGCATGTTAATATGTGTTAATTTCGCGATGTTGCGCTGTATCTCATCGTGCGGAACGTCGAGGAAGAGAAGGGTTACTATCACGTGCGTTACGTTTTCGAGGGAGGCGTTGTCGGAGAAAGGGACGTGATATTGCGCGCCGTCGACGGTCAGCACAGTGTCGTTCACATCGCTTATTTTCGCGCTTACAATGTGGGTTGCGTCTTGTTCGCCCCAGGATATTTTGTTCAGATGCTTGTATTCAGGCAGTTGAAGCACAGTGTTGACTTCTTCGTTGTTGTTCCTGTAGATCAGGGTGTCGGCATTCTGGAACAGTTTTAGTTTTTCGATGATTTTGCGCACGTTGTTGGGGAAGAACTGCGCGTGGGCGGCCCCCACGTTGGTGAGTATGCCGATTGTGGGATCGATGATGCCTGCGAGGGCCCTCATCTCGTTGGGCTCGGAGATGCCTGCCTCGAAGACGGCGATGTCGTTTTCCCGGGACATGTTCCAAACCGAGAGCGGGACGCCTATGCGGGAGTTGTAGCTGTAGGGGCTTTTCGCCACGTTGCGTGTGTCTCCAAGTACTGTGGCGAGCCACTCTTTCACTATTGTCTTGCCGTTGCTGCCGGTGATCCCTATCACCGGGCAGGTGAACTTTCGCCTGTGGTAGGCAGCAAGAGCCTGCAACGCCTCTACGGAGTCTTTCACTATCAGGAAGTTTGACTCGGGAAGCCCCTCGAACTCTTCCGTCATCTTTGTCACCACAAAGTTTCTCACCCCGATTCCGTGCAGGGGTGCCACGTACTTGTGCCCGTCGTTCTTGTCGGTCTCGATGGCGAAGAACAGTGTTTGCGCCGGCGCAGCAACTTTCCTGCTGTCAACGGCAAGTTCCGCAACATCGCACGATGGCGCGCCGACCTGCGCGTCAAGCGGGTTCACGGCTGTTATTATCTCTTTTATCAGCATAGTTCAGAATAAAGTTGCAAAATTAAAAAAATACTATCTTTGCGCTCCCAAATTTATTGAGAAATAATAGAAACAAAACAGAAAGATTATGAAAGACAGCATTGCAATGAGCCTTAACCCGCTCGTCAACTATTTCAAGAAAAGCCATAAGGAATTCACAAAGTCGGACATGATAAAGTATGTTGAGGAGAACAACATACCGATGGTGAACTTCCACTACGTAGCTGGTGATGGCAGAATTAAGACATTGGGTTTCGTGATTCACAGCCGCGACTACCTCGAGCAGATTCTCTCGAACGGCGAGCGCGTTGACGGTTCAAATATTTTCCCGGCTTTCATACATGCAGGTTCCAGCGACTTATATGTAATTCCTCGCTTTTCTACTGCATTTTTGAATCCTTTTACAGAGATACCCACACTCTCGTTCCTCTGCTCATACTACAACAGCGAGGGCAAGCCTCTGGAGAACTCCCCGGAGTACATCCTCCGCAAGGCCGCCAAGTCGTTCACCGAGGTCACCGGCAACTATTTCCAGGCCATGGGCGAGCTCGAGTACTACGTGATTGGCGAGGAGGAGAGTCTCTACACCATCCCCGACCAACGCGGCTACCACGAGTCGTCGCCGTTCACCAAGTTCGAGCAATTCCGCGCAGAGTGTATGCTCAACATTGCAAAAATGGGTGGTCTTATCAAATACGGGCATTCAGAAGTCGGCAATTTCACGATGGACGGCAAGATCTACGAGCAGAACGAGATAGAGTTCCTCGTGACCGACGTTCAGGACGCCGCCGACCAGCTCGTGCTTGCGAAGTGGGTCATCCGTAACCTGGCATACGAATACGGTCTCGACGTCACCTTCTCGCCGAAGATCACCAAGGGCAAGGCCGGCAGCGGCCTGCACATCCACACCTGCATTGTTGACGGCAAGGGCAAGAACCAGATGGTAACGAAGGGCAAGCTCAACTCAATAGCGAAGACCGCCATTGCTGGCTACATGACCTGCGCCGGCTCGCTCACGGCCTTCGGCAACACGAACCCCACGTCATACTTCCGTCTCGTGCCGCACCAGGAGGCTCCCACCTCGATATGCTGGGGCGACAGAAACCGCTCGGTATTGGTTCGTGTTCCGCTCGGCTGGACCCACAAGAACGACATAGTTGCCGAGCTCAACCCGTTGGAGAAGCCTGTTAACAAAGACCGCTCGCAGAAGCAGACTGTGGAGTTCCGCTGCCCAGACGGCTCCGCCGACATATACCTCCTCCTTGCAGGTCTGGTTTGCGCCGCACGCCACGGTTTCGAGATGGAGAACGCGCTCGAGTTTTCGAAGAACACGTACGTTGACGTGGACATCCACCGTCCGGAGAACAAGAAGCTCGTTGAAAAGTTGGCGCAACTGCCCGCTTCATGCAGCGAGTCGGCCGATGAGCTTGGTGCCCACCGCCAGATCTTCGAGGAACACGGAGTTTTCAACAAAGAGATGATTGACGACATCATCAAACAACTCAAGTCGTTCAACGACAAAAACATACGCAAGGAGATTGAGAAGAATCCCGACCTGATGCTTAAGATGGTCAATGAATATTTCTATTGCGGATAATCTTCGTTGAAACTCTAACAACAGGAAATCCCGTAAAGGTTCAACACTTTGCACCATTACGGGATTTTCTATTTTATTGCCGCCGCAGGCGGCTGATTGTGGTGGCTGGTATGGTGCGCGTGTCAGTCATCGCAATCCGGCTTTGTGTTATGGAAGTGCAAATATAAGAAAATTTCCGATTTCTATGACTCTTTATTAACGAAAGAATCCTTGTAACAGAAAAAAAGCACCATGCCTACTACATTCGCGCTGGCCACCATCCATGAAATCGCGGATAAAAGAGTCATCTTTCCCTTCATTGAGTATGAAATAATAATAGCCCAAAAGACAAAAACTATTGTCAAATATACTCCAAAAAATACGTTGTAATTCATAAGGCAAACAATTTGTTTTCCTTGCTTAAGAAAGGAAATATGATTCCATTAGTTAGAAATGTCAGTAATATAAAAAGAAGCACCTTCCCTAAGGAATTCCCGGCAGTGATGATTTTTCGCAGAATGCCGATAAAGGACACAAACCACAAAATCAGCCAGATTACACTGAAAATAATCATTAAGTAAAACATTGTTTTTGTCATAATTGTTTTGTTTTTATCTTACATGTTCCCATAAACCATCAATAATTTCATTTCCACAGATGGCTGTGTCCCAAATAAAACTCCAAGGCATACTCGCAATGTATTGTGCAGCACTTGCCAAAGTTTCAAAATGCCCGTCTAATTGATAAGCCAAACAGTTGTTAAGCTGCCGTTCAAATCTTGAATTGCCATTGGGACTATTGTAATAAGTGCGTGGAGGCTGTCTGGTGCTGCGGCTGTTCTCCAGACCAATTGTTTCAATCGCTTCTGAAACACCTATTAACATCTTGACAAAAAAAGTAACACGTGTTTTTGCATCATAATCGAGAATTTGGAAATTCATATCTCTATGAACAGAGTTTATGTAGTCGCGCAGAACACGACTTGAGAAAGTATATCGGGAGATAGTCTCCACAATGTACCTGTATATTCGATACTCGTCTTCAGAAATTATTCTGGCGTTAGGATATGCAAAATTGTAATCGGAAAAAATCTGTCCAAAGTGTTGATGTAATTCATCTTCGGTAGCAAAAACAAAGGCATCACCATTGTAACTGTCCAGATAGAAGTCTCGATATGCATCAGTTATCCAATCAAAGGACTCCCACGAAAACATGATTATGTACTTTTGCACTCTATCCTTCTCGCACCCGCTAAACAAAATTGACATAAGCGTTGCCGCCGCAACTATCACTGTTGGTAAAAAAATCTTTTTCATATTCTTTTTGAATTTAACGATTTAAGCCGGTGGTCACGCGCCGGCTGCTTAACGCGGTTCTGTCATCGCACAAGGAAAGAGCATTGTTTGAGAATGCAGTTTGCGATGTTGAACAATGACGTTTTTCAAGCGTCATTGTTTTTCCGGTGGCAGAACCCAACCGTGTGTCCATATTTACTGTTGCGCCTCGACACCGGCGCACTCAAGGGCCAAGTTGTTCTTCCCGAGCCGCTGCAGGCGGTCGATTGTGGTGGCTGGTATGGTGTGCGTATCAGTCATCGCAATCCGGCTTTGTGTAATGAAAGTGCAAATATAAGAAAAATAACAATACAGGTTTAGCAAGGTTTATTTGTCCTGCACGCCATTTGCCGCAACCGGACATGGGCAGACCTGACGGCCTGCCAAATTGAGTGATAGTCAAGGATTGGGTGTTA
>CADBQG010000063.1 GCA_902796805.1 uncultured Bacteroidota bacterium
CTAATTCCATTTCCGTCCCAACTATGGCTCTGGGAAAAAACACATACTGGCAAAAGGAAAAGCAATTGTAAAACTAATTTTTTCATATCTTTTATTTTATATTGGTTTAACTTCATTCACTATTCCGGAAACAAAAATTTTCACAATGTTCCTTGCAAATATAAAAAAAATTATCAGTCATTCATTTTTTTTAACAAACATTAAGATATTGCATTACAAACAGTTAGAATAAATAAAAATCGTAATAAATCTTACAATCCCTTTTATTTGGGGTATTTTTATACCTTTGCCGGTCTGATTAACTAAACAAATTGAAGATGAGAGAAATTATAAACCCTTGGATTGGAAACCACTTTGGATACAACTGCTTCGGCTGCAACCCCGACAATCCGATAGGAATGCACATGCACTTTTACTGGGACGAAAAGGGAGCCGGAAAGGTGGTGTCGGCATGGAAAGCCAACGAAAATTTTGTAAGCTGGGTTGACACTTTGCACGGCGGCATACAGGCCTCGCTATTAGACGAAATTTGCGGCTGGGTTGTGTTCTACCAACTGCAGACATCGGGCGTCACAGCAAAAATGGAGATGCGCTACCGCAAGCAGGTCATGACCACCTGGCCTTACATCCTCCTCGAGGCCGAACTCGTCGAACAACGCCGGAACATCGCCATCGTAAAGGGAAAACTTACAAATCCGGAAGGTGAGACATGCGCAGAATGTACATGCACATATTTCATCTTCGACGGGAAGAAAGCCGCTGACATGGGCTATCTTCCTGCATCTCTTGGAGAAGATGAATTTTCGATTGAGGACATTATACAACACGTTGCAGACCATTAACGAAAAACTTGTCAGACTAACATTGAGCGATATTTTTTATTTTTGCAAAATTTTTTGAAAGTCTGAAAGTAAAAATTTATGGCTAAACCGTCTATACCAAAGGGAACCCGCGACTTCACCCCGACAGAGATGATGCGGCGAAACTACATCTTCGACACTATCAGGAAAGTTTTCCACAGACACGCCTGTTTGCCGATAGAGACTCCCGCGATGGAGAACCTCAGCACCCTGATGGGGAAATACGGCGAGGAGGGCGACAGGCTGCTGTTCAAGATCCTGAATTCCGGCGACTTCAAGAAGGGCGTGGACTTCGGCGACGAGAGTGCGAGCGCCAACAAGATAGCGTCGCAGATCTGCGAGAAGGGGCTTCGCTACGACCTGACAGTGCCTTTCGCAAGGTTCATCGTGCAGCACCAGAACGAGATCGCGTTCCCCTTCAAGCGCTACCAGATGCAGCCCGTGTGGCGCGCCGACCGGCCGCAGAAGGGACGCTACCGCGAGTTCTACCAGTGCGACGTCGACATAATCGGCAGCAACTCGATGCTGAACGAGGCCGAACTCGTGGAGATTGCCGGGGAGGTGTTCGCCGCGTTCGGGATACCGGTGGTCATGAAGGTAAACAACCGCAAGATTCTCTCCGGCATCGCCGAAATCATCGGCTCTCCTGACAAGGTTACAGACCTGTGCACCGCCATCGACAAACTCGACAAAATCGGGCGCGACAATGTCTGCAAAGAGATCCTCGAGAGAGGCATATCCGAGGAGTCGTTGAAGAAACTCAACCCGTTCTTCGAGATGTCGGGAACGACGAACAGTGAAAAGCTACAGGTTCTAAAGTCTTTGCTCAACAGTTCGGAAGTCGGATTGGCAGGTATCGAAGAACTTGAAACCCTTCTCGAATACACCCGGAAATTAGGCTTGGAAATCGACATCGAGATTGACATAACCTTGGCTCGCGGACTCAACTACTACACCGGCGCGATTTTCGAGGCAAAAGCCAGAAATATTTCAATTGGAAGCATATTGGGTGGCGGCCGCTACGACAACCTCACGGGGATTTTCGGTCTCAAGGACATGTCGGGCGTGGGCGTGTCGTTCGGGGCCGAGCGCATCTACGACGTCCTCAACGAACTCGACCTGTTCCCGAAACACATCCTGACGCCCATAACGGCGATGTTCCTGAACTTCGGCGGCGAGGACGAAACCTACGCCTTGAATGGCCTGTCGGTTTTGCGCAGGGCAGGCATCCCTTCCGAGATCTACCCCGACAGCATCAAGATAGGCAAGCAGATGAACTACGCCAACGCCAAGGGCATACCATTCGTGGTCATGGCCGGCGAGAACGAACGCGCCGAGGGCTTGTACACCTTGAAGAACATGCTGTCGGGCGAACAGAAGCTTATGACAATCGAGGAAATCGCCGAAACAGTGAAGAAATAACACTTTTGAGATACTATGGAAGAGTCTGACAGCAACGGTATGCAGGACAGGCAGCCGCGCGGGAAGAGCCGGTTCGTAAAGACGGGGCAGAAGGTAAAGGTCCTTGTCAGGCGGTTCTGGCAGGGGGTTCTCGACTTCACGCACCTGCGCGAGGACACCGACTACGAGTCCACCATAGAGTCGATCTCGAACAGTGTCGGCTTCCGCGGTGTCAACGTGTGGATTCTCGCCTTCGCCATCATCGTCGCCTCCGTCGGGCTGAACGTGAACTCCACGGCGGTGATCATAGGCGCGATGCTGATTTCGCCGCTCATGGGCCCGATCACCGGCATCGGACTCTCGATAGGCATCGTTGACGAGGACCTGCTCCGGAAGTCGCTCCGCAACCTCCTTGTGATGGTGATCATCAGCCTTCTGACATCCGCCGTCTATTTCTTCATCTCGCCGCTCAACGAGGCGCAGTCGGAGCTTCTGGCGCGCACCCGCCCCACCACATACGACGTGCTGATAGCCTTCTTCGGAGGTCTTGCGGGCATCGTGGCCACCTCGCGCAGGTCGCAGCAGATAACCGTCATCTCCGGCGTCGCGATAGCCACGGCGCTCATGCCGCCGCTGTGCACCGCCGGCTACGGACTGGCCACACTGCAGCCCAGGTTCTTCGGGGGAGCGCTCTACCTCTTCTTCATCAACTCCTTCTTCATAGCCCTGGCCACATTCATCATGGTGAGGTACCTCGGCTTCCCGCAGAAAAAATACCTCGACCCCAAACGGCAGAAGGCCGTGAGGAGAATAATCTACTTTTTCGCAATCTTAGTCCTCGTACCAAGCATATTCACGGCCTTCAACCTGATACAGGAGACCGCCTTCAACGCACAGGCCAAAAAATTCGTGAACGACATACAGCAGAACGAGATGTTTGCGAACGCACAGGTGATAGAGACACAGTCGTCATACGCCTCCAAAGACCAGACCCTGACCCTGAGCACCATAGGCAAGCCCTTCTCCAACGAGGACATACAGAAAATGCAGAAGATTCTCAAGGACGACTACGGGCTGGAGCACACCAAACTGATCATACGGCAGACATCTGGCACCATTGACATAACACAGCAGAACCAGATAATAGAAGACATCCTGAACAACAAGGACGAGCAGCTCAGGAAGAAAGACTCGGTCATAGTGAGCCTTGAAAACCACCTGAACTCAATCGGAGGTAACGCGGAGATGACCCAGCAGATAGTTCAGGAGATAAAAGTACAGCACCCCGACATACAGGAATTCGCGATTTCGGAGATGGAATTCTACGACGCCGGGACTCTCGGCAGCACACGCAAGCCGGTTGTCTACATCAGGTGGAAAGACGGCGCGCGGCACCACGATGACGAGAAGAAAATCACCGACTGGCTGAAGGTAAGGCTGAAAAGCGAGGAGATAGAGATAATCAGGAATTAGAAATTAGTAGGGGCGCGATTCATCGCGCCAGGCTGCTGAAAAACGAGGAGATAGAAATAATCAGGAATTAGGAATTGGTAGGGGCGCGATTCATCGCGCCAGGCTGCTGAAAAACGAGGAGATAAAATAATCAGGAATTAGGAATTTAGAATATACAATTACAGAATAATGGTTCAGTATTTATCCACAGACGTATCAAAAGTTACGACAAACACCCTGGCGAAGATGCGCGCGCAGGGCGAGAGGATCGCGATGCTCACGGCCTACGACTACTCGACGGCAACGCTGCTCGACATGGCAAAGATTGACGTAGTGCTCGTGGGCGACTCGGCTGCGAACGTGATGGCTGGCTACAAGACCACCCTGCCGATAACCCTCAACGAGATGATCTATCACGCCTCTTCGGTGTGCAGGGCGGTGAACAGGGCGCTTGTTGTCGTTGACCTGCCTTTCGGCACCTACCAGGGCAATTCCAAGGAGGCATTGCACTCCGCCATCAGAATCATGAAGGAGTCGGGCGCCGACGCCATAAAGCTCGAGGGCGGGCGCGAAGTCATCGAGTCGATAGACAGAATCCTCAGCGCCGGCATCCCCGTCATGGGGCATCTCGGACTCACCCCGCAGTCGATAAACAAGTTCGGCACCTACGCCGTACGCGCCACCTCGAAGGAGGAAGCCGACCAGGTGAAAGAGAACGCGAGGCTGCTTGAAGAGCACGGATGCTTCGCCCTGGTGCTCGAGAAGATACCCGCCGCGCTGGCCAAGGAGGTTACCGAAGACCTCAGCATACCGACTATAGGCATCGGCGCCGGCCCGCACACCTCCGGGCAGGTACTCGTATTCCACGACATGATGGGAATAACCCAGCAGTTCTCGCCGAGATACCTCCGCCGCTACCTCAACCTGAGCGAGGAAATCGTAGGCGCAATCGAGCACTACATCACAGACGTGAAGTCAAACACGTTCCCCAATGAGTCAGAGCAATACTGACACGACACCCGTAGCCGGCAGGATTCTCCACGAAGACAACCACCTCGTCGTCGTGAACAAGCTTCCCGGGGAGCTTGCCCAGGGGGATGACACCGGCGACGAGCCGCTGTTGGAGAAAGTCAGGGAGTACATCCGTGTGAAATACTGCAAGCCCGGGAACGTGTTCTGCGGACTGGTGCACCGCCTCGACCGGCCGGTGAGCGGCGCGATTGTCTTCGCGAAGACGTCCAAGGCGCTCACGAGGCTGAACGAGATGGTAAAGAACCGCAACTTCTCGAAACACTACTGGGCGGTTGTGGAAGGGCGACCTCGCATGGCAGAAGCACGCCTCGAACACTATCTCAAGAGAAATCCCGCGAACAACAGGACTTTGGTCTCATGCGAGAGCCTTGAAGGATGGAAGCGGGCCGAACTCGAATACTCCACATTGGCATCCTCCGACAGGTACTCGCTGCTCGAGGTCAGGCTGCACACTGGCAGACACCACCAAATCAGGGCGCAACTCGCACACATCGGAAACCCCATCAAGGGCGACGTGAAGTACGGAGCACGGCGCGCCGAACTCGACCGCTCTATATGCCTTCACGCCAGGGAAATAAGTTTCACACATCCTGTTTCAAAAGAACTGCTGTCAATCGTGGCAGAACCTTTCAACCCGTTGTTTATCAACCTTATAGAAAAAAATGCAATTTAATTAAACTTTTCTCTTGACAAACTGTTAAATTATTTGTAATTTTGCAGCGGAATAATTTAACAGAAAAAAAAGAGACAGATGAAGAAGATATTTACGATAGTTTTTCTGGCCTTTATAGCCTTCGCAGCCAACGCTCAGTCGCTCCGCCTGATACGGGAGAACGGCACCACCGTCGGGAACAACGACATCATCGAGGTGGTGCTTGACGGCACCCAGGAAGAAGTGAACACTTATATCGGATACGAGAATCTGACCGACCAGCAGGTGGGATTTTACGTCAAGAAAGAGGTCTTCGCCTTTGACGACCACGTGAACCCGATAATCACATTCTGCATAGGGAACTGCTACACCGGGGATTTGTCTGAGCTCACGACTGTAGAGCCGAACACGACCGTCGCCCCGTCAGACCTCTACGCGTTCCATTCCTCTTACCTTGGGGATCCCTCCAATGCGTCAGTGAGATACACATTCTACAACGCCGAGAACGAGGCAGACCGTGTCAGCTTCACAATCAACTACAAGTACGGCGTAGGGGTTCGTCAGGCCGACGCCGCTGGCAAACTGTTAGCAAGCCCGAACCCTGCAACGACAAATGTAACCGTCAGCTACACCGCGTCTTCAGGCAACTCGGATATTGTGATCAAGAACCTCACCGGCAGGGAGGTGTTCCGCACTGGCATAAACGGAGGCACCGGCAGCGTGAGAATAAACGTAACTGAATTCGCCGCCGGCGTGTATTTCTACGGCATTGAGAGCGACGGGAAGATGGTCTGCACGAAGAAACTGTTGGTGAAGTAGTCTCCTCCACCCCGGAATGCCATGTTCTCACGGCATAATCTTACAGTTGACGGCTTCAATTGGGAAAGAGTTGCAACGCACAACAATCAGATGACCTTGGTGTTGTGCGTGCTTTTTTTGCTGCTCGCGCTCATCGTGGTGTCCTCCAGAAGGAAACTCTCGCTCATACTCACCTCGCTGTTCCTTCAGCGCCATTTCTCGCTCATACAGAGGGAGGGGAAAATGCTCAAGGAGAACAGCGCCCTCGCAGTGCTTTTCTTCGACATTCTCGCCATATCTGCAAGCATCGTCCAGTTCTCTTCGATATACATCCCAAACTTTCTGCCCAAGGTTCCTCTTTTGGGCAGGACGGGGATTTTTTTCTCAACGCTTCTTCTCGCTTTCCTCCTGAAGACATTACTCTACCAACTCTATTCATTCCTCTTCGACAGAAAGAAGGAAAACGTCCTCCTAAGCCAGTACAAGTTCATGTTCGTTACCGATGTCGCATTCATCGCGTTCCCCTTTACTGTTGTCATAGAATACACAGGCCTCAACTTTCTTTTCTACGTCATGACAGGCGCACTGGCAGTGCTTTTCGGGACGTGGGTGTACCGTCTTGCCAAAATAAATCTATCAAACGGAAACAAATTTCATTTTTTTCTGTACTTTTGCGCGCTTGAAATTTTACCTTGGCTTGTTTTGGTCAAGTTTATGTTAAAATTCTAAGTACAAAGGAATTAAAGCGTTATTTCTAAACTATAAAAAAGTCAGAAATGAAGATAAAAAACATCCTGATCTCCCAAAATGCTCCGGAGGACTTCGAAAGATCCCCATACTCTGAACTCAAGAGGAAATACAGCATCAACATCGACTTCTACAAGTTCTTCAGGATCAACAGCACGACTGCCATTGACTTCAGGAAGACCCACATCAACATACTCGAGTATGAGGCCGTGGTATTTTCGAGCACCAACACCATCGACAACTTTTTCGAGCTGTGCAAGGACATGCGCATAGAGATGCCGGAGTCGATGCGCTACTACTGCGCCACGGAATCCATCGCGCTGTACCTGCAGAAATACGTCACATACAGGAAGCGCAGGGTATTCGCCGCCAAGGACGCGAACCCGGAGAGCTTCCACGACCTTCTGGTCAAGAACAAGCAGTTCAGCATGTTAGTGCCATGCAGCCAGGACGGCATCCCGCCACAACTTGAGGAAGTCCTCAAGGACAACGGTATAAAGTACGCCCAGGCCGTGGTCTTCAAGATCACTCCCGCCAACCTCGCGCAGGATGTGGACATCGACAAATACGACATGATTGTGTTCTTCAGTCCCAACGGGGTGAAGTCGCTGCTCACCAACTTCCCCGACTTCGAGCAGGGCGACAAGGCGTTCGCCGCGTTAGGCAAGGCGGCCTCGCAGGCCATAGAGGAGGCCGGTTGGACGGTGCACGCCACCGCGCCCACGAAGGAGACCCCGTCAATAACCGACGCCCTCGACAACTTCCTGAAGGAACATGCCACACGCCGACGTTAACTTCTCGTTCCCTGAAGAGCGCAGGCTGAAATCGTCGCTCCGAATCAGGGAGATAGTTTCCGGGCGGGCCGCCGTTTCCAAGCATCCCGTGAAGTGCTTCTACAAGATTGGCGGGCGCGGCACGGACACAGAGATGAGAGTCGCCATGCTGGTATCCAAGAGGAAGTTCCGCCGCGCAGTGGACAGGAACAGGGTGAAGAGGCTTTTGCGCGAGGCTTTCCGTCTGAACTGCAACACACTGTCCGTGCCGGACAATCTCCGGATCGACATGTGCTGGATGTTCACCGGGCACGACCTTCCCGACCATTCCTCCGTCATGCTTTCCGGAAAAAGCATCTTCGACACCCTTCAAACCATATTGAACAACCATGGTACTGATAAAGAGAATTGCTAAGGCGGTCAGCCATGTCGTCTCTTCCATTCTGATAGGGCTGATCAGACTTTACCAGGTTACACTCTCTCCATTGATAGGGAGGGCGTGCAGGTACACGCCCACATGTTCGAACTACGGCATAGAGGCGATACGGAAGCACGGACCTGTGAAAGGCACATTCCTGACAATCAAGAGGGTGCTGTCGTGCAACCCTTGGGGCGGCAGCGGGTACGATCCCGTTCCATGAGGGATTCTCTCAATCCAAGATAAAAACTGATAAAAAAAAAGAACTCTCCGGTCGCTTATTTATATGTATATATTATATTTGCAGCCGGTTAAAAAACACTTGCTTTTTAATATAAGACACGTATAATCAAACAATTATATATATGAAAATTTCATACAAATGGTTAAAGGAGTTGCTGAATTTTGACATAACGGCAGAAGAAACGGCAAAACACCTTACAGACTGCGGTCTTGAGGTTGAGGGGATGGAGATTTTCGAGACTGTCAAAGGAGGCCTGCGCGGGCTGAAGATCGGCGAGGTGCTTACATGCGAGGATCATCCTAACTCCGACCATCTTCACGTTACAACCGTTGACGTAGGGGCTGAAGAGCCGTTGCACATAGTATGCGGGGCCGCCAACGTGGCCGCCGGGCAGAAGGTCGTGGTTGCGACCATAGGCACGGTGCTGTACAACGGCGACGAGGAGTTCACCATCAAGAAGTCGAAGCTGCGCGGGGAGGTGTCAGAGGGCATGATATGCGCGGAGGACGAGATAGGCCTCGGCACCTCCCATGACGGCATCATGGTGCTGCCCGAGGACGCCGTGCCCGGCACCGACGCCGCCGACTACTTCAACATAGGCTCCGACATCATATTTGAGATAGGGCTAACGCCCAACCGTTGCGATGCCATCTGCCATTTCGGGGTTGCGCGCGACCTCTACGCAACGCTCGTGCAGCACGGCATCCCATGCTCCACGCTCGTGCGCCGCAACGCCCGCGAAATACAGCCTGTGTCGGGCGTGCACTCCCGCATCGACGTCGTGATAGAGAACCCGGAGGCCTGCCCGCGATACTCAGGGGTGCTTCTCGAGGACGTTCATGTGAAGGAATCGCCGGAATGGCTCCAGACCAAGCTCCGCTCCGTGGGGATACGGCCCATAAACAACATCGTTGACATAACACAGTTCATAATGCTTGAGATGGGACAGCCCATGCACGCCTTCGACGCCGACCGTATCGAGGGCAACAAGGTGATTGTGAAGAACCTTCCTGAAGGGACTCCGTTCGTCACTCTCGACGGCAACGAACTGAAACTCAGCGCCGACGACCTGATGATCTGCAACGAGAAGGAGGGCATGTGCATAGCCGGCGTGTACGGAGGCCTGCACTCCGGCATAACAGAGAACACCACGAGGGTGTTCCTCGAGAGCGCATATTTCAACCCCGTGCATGTAAGGAAGACCGCGAAACGGCACGGGCTGCACACCGACGCGTCGTTCAGATACGAGCGCGGATGCGACCCCTCGATAACCGTGTACGCCCTGAAACGCGCCATAGAACTCGTTTACGAGCTCGCACAGGGATACCCCGTAATGAACATCGTTGACAGGTATCCCGCGCCGATTGAACCGGCAACCGTCACCCTCTACTACGACGAAGTCAACAAGAAAGCCGGCAAAATCATCGACAAACAAACCGTAACAAAGATACTCATGCTGCTCGACATGGAGGTGAAACCCGTGGGCGAGGACAAGATCACCGTAACCGTGCCGCTCAACAAGGCCGACGTAACCCGCCCCGTGGACCTCATAGAGGAAATCCTCAGGATCTACGGCTACAACAACATAGAGATCCCCGACAACCTGTCGTACAGCCTTTCATGCCTCAAAAAGAGCGACAGCCCCTACAGCACTGTGATGTCGATTTCCAGGTATCTGGCAGACAACGGCTTCTATGAAGTGATGAACAACTCCCTGACAAAGGGCGAATACGCAGAAAAGTTCGGCTTCATTGACAAGGAGGAAACGGTAATGCTCCTTAACCCGCTGAGCAGCGAACTCAACGCCATGCGCCAGACCCTTCTGTTTTCCGGGCTTGAGAACGTGGCAAAGAACATAAACAACAAGTTCGCCGACCTCAAGTTGTTCGAATTTGGCAAAGTGTACCACCTCAACAAGGACGCCAAGGACGGCGACGAAGTCACTGTGCGCTACAAAGAGACCGAGATGCTGTCTCTCTTCGTCACCGGGAAAAACGGGGGCGACAATTGGCAGGGAAAAGCTGAGGAGGCCGATTTCTTCTATCTGAGGAACGTGATCGACAACTTCCTGCAAAGGATAAACTTTCCTTTCAAAAGCTGCGTCCTGTCGGTGAAGAACGATGTGGATATGTTCGCGCAGAGCCTATACTACACTGTTGACGGCAAGGCCGTGCTCAGGGCAGGCGTTCTCAAAGGCGACGTTCTGAAGGCCTTCGACATCAAGAGAACCGTATGCTACGCCGAGGTGGACGTCAAGGCGGTTCACGAGGCCTGCGCTGGCAGGAAGGTCTCTTACGAGCCGCTGAACCCCTACCCCGCCGTTCGCCGCGACCTCGCCCTTGTCGTTGACAAGGACATAACGTACGACACTCTCGAGAAGATTGGCTTCAAGTATGGCTCGAAACTGCTCAGGCAAGTCAACCTGTTCGACGTTTACGAAGGCGCTGGCTTAGAGACGGGCAAGAAGTCATACGCCCTGAACTTCGTTCTCCAGAGCAGCAGCAAGACCCTTTCGGAAGAAGAGATCACCAAGGCGATGAACTCCATCATAAAGGGCTACGAGCGCGAAGCAGGCGCACATCTCAGGTAACATTTGCAGACACACCATGCTGACAATCAGGGAGAAATCAGAAATACCGGAGATCAAGGAATCGGTTGTGACGGTGGGTTCTTTCGACGGGGTTCACCTTGGGCATTGCCGTATCCTGGACTTCCTGAAACAGGAGGCCGTGAGAACCGGCCGCGTCAGCGTGGTTGTCACTTTCGACCCTCACCCTCGCCGAGTGCTCGGCCGGGGCGACGGCTTCTTCACTATAAACCCGTTGGAGGAAAACCTTGAACTCATCGCCGCGAGGGGAATAGACATCGCTTTTGTACAAAAATTCGACACGGAGTTCTCCAAGAGAACATACCAGGACTTCGTGAAGGAGACGGTGATAGACCGCCTTCATGCACGCACATTAGTGATGGGGCCAAACCACGCGGTGGGTCACAACCGTTCCGGCAGTCATGCGAAAATCAAGGAGTTCTGCATGGAGCACGGTCTTGAAGTAGTGGAGATCCCCGAGGAGACACTCAACGATTCAGGAGTGCACTCGGCCGAGATAAGGCGGCTGATAATGACAGGAAAATGGGACGAGGCCGACACTCTTCTCGGGTACAAATACAAACACAGGAACAAGTAAAGAAACGCAATATGAGCAAGAATCTGATCATCGTTGAGTCTCCGGCAAAAGCCAAGACCATCCAGAAATTCATCGGGAAGGACTACACCGTGATTTCGAGCAAAGGGCACGTGCGCGACCTCCCGAGCAAGGGAATGGGCATAGACATCGCCAAGAACTTCGAACCGCAATACGAGGTCTTGGAAGACAAGAAAGCCTTGATTAAGGACATAAAAAAGAAGGCGGCCGAGGCAGATGTCATCTGGCTGGCGACCGATGATGATCGGGAGGGAGAGGCAATATCGTGGCATCTCATGGAGGTTACTGGCATCGACCCGGCGAAAGTCAGGCGCATAGTGTTCCACGAGATTACTAAATCGGCCATTGACGAGGCTTTGTCGCACCCGCGCACCCTGAACGTGGACCTTGTGAACGCGCAGCAGGCGCGTCGCGTGCTCGACAGGCTTGTGGGCTTCGAGCTCTCGCCTGTGCTATGGCGGAAAGTGCGCCCGTCGCTGTCGGCAGGCCGCGTGCAGTCGGTGGCCGTGAAGCTCATAGTGGAGCGCGAGCACGAGATCGAGAAGTTCAACAGCAGCTCGGCGTTCAAAGTTGAAGGCGTCTTCCATCCCGTCGACGATGCCAGTACCGAACTCGTGGCGGAGCTCAACAAGCGATTCCAGGACAAGGCAGACGCGCTGGAGTTCCTGAAACACTGCGAAGGCGCGAGTTTCGGAATATCCGCTGTGGAGAAGTCGCCAGGGAAGAAGAGTCCAGCTCCGCCGTTCACCACCTCCACACTGCAGCAGGAGGCAGCGCGCAAGCTCGGTTTTTCCGTGTCAAAGACCATGGTTGTGGCGCAGCAGCTCTACGAGGCCGGCTACATCACTTACATGCGTACCGACTCTGTGAACCTCTCCAACATAGCCCTCGCGACGGCGCACAACGTAATTGCCGCGAAATACGGTGAGGAATACGCCAAGACACGCAAATATGTAACGAAATCCAAAGGCGCACAGGAAGCCCACGAGGCCATACGCCCCACCGACATATCACGCGAGACCATCCCCGAAGACACTTTTGCCAAGAACCTCTACGAGCTTATCTGGAAGAGAACCATCGCATCGCAGATGAGCGACGCCAAGACCGAAAAGACGAGCATCACCATCCCTGTCGATGGCAGAAAAGAAAAGTTCGTGGCCGTGGGCGAGGTGGTGTTGTTTCCCGGCTTCCTGAGAGTATATTCGGAATCGAAGGATGACGACACAGAGGAGATAAAGGGCCTTCTACCTGCATTGGCTGTCGGCGAGGCTCTCGACTACAAGCAGATAACCGCCGTTGAACGCTTCGCGCAGCCGCCGGCACGCTACACCGAGGCCAGTCTGGTGAAGAAGATGGAGGAGCTCGGCATCGGGCGACCGTCAACATACGCGCCCACCATCTCCACAATACAGAAGCGCGAATATGTGAGGAAAGCCACACGGCAGGGCAAGGAGAGGCAATACACCAGCCTCACCCTCGCCGGGAAGACGATAAAGGAGAGCGTCAAGACCGAGAAATACGGCTACGAGAAGGACAAGCTCATCCCCACCGACGTCGGCATCATAGTGAACGACTACCTCCAGAACAACTTCCACGACATCATGGACTACGGGTTCACCGCCGGCATCGAGAAGGAATTCGACGACATCGCCGAGGGCAAGGCCAACTGGCAGGACATGATGAAGAAGTTCTACGGCGACTTCCACCAGCATGTCGACACAGCCATAAACTATTCCACCAAGGCAAGCGGCGAAAGGCTTCTGGGCTACGACCCGAAGACCAACGAGAAGGTGTTCGCCAAGCTCGGAAAATACGGCCCTATGGTGCAGATCGGCGAGGCCTACGCAGACACCAAGCCGAGGTACGCCCGCCTGAAGACCGACCAGTTCATCGACACCATAACTCTCGACGAGGCCCTCGACCTTTTCAAGTTGCCGCGAACGCTCGGAGAATGGGATGGCAAGACAGTTACCGTGGGCGTGGGCAGGTTCGGCCCGTACGTGAAATACAACGACACCTTCGAGTCGATTCCGAAAAACGAGGACCCCGGCACAATAACCCTTGAACGTTGCATAGAGTTGATTAACGACAAGATGAAGAAGAACGCCGAACGCGCCCCGCGTGTTGTGGGCTCACTCGACGGCAAGGAGATCCTCGCCGCCGCCGGAAGATACGGCCCGTACCTGAAATACGACGGGGCAAACATCACCTTGGACAAGAGCGTGGACGTCTCGTCAATAACCGAGGAGCAGGCCATCGACTTCATAAGGAACAAGGACACCAAGAATGTGCTGAAGAGCTTCGCTGAAAACCCGTCCGTCAAAGTGATGAACGGGCGCTACGGCCCATATCTCACCGACGGCTCCAACAACTTCAGGATACCCAAGGACATGGTAGCCGCCAACCTCACATTCGAGGAGTGCATGAAAATCATGGAGGAGACCGCCCCGACTGCCAAGAAACGCACGATAAGAAGGAGAAGATAGCCGCAATCATGGAACTCTCACTATACTTTGAACCCGTAACAGCCGAATCGCTGCGGCTCACCGACACTGACGAGCTGAAGGACCGTATCTTCAACAGTGTGGTTCTTTTCAACCCCGAGACGACAGTGGACATACAAGAGGCCGAGATAGCGATAGTTGGGGTGCCGGAATCAAGGAACGCCTACCGGAATCCAACTTGCGAGCTGGGCCCCGACGAGATTCGCAGGCAGTTCTACCAACTGCACTGCTGGCGCAAGAGCGTGCGAATACTCGACCTCGGCAACCTAATCATAGGCAAGACCGTTGAGGACACATATTCAGCGTTGGCGGAGATTCTGGCATACCTTATAGAAAACAATGTGGTCCCTGTGATTTTGGGAGGCAGCAACGACCTGGCCTTCGCCAACTACAGGGCCTACGAACTCCTTGAGCACGTGGCTAACATAGTGGCTATAGACTCGAAGTTCGACCTCGGTGACGAGAACACGCCCATCCGTTCTGACGCATACGTAAACAAGATGGTGCTGCAACAGCCCAATTTCCTGCTCAACTACGCCAATGTCGGATACCAGAGCTACATGAACAGTCCTGAGTCGGCGGCGATGATGGAGAGCTTGTACTTCGAGACGTACCGCGTGGGACTGATGCGCGGAAACCTCGACGAGGTGGAGCCCATTGTGCGCAACGCCGACATGGTTTCGCTTGACATATCAGCAGTGCGGCGCCCTGACGCACCTGGCTGTCCCAACAACTCCTCCAACGGGTTCTACGGGGAGGAGATCTGCCAGATCTCGAAGTTCGTGGGCCTCAGCGACAAGCTAACTTCCTTCGGGATATACGAGTACGACCCCACATTGGACTTCAACAACCAGACCTCGCAGCTCATAGCGCACATTCTGTGGTATTTCGTGGAAGGTTACATCTTCAGGCAGAACGACAACAAGTTCAAGGACAAAGGCGAGTACCGGCAGTTCAACATCTCAGTGTCGGGCGCACCTTCAGAGCTGGTGTTCTACAACAGCAAGAAGACTGGACGCTGGTGGGTGCTGGTGCCGATACACCGCAAAGACAGCGACCTCACCCAGCACTACTACCTACCCTGCTCATACCGCGACTACCAGATGGCCTGCGACGACATTATTTCGAACAGGTGGTGGAGAACATACCACAAAATCAACAACTGAGGAACTCACAAATTCATTAACAAAAAAAATAACGATATGAAAAAGACATTTCTACTTTTTTCGTTGTTTGCAATCACATTTTCAATTGCAAATGCACAGGTTGAAGAGAAGGCCCTTGCCGACCAGGCACTGAAGACTACTGTCAAGGCTGCGGCCATCGACAGTGCAAAGCACTGGAAATGCACCGGCATGATCGGTCTCAACGGCGCCCAGACAGGGCTGTTCAACTGGGCGGCCGGCGGCAACAACAACGTAACAGGCTTCGTGTATGCCAACGTAACTCTCTCATTCAAGAAGAACAAATGGACATGGGACAGCAACCTCGACACCGAACTCGGCGAGATGTATTCGTCAGACTTCAGAAAGGGATACAGGTGGAGAAAGGCCAACGACAAAATCAACTTCACCACCAAGGGCGGCTTCCAGATGCATCCACAGTGGTATCTCACACTCCTCGGAAGCTTCAAGTCGCAGTACGCACCTGGCAAGGACTACAAGGACATCGACAACTTCGTGGAGAATGTAACCGAGCCAACACTTATATCCAAATGGCTCTCGCCATCATACACCGACCTCGCATTGGGTGTCGAATACCGTCCGAACGACATTTTCACAGTCGGCGTTTACCCCGTTGCCGGCCGTTTGACAACGTGCCTCGAGGAGAGCCTTCGCCCGAACTATGGTATGCCTGTGGTGAACCATGACGACGGAACGGTTACTTACAAGCCTATCAGCGCTGCATTAGGTCTCAGGATTAACGGAGGAATCAACTACACATTGGTGAAGAACCTCAAAATCATCTCAACGGTGACCTTGTTCACCCCCTACACATCGAAACAGCAGAAGTTCGGAAACTTCGACGTGGACTGGGATTTCGCCATAACCTACAATTTCCTGAAGGTGTTCAATGTGAGCCTGATGACCTCTCTGAAATATTACGACCAAGTCAAGATCGACGGTCCTGCATGGAACATCAACCCTATCAAATACCACGAAGGACCGCGCGCGCGCGTGCAGTTCAAGGAGGTTGTGGGACTTGGCATAGGATACAGCTTCTAACATTCTGCTTCCGGGAATGAGACAATTACGGATCACCAAGCAGGTCACGAACCGCGGCGAGACCCACTCGCTGGACAAGTATCTTCACGACATCGGGAAGGTGCCGCTGCTGACCGCCGACGAGGAGGCCGAACTTGCGAGAAGGATCAGGAACGGGGACGAGGACGCCCTTGAGAAGCTCACAAACTCGAACCTGCGCTTTGTGGTTTCTGTGGCAAAGCAGTACCAAAACCAGGGTATAACTCTCTCCGACCTCATCAACGAGGGAAACCTCGGGCTCATAAAGGCGGCGCACCGTTTCGACGAGACGAAAGGCTTCAAGTTCATCTCGTTTGCGGTGTGGTGGATTCGCCAGGCCATACTCCAGGCAATAGCGGAACAGTCGAGGATAGTGCGCCTCCCAATGAACAAGGTCGGGGTCATAAACAGGATTTACAAGACCATGGGCATACTGGAGCAGGAACTCCAGCGGGAGCCGAAGGTTGCGGAAATCGCCGAGAGGCTCGGCATGACGGAGGACGAAGTGAAGGACTCCATGAAGAACTCGCCAAAGCACCTTTCGATGGACGCTTCGCTCACCTCAGACAACGACACCAACATGTACGACGTGCTGCGAAACGAGAACACCGCGCCCCCCGACAAAGGCCTCATCTACCAGTCGTTGCAACAGGAGCTCGGGACAATCATCAACACGCTTCCCGACAGGGAGGCCGACATTCTGAGGATGTTCTACGGACTGGGCAGCAAGCACCCCATGACCTTGGATGAGATAGGCGAGCAGTTCGACCTTTCAAGGGAGAGGGTGCGACAGATCAAGGAAAAGGCCATAAGGCACCTGAGGCACAATTCAAAATGCAAGGCACTTCAGTCATACTTATAAACAAGAAACAAAAACACAATGACAAAGACAAGACTTAAAGATATCATCAAAAACCCCGGCCTTGTGGGAATCGGCAACAGTGTTGACGTCAAAGGCTGGGTGCGCACGAAACGCGGCAACAATTTCGTGCAGTTCATAGCACTCAACGACGGCTCCATCGTCACAAACCTTCAGATAGTTGTTGACAACGAGAAGTTCGACGAGGCGCTTCTAAAGCAGATAACAACAGGCTCGTGCATACATGTCACCGGCAAGCTTGTTGAATCGCAGGGCAAGGGGCAGACCATTGAAGTCCAGGCAGAGACAATAGAACTCTACGGAGGTGCCGACCCCGAAATCTACCCGTTGCAGAAGAAGGGCCACTCGATGGAGTTTCTCCGGGAGATAGCACATCTCCGCCCGCGCACCAACTATTTCGGCTGCGTGTTGCGACTGAGGCACGCCATGGCTTTCGCAATCCACAAATACTTCAACGACAGAGGGTTCTTCTACCTGCACACGCCGCTCATCACTTCATCTGACGCAGAGGGCGCCGGCGAGATGTTCAACGTCACGACCTTCGACCTCAACAACGTGCCAAAAACCGACGACGGCGCGGTTGACTACAAGCAGGACTTCTTCGGAAAGCACACAAACCTCACTGTCTCCGGTCAGTTGGAGGGCGAGCTTGGCGCACTGGCACTGGGCAACATCTACACTTTCGGCCCAACATTCCGCGCAGAAAACAGCAACACGCCCAGGCACCTCGCAGAATTCTGGATGATCGAGCCTGAGATGGCCTTCTACGACATAACCGACAACATGAACCTGGCCGAGGACTTTATAAAATACTTGGTACAGTATGCGCTCGACAACAACATGGACGACCTGAGGTTCCTGAACGACATGTTCGACAAGGGACTAATCGAACGGCTTGAGTCTGTTACAAAGGTTGAGTTCGTGCGCCTTGGATACACGGAGGCTGTCGACATCCTGCTTCAGTCGAAGAAGAAGTTCGAATATCCCGTCAAGTGGGGCATCGACCTTCAGTCGGAGCACGAGCGCTACCTTGTGGAGAACCACTTCAAGCGCCCTGTAATCCTCACCGACTATCCAAAGGAGATCAAAGCCTTCTACATGAAGCAGAACGACGACGGGAAGACCGTCCGCGCCATGGACGTGCTGTTCCCCACGATAGGCGAGATCATAGGCGGATCGGAGCGCGAGGCCGACTACGGGAAGCTCCTCACTCGCGTTCACGAGCTCGGCATGACAGAGCAGCAGTACTGGTGGTACTTCGACACGAGGAAGTTCGGCTCGGCACCGCACTCCGGCTTCGGGCTCGGCTTCGAGAGACTGCTCCTCTTCATCACCGGCATGACCAACATCAGAGACGTGATACCGTTCCCGCGCACACCGCAGAACGCAGAATTTTAGAACGACCATGTCCTCCCAAGACAACAATTTCTCGCTTGAACAGAAGACAGTGCAGCGGCAGGCCGGCTTGCCGCTGACACTTCAGCTCATGCACCTTGTGGAACTCCCCTACACCTCCCTCGAGCAGGAGATCAGGAACACCGTTGACGACAACCCCGCCCTTGAAATATACGACGACAACGAACCTTCACCCGAAAGCCAGGAGGAACCGTCGGCTGAGGAATACGACGACAACGGCGTCCCGATGGAAATAGACAAAGGACAACTGCCCGATGACGAGATATTCAAGGAGGACTATTACCGCGACTATGAGGACTTCGAGGACGAGATGTCGGAACTGAGGCTGGAGAACCAGATCGCCAAACTCAACTCCCCGGCTGACATTCCTCAAAGCCAAAAGACCAACATATACTACGAATCGCTGCACGAACAGTGGCAGAACCAGCTCGACGAGATGCCGTTGACCGAAAGGGAATCGCAAATTGCGACATACCTGATCGGCACACTCGACGACTCCGGCTACCTCAACGCCGACCTTCAGGCCGTGGCCAACGAACTTCTCTACAACGAGAACATCCAGACCACCGTGGATGAGCTGACCTTCGTGCTCACACACTACATACAGGAACTGGAACCGGCTGGAACCGGAGCCAGAAACCTGAAGGAATGCCTGTTCCTGCAACTCGACCGCCTGCCCGAGAAAAACAGGCATACCGAAATCGCCATGTCTGTTGTGGAGGACTGTTTCGAGTTGCTGACAAAGAGGCATTACGACAAAATCTCCTCACAACTCGGCATCAGCAACGAAGAACTTAAGGGAGCTCTGCAGGTCATTCAGAAGCTGGACCCACGCCCCGCGCTCCAGGAAACACCGCTGCAGAAGAACGCAGAGACAATCATTCCTGACTTCACAATAACAAAAAGCGGCAACAAACTGCAGCTTTCACTCAACAACAACTACATTCCCAAAGTCAGAATAAACAAGGAATTCAGCAACGAATACAGATTTCTCTCCAAACAAGAATACGACAGAAAAAAAAACGAGGCGGAGCGCTTCATGAAAAAATACGTCGACGACGGGCAGCAGTTCATCAGGACACTGTCGCTGAGGGAGATGCTTCTTTACAACACCATGTACGCCATAATGAAGCACCAGTACGAATACTTCCTCACCGGAGACAACGCCAAACTGAAGCCAATGATTCTAAAGACCATAGCACAGGAAGTCGGAGCCGACATATCGACAGTGTCGAGGGTGTCGAACAGCAAGTACGTTCAGACCGACTTCGGAATCATACCTCTCAAGCACCTTTTCTCCGAGGCCGTGAACGACGACGACGTGTCGTCGAAGGAGATCAAGCAGATCCTCGGTGAGCTTGTGGGCAACGAGGACAAGAGGAAGCCGCTTTCGGATGAAAAGATATGCGTCATGCTGAATGAAAAGGGATACAACATAGCGCGCAGGACAGTTGCGAAATACAGGGAACAGCTCAACATACCGGTGGCGCGCCTGCGCAAGGAGATCTGACCATGGAAGAAAGAAAAAAAATAATGGACTTGGCCTTCCTGTCGGGAGAGATTCTGCTTTGCAACGGCGCAGAGATCTCCCGTGTGGAGGACACTATGACGAGAATTGCAAAGCACTACGGCGTCGCCGACTGCAGCTTCTTCGTGCTGAGCAACGGCATAACGGCAACAGCAGACAACTACGCCAAGACAAAATTCATGCCCATAAAGGGCTCGGACCTTGAGAAGGTGGTGGCCGTCAACCAGGTTTCGAGAGACGTTTCTTACAAAAACCTGTCGCTTGAGGAGCTTGAGTCCACCTTGATGAAGATCAAGGACAAGAAGGGCAAGCCGTTCACCGAGCAGGTTATAGCCTCGGCTGTTGGCAGCGCCGCGTTCTGCATCATCTTTGGCGGAAGTCTCATCGACTGCGCGGCAGCCGCCGTGGCGGGACTGCTGCTCTGGGTGTTCATGTGCCTCGTGGGATACCGGCGCCTTTCGAGAATAACGGGCAATGTGACCGGCGGTTTGCTTGCCACTGCGCTGTGTCTCCTGATGTACAGGCTGGGCTTCGGCGAGAACCTCAACAACATGATAATAGGAGCCATAATACCTCTCGTGCCAGGTGTGCCGTTCACAAACGGAATACGCGACATGGCCAACGAGGACTACATCTCCGGCTCAACAAGGCTTCTCGACGCCCTGCTCGTATTTTTCTGCATATCTCTCGGCGTGGCCATCGCATTCATGTCTGACGCGCGCATACACGGGCAGATGCTCGACATCGGCAGGCTCGCGGTCGACGAGGTAACCGCGAGATTTGCAATACAGATGGCCGCCGCTTTCACGGGCACCGTGGCCTTCGCCGTACTGTTCGGAACACCGCGGCGTTTCTATGCCGGCTGCGGACTATGCGGACTCGCAGGCTGGTTTCTTTTCATCGTCCTGAACAGGCACACTGAAATGTCAACTGCAGAAATCCTGCTCCTGTCGGCAGCGCTCGTAACCCTCACCTCTATGGCACTCTCGATTTACAGCAAATGCCCGATCACCGTGTTCATAATAGCCGGAATATTCCCTCTTGTGCCGGGAGAAGGCATTTTCAGGACAACATACAACATTGTCTCCAACAATCTTCCCGAAGCTCTTCACAGCGGGTTCGCCGCCCTGAAGGCCGCTGTTGTAATAGCCCTCGGGATAGTATTGGTTACAGAAATCAAGAACACTGTATTCAAGAAATTATGAAGATTACAACCATCGTAGGGGCCAGGCCGCAGTTCGTGAAAACCGCTGCATTGTCGGAGCAATTAAGACTACTCGGCACCGAAGAGATGATAGTCCACACCGGTCAGCACTTCGACAGAAACATGTCGGAACTGTTTTTCGACGAACTCGGCATCAGGAAGCCAGACTTCAACCTCGGTGTCAACAATTTACCGCACGGAGCGATGACCGGCAGGATGCTTGAGGGAATAGAGAGGATTTTGATGGACGTGAAGCCGGACTGCGTGGTTGTGTACGGCGACACCGACTCAACACTCGCCGGCGCTCTTGCCGCGCGGAAACTCAACATCAGACTGGCGCACGTTGAGGCCGGCCTCCGCTCCTTCAACAACGCGATGGCCGAAGAAATCAACAGAATCGTCACCGACAGGATCAGCGACTTGCTCTTCTGTCCCAACCGGAAAGCCGCCGACAACCTTCTCAAAGAGGGAATACAACCCGGAAAAATCATCGTGAGCGGCGACGTGATGAAGGACTCGCTTATGAAATTCGCACCAGGAATGCGCAAGCCCGACATCGAACTGCCCGGAAAATACGTGTTATGCACCTTCCACCGCGCCGAAAACATAAACAACACGGAGCGACTCTCCAACATTGTGGCGGCATTGCATGAAATCGGCAGAACTGTTCCCGTAATATGCCCGCTTCACCCGCATACTCGCAAGAAATTGACCGATTACGGAATCAGCATCAAGAATTCAAATATAGTCTTCATACAACCTGCAGGCTACCTCGAAATGCTCTTCCTTTTGAGCCACTGTTCTTTAGTGCTCACCGACAGCGGCGGCTTACAAAAAGAGGCCTACATGCTCGGCAAATTCTGCGTAACTTTGCGCGACGAGACTGAATGGACCGAGCTTGTGGAAAACGGACACAACACTCTTGCGGGCAGCGACACCGGGAAGATCGTAGACTGCTCGCTGCTAAACCTCGGCAAGACCATAGATAACACAGATTCGCTTTACGGCTCCGGCAACGCGGCGTCAATCATAGCAGAAAAAATTCTTGAAGACTATAAATCCAGACAATAACTTCAACAATCCACAATATTTATTATTTTTGCAAAAAAAAGATTATGAGAGGAATCATCACAACAATATTCGCCGGGCTTGCCCTTATCTTATCGGCCTGCAACAATACCAAGAGCGAGAAGACCCCCGAAGGCGTTACAGAACGCTTCGTCAGTGCATTCAACACCGCCGACTTCCAGAACATGTACGCCTACTCATCCAAGAAATCGCACATCTTGCTCGACAACCTCGCCAAACAGCACAACGACACCGACCTTGAGGCGATAAGGAGCAGGAAGATAGCCATCGACTCCACTACAGTGACCGGCATGACCGACAGCACGGCCACCTGTGTCTGCTATTTCAAGATCAAATCCGGAGCGGAAAACGATGAATGGCAGAGTGCTCGACAGGAGTGGGACCTCGCGAAGGAGGGCGACGACTGGAAAGTGCTTTTGGTTAAACCTTGAACATTTATTAACAGCATAAATCGATGAATTTTGTAGAAGAATTAAAATGGCGCGGCATGTTGCACGACATCATGCCGGGAACAGAAGAACTACTCAACAAGGAACAGTGCTCCGTGTATCTGGGCATTGACCCGACGGCAGACTCCCTGCATATCGGCCACTTGGTCGGAATCATGATGCTGTCGCATCTGCAGCGCTGCGGGCATCGTCCAATCGCGCTTCTTGGCGGAGCCACCGGGATGATCGGCGATCCTTCAGGAAAAAGCCTTGAGCGCAACCTCCTCGACGAGGAGACACTGAGGCACAACCAGGACTGCATAAAGAAACAACTCGGAAAGTTCCTCGACTTCGACAGCGCCGGGCCAAATGCGGCTGTGCTTGTGAACAACTACGACTGGATGAGCAAGTTCTCATTCCTCGACTTCATAAGAGACATCGGCAAACATCTGACCGTCAACTACATGATGGCAAAAGACTCGGTAAAGAAACGCTTCAACGGCGAAGGCGAGGGAATGTCGTTCACCGAGTTTTCCTACCAGCTTGTGCAGGGATACGACTTCATGCACCTGTATCAGGATATGGGCTGCAAAGTGCAGATGGGCGGCTCCGACCAATGGGGCAACATAACCACCGGCACCGAGCTGATACGCAGGAAACTGAACGGCGAGGCTTTCGGACTGACATGCCCGCTCATAACAAAGGCCGACGGCGGCAAGTTCGGCAAGACCGAAAAGGGCAATATCTGGCTCGATCCGCGAAGGACATCCCCTTATGCCTTCTACCAGTTCTGGCTCAACTGTTCCGACGACGACAGCAAACGCTACATACGCATCTTCACGCACTTCTCAAAGGAGGAGATTGAAGAGCTGGAACGCAAGCTCGACGCGGAGCCGCACCTCAGGGCGCTTCAGAAAGCCCTTGCCAAGGATCTCACAATCAGGGTGCACTCGCAGGAGGACTTCGAGGCTGCTGTTAACGCCTCCGAAATTCTCTTCGGGAAAGGCACCGCCGAAAACCTCGCGGCCCTCTCCGAAGAGATGTTCCTCTCTGTATTCGACGGCGTGCCGCAATTTGAAATCCAGGCAAGCCTGCTCGACGAAGGCTGCGGCGTGGTTGACTTCCTCGCAAAACACACTCAAATTTTCGGCAGCAACGGCGAAGCCCGCAGAATGCTCAAGGACAACGGCGTTTCGATAAACAAGGAGAAGGTCAGAGACGACAAGACCCTAACCAAGTCAGACCTGCTGAACGGCAAACACGTCCTTGTGCAGAAAGGCAAGAAGAACTACTACATCGTGAAAATATCACAGTGATTCATTCCTCTAAATGGAAATCAAAAACAAGAAAACGTCCCGACAGACAATGCCGGGACGTTTTTTTTTTGCGGAAAGTACAGGATTCGAACCTGTGAGGGCTTTTACACCCTGGCGGTTTTCGAAACCGCTGCCTTCAGCCACTCGGCCAACTTTC
>CADBQG010000064.1 GCA_902796805.1 uncultured Bacteroidota bacterium
AATGTCAGACAAGCATCCATTGAGCAAGAGATGACAGATAATGAGGCTGTATTGCAAAACATTAGGAGTCATTTCCATGTAAGTGAGCCTTTTGCATTAGACTCGGAATTACAGATAGGTGATGTACCAAACGTTGGGACATTGGATCCTTTGCCTAAATCGTTGACGAAGCCGGGTGTTCTGATGGTTATGATGGAAAACTATGATACAAAGAGTAAAAATTTCCTATCATCAGGAAAAATTGCTATTGGCATCAAATACACTAAAGATTCTATGGAAATAGTTGAACATCTGTCTTCCATAGGATTTGTGCTATTCCATCAACGAAAAACAGAAGGCCAACATCTTTTTGCATTGAAGAACACTTGCCACGTAGTTTCATCAGATGATTTAGACTCCGACAGATACAAGAATGTTACGACAACAAGAATGTATCTATCTGTTGACATAGACACATCAATAGAGTTGGACGCATCAACAATTAATTCAACAAAGAAAGAATGCACCAGAGCAACAAGATATGATGCACAATTTGCCACTCTTAATACACTGACAAATAATTAATTCTAACAATTAACAACCACCTATCCCCCACACCCTCTACAAGACCCAAGACACCTGCTCGCAGTTCATCGATGTAACCGTTGATGACGACGGTGTTATCCAGCAGGTCTTCTTCATGGGCGGATGCTACGGAAACCTCCAAGGCATCTGCCGACTGGTCGCGGCCAGCTGCCGAATGAACCGGAAAAAGACTATTTTTGCACGACTATAAAATTCATCGAAAACCCACCCCAGACACACTGGATGAAACTCTACCGACAACTTGTACGGACAGCCATGCGGCACCACTTTTTTCGTTATAATACACCAACAAAAAAAACACCCCGAACATTTAGTTTGAGGTGCTTTCAGTGTCCCCTCAGGGACTCGAACCCTGGACCCATTGATTAAGAGTCAATTGCTCTACCAGCTGAGCTAAGGAGACATCAATTTTTTCGGCTGCAAATATAGAATTATTTTTATTACTTTCGCAAAAAAAAACGATGAAAATTTATACACGCACAGGGGACAATGGAACAACTTCATTATCAGATGGTTCAAGAATTCAAAAAGACAGTTTGCTACTGCATTCATACGGCACTGTTGACGAACTCAACAGCTTTTTGGGGGTGCTGATTTCGCAATTTCAGGACAATTTCCTGTCTGAAACACAAAACCAGCTCTTTGTTGTGGGTGGTATGCTCGCCACACCGACGTCGGAGTGGGACAAGTTCTGGAACAAGGAGCAAATCCCTCACTTCACTTCCATGATAGAGAGTGAGATTGACAGGCTCTCGGCCGACCTACCCCCGATGAGGGGCTTCATACTGCCCCAGGGCAACAGCGTTATAGCAGCGGCTCACGTGTGCCGTACAGTGTGCCGCAGGGCGGAACGGCATGTTTGTGGTCTGTTGCATGAGGACGAGATTTACAAAGACATCCAGATATTGCTGAACCGCCTCTCGGATTATTTCTTTATTTTGGCGAGATTTCTTCATAAAATTTCAAGCATTGACGAAACTCTCTATAAACCAAAGCGTTAAGAAAGGCACTTTTTTTTTGTTTTGTGAAAATATATTTTTATTTTTGCCGCCTTAAAAAATAACACCATTAAATAAAACTTAACTTATGTATTGGACTTTAGAATTAGCCACACGATTGGAAGATGCTCCCTGGCCTGCAACACGCGACGAACTCCTCGACTACGCAGTACGCTCCGGCGCACCCCTCGAGGTTATCGAAAACCTACAGGAAATTGATGACGAGGGCGAGACATACGACTCCATCGAGGACATCTGGCCCGACTATCCGTCGAAGGACGACTTTTTCTTCAACGAGGACGAATACTGATTTAACTTACTTGATAAAACAAAAGCGCGCTGATATGGCGCGTTTTTTATTATGTTGTTTGATGTAATAAAAATTGTATCTTTGCTGAACAAAAACACCCATATTATGAGCAAATCAAAAATAGTTATCGGAAACTGGAAAATGAACAAAAGTTTTGACGAGGCAGAAGACCTCATAACAACAATCGAGGAGTCGCTGGCCGACTACCAGCTTGAAACCGAGGTTGTACTATGTCCCCCTGCCATTTATGCAGAGCTCGTCACAGACCACGCGTCGCTCGAGGACAGCAGGTTCTATGCCGGCCTGCAGAATGTCAGCGAATACGACAATGGGGCCTACACTGGCGAGGTCTCGGCCTCGATGCTCGCAAGCATGGATGTTGATTTCTGCATTGTGGGGCACTCCGAGCGCAGGAAGTATTTCGGCGAAACCGACACCGTTGTCCTGAAGAAGATGAGGCAGCTCCTCGACCAGCAGCTGATACCGGTTATGTGCTGCGGTGAGATTCTGGAAGACAGGAAGTCAGGGCGGCACCAGGACGTAGTGAAAGCCCAGATTGAGGCAACACTCTATGAACTGACCCCCGAGCAGATGGAACGCACCATGGTGGCCTACGAGCCCGTGTGGGCGATAGGTACAGGAGAGACAGCAACGCCGGCGCAGGCGCAAGAGATGCTTGCCTTCATCCGTTCGCTCATAGAGAAAAAGTTCGGCACCGAGGTGGCCTACAACACATACATCCTCTACGGCGGTAGCTGCAACGCGGCAAACGCCCTGAGCATATTCTCGCAGCCCGACGTCGACGGCGGGCTCATAGGCGGCGCGTCGCTCAAGGCCGACGAGTTCATCAAGATAATAGAAGCTGCCGAGACTGCCGGCAAAGATAACTGACCATGACCCCGAGATTCCTGGCATACTTGCTTCTCATGCTGCTTCCGCTCTGCTCCGCGAGGGCGCAAGACGACGACCCGTGCAAGCAAACAATGGACAAGAACAGCGAGAAACTTTTCAAAAAGGCAAGAGACCTGCACAAGTCAGGAAAAAAAAGCGAGGCCTACGAGATCTACGAGGAAATACTCTCAGACCATCCCGAATACTTGGAGGTCAACTATTACTATGCCTTGGGATACTACCTTCCCCTTGCCGACAACCAGTTCGTTTCGAAAAGCGCCGGCAAGTCTGACGTGAAGAAGTGTCTCGCAGCCTTCAACAGAATGTATGAGACCTGCCCATACCACCGCCCGTACTGCAACCTTTACGCCGCGCGACTCGCATACTTCAACGAGGATTTCGCCGAGGCGGAGAAGTTCGCGAGGGTCATAGTTGACAACCCCGACATGTTCAGTTCGGCGAAGGAAGCAGACAAACTCAAGGAGGCAGAACTTATTCTGAAGAAGTCGGGCTTTTACCGCGACATACTCAGCAACAAGGTTCCGTTCGACCCAAAGCCGGTGGGCGGCATCTCAACCTCCGACGACGAGTACCTCGGCACGCTCTCACCCGACGGCTCGCACTTCTATTTCACGCGCCGCAAGTACGTAACCTCTTCAAACCCTTTTGCCAACGGGGAGAAGGAACTGAAGGAGTTCTTCAGCAGGGCGGATCGGTCGGCGGGCGGCTTCGGCAGTGGCGACGCGCTTCCTTTCCCGTTCAACAGGGCGGAAGGGGAGGGGAGTCCCACCATCAATCTCACCAACGACCTCCTGATCTTCACCCAGCGTCACACCGTGAGCCTTCAGGGCGGCAGCTATCCGAACTACGACCTCTATTTCTCGGAATTCATTGACGGTGATTGGACAGAACCCCGGCCGCTGCCCGGGAAAATCAACAGGAAGGACACCTGGGAGTCGCAGCCCTCGCTGAGTTCGGACGGAAAGGTGCTGTTCTTCGCCAGCGACCGGCCTGGAGGGTTCGGCGGCTCCGACATCTGGTTCTCGGTGCGCAACAGCGACGGCTCTTGGCGCGACCCGGTGAACATTGGCCCCGCAATAAACACCTCTAAGAACGAACGCTCGCCATTCCTGCACACCGACAGCAGGACACTCTATTTCTCCTCCAACGGCCACGACGGACTCGGGGGACAGGACGTCTTCTACTCAAAACTTGACTCCAAAGATCGCTGGTCGGTGCCGAAGAACATCGGATATCCGATAAACACTGAGAACGACGAGGTTGACTTCTTTGTCAGCCTTGACGGGAAAACCGGATACTTCTCCTCAAACAACTACGGTGAGAAGGACTGGAACATCTACGAGTTCGAACTCTACGAGGAAGCCAGACCGCACACAATGGTCATTGTGAAAGGCAAGGTCTCGATTGACGAAGGAACTCTCGAGGACGCCGTCGTAGAGCTTCGCGACACCAACGCAAATGTCGTCTCCACAGGCATCGTCAGCGCCAATACTGGCCAATACGCCGTTGCCGCCGAAGTGAACAAAGAAAACCCGCAGCCCCTGATCCTTAACGTCAAAAAAGAAGGATATTCTTTTGACACTCAGATAATAACACCAGAAGATGTTACCTCCGACATCGTCGAAAAGGATGCCGAAGTGAAATCGGTGGAGGTTGGCAAGGTATGCGACCTCCGCGACATCCACTACCAGACTAACGACTACAGTCTCACCCAGGAGTCCAAAACGCTCCTGAACCTTTTTGTGGAATTTCTGAAGGAGAACCCGACAGTCAAGGTGGAGATACAGGGCCACACCGACAACATCGGGCGCGACGCAGACAACCTTTTGCTTTCCGAACGTCGCGCTAAGGCCGTGTACGACTATGTGATGAGCCACGGTGTACCGGCAGGAAGGCTCAGATACAAGGGTTACGGGCGTACAATGCCCATCGCCCCGAACTCAACAGAAGAGGGTAGGGCAAAAAACCGCAGGACAGTTTTTCTGATTTATGAGAAATAGAAAGATTTACTTTTTGGGGATAGGTGGCATCGGAATGAGCGCGCTTGCCCAGTACTTCATGCAAGAGGGATGCGAAGTGCACGGATACGACCTTACACCATCGCCGATCACCGACATGCTGTCGCGGAAAGGCGCGCACATCCATTTCGAGCCCGATGTGGACGCCATTCCCGACGACATCGAACTCGCCGTGTTCACGCCGGCAATACACCCCGACTTCCCAGAGTACAGACATCTCGAGGCCATGGGCGTAAGGCTGCTCAAGCGCTCGCAGGTGCTGGGAATCGTAACAGATAAATTCCGGACGATTGCAGTTGCCGGGACTCATGGTAAGACTACCACAACATCCATGGTCGAGCACATCCTTCACGGCATACCGAACACACTTCTCGCCTTCATCGGCGGTATATCCAAGAATATAGACGACAACTATTACTATGAAAAAAGGTCAGGCTCAAGCGGAATGCCAATTTCCGTGGTGGAGGCCGACGAGTACGACCGCTCTTTCCTCACGCTTCACCCGGCAGTCTCTGTTATCACTTCCGTTGACGCGGACCACCTTGACATATACAAGAACGACTCTAATCTCGAAGCTGCCTTCCAGCAGTTCGCCAACCAGTCTGAGTATATGATTGTTGAAGAAAAAGTCAATGATAAGATAACCAAAGACCCGGCAAAAAAGCTCGTCTACGGCTTGTCTGACAGCTGCGACTGCCGTCCGTTCAACATACGGCATTCAGGCGAGAACACGATTTTCGATCTGCACACGCCTTTCGTCGTCCTGAAGGATTTGCGCACAAACCTGCACGGCATATACAACATCCTGAATTTCACTGCCGCTATCTCCGCATTTCTTTTAATAAAAGAGATTGGCGGCCTTCATTCTGACAATGCAATTGATTTACAGGATTTTGTAGGGGAGAAAACATCGTCGTTCCTCGGCGTGAAGAGGAGGTTCGACTATATCGTGAAACGCGACGATATGGTGTTCATCGACGACTATGCCCATCATCCTAACGAGATGAGGTCGTTCTTCAATGCTGTCAGGGAACTCTATCCCGGGAAAAAAGTCTGCGGTGTCTTCCAGCCGCACCTGTACTCACGCACAAGGGATTTCGCCGACGACTTCGCCGGCGCGCTATCGCTTCTCGACAAGGTCATTCTTCTCCCAATTTATCCCGCCCGCGAGGCTCCGATAGAAGGCATAGACTCCGAATTCCTGCTCGGGAAGATCCCGATAACCGACAAGTTAGTGCTTCAAAAAGGAGAACTTGCCGGGCACCTGAAAGAGAACAGACCGGAAGTGCTGCTCACAGTCGGGGCCGGCGACATCGACAGACTGGTGCCGTTGATTGCCGAGGCATTGTCAGAATGATTCTTTATGACAACATCATGTTGGAAATCTCAAAAATGATTTCGACATGAATGCGCGGACATCATAAATTTTTGTAAATTCGCGGTCTGCTTTTCAAGGCATTCACCGTTGTTTGCCGGAGCAGAAAAAACGACCACATCTCACTTATGCATTGTTCAGAATCAATTGTAGCAAAAAATGTTCAGATCACGTCAGACATTTTTGTAATTGACGTGGAGAATCCGGGACTCAAAATAAATCCGGGACAGTTTTTCATGATAAAAGGGTGGAGCGGTGAGCCAACTCTTATGCGTCCTATCAGCGTTTTCAAGGCTGACGTGCGGATCTTGAGTTTCATGTATAGGGTAGTGGGAAAGGGCACGCGACTGTTGTCCTTAATGCAGGAAGGAGACAAACTCACTGTTCTTGGTCCGTGCGGCAACGGGTATCCTGTTGACGAGATCAGCGGCAACGTCGCCCTTGTCGGCGGCGGGGTGGGGATACCGCCGCTTTGCCATACCGCAAAGGTGCTTTCGGGAAAAGGCTGCCGGGTTGACGCCTGCCTCGGATACCGGAACGAAGTGTTCGCCGCTTCCGATTTTGAGCCTTACTGTAACACTGTGGCCATATCCACCGAGGATGGCAGCTCCGGGTACAAGGGGTTCGTTACCGACATTCTACAGCCTGAAAATTACGACTTCATACTCACATGCGGTCCTGAAGTGATGATGCGCAGTGTGGTTGCCAAAGCCGCAGGTTCCGGAGCCAAGGTCTTCTGCTCACTTGAACACCGCATGGCTTGTGGCATAGGAGCGTGCCTCGGATGCAGCATACGGACGAAAAAGGGAATGAGGCGCGTGTGCAAGGAGGGACCTGTGTTCGACAGCGCGTTGCTCGACTGGTGAAACCAAAATCAAAAATCATCTCATGACAAAAAAAGCAAACCTTTCAACAAATATCTGCGGCATAGCGTTCAAGAACCCGGTGATTGCCGCGTCCGGGACATTCGGCTTCGGGGAGGAGTACAACGAACTCTACGACGTGTCGGTGTTGGGCGGCATTTCCTCCAAGGGCCTGACACTACACCCGAAAGACGGCAACGAGGGCATCCGTGTGTGGGAGACGGCCTCTGGTATGATGAACAGCGTAGGGCTTCAAAATCCTGGTATCGAGAACTTTATTAAGAGCGGCATCCCGCTGATGCGCAGGTTCGACACCGTGCTGATAGCCAACATGGGAGGGCACAGCATGGATGACTACGTCACTGGCGCCGCGATGCTGTCGGAGGCCGACATCGACATGCTCGAGCTGAACATCTCGTGTCCCAACGTGAAAAGCGGCGGCATGGCTTTCGGCGTGAAGGCCGATGTTGCGGCGGAAGTCGTGAAAGCAGTGCGGGCTGTGTGCCGGAAGCCGCTCGTGGTCAAGCTTTCGCCTAACGCGGAGAACATCGTGGAGATGGCGCAGGCGTGTGAGCGCGCGGGTGCCGATGCGCTTTCGCTTGTGAACACTTTCCAGGCCATGGCCATCGACATACACACGAGAAAGCCCGTCTTCAACAACGTATATGCCGGTCTTTCAGGGGCGGCTATAAAGCCTATAGCCCTGAGGATGGTGCACTCGGTATGCAAGAATGTAGGCATTCCAGTCATAGGGCTCGGAGGTGTTTACATTGCCGAGGATGTTCTCGAGTTCATGATGGCCGGAGCCGCCGCAGTGCAGATCGGCACCGTCAACTTCAACAATCCGTTTGCCGGGAAAACAATAGTCGACAATCTCTTTCAACTATGTGAGAAAGAGAAAATTGAAGACATCAACTCTGTGCGCGGCTGCGTCTGACCTAAATATACTATCAGGCAAGGTTCTGTTTCTATCAGATTAGATTGTTTCATAATTTATATTATGTTAAATAGGATTGTGACTATTACCTTTCTTAACATTATGAATTACGATAACTGACTAAAACACAATTCTCATTATGTAGGTTGATATCGGTCCGAGAATTGAAATTTGAAAAGAAGGCGAATATTTGTCTGGAAAATTAAAATTGCTGAAAGATATGCTTTACAGCTTCCCAAAGCACGATGCCAGCGGCCACTGCTACGTTAAGTGAATGTTTTGTCCCGAACTGCGGTATTTCAACTGCCAAGTCTGCAATTTCGAGAAGCTCGTCTGTTATTCCGAAAACCTCGTTGCCGACAAAGAACGCCATCTTATCATATTGTTGAAAATCAACATTCTGCAATAACTTTGAAGAGTCTGTCTGTTCCACAAGAACAATCGCAAATCCATTATCCTTGAGTTTTCGGGCCAAGTCGGTAACATCTTCAAAGTATTGCCAGTCAACACTTTCAGTTGCACCAAGGGCAGTTTTGCTGATCTCTTTCTGTGGCGGCGTGGCAGTAATCCCGCACAAGTATAGCCTTTCAATGTTGAAGGCGTCGCAAGTGCGAAATGCTGCGCCGACGTTGTGCATACTTCTGATGTTATCGAGTACCAGCACAACAGGGAATTTGGCTTGAGTCTTGAATTCTCCGGCACTCACCCGCCCCATCTCTTCTATATTGAGTTTTCTCATAACGGATTTGCTGCAAAAGGAAAATCGTCGTCATTGCTGAAATCCAGAGGATTTGCAGGCGGTTCGTCGTCATAGCTGGCCATGCTCTCATAGGTGGTGAACGACTGGTTTGGCCTTATGCCGTCGCTTGGATTCGAGAATGTGGTTTCTTCCATATATGCGTCGCCGCCCACATCACTGAACCTTGTGAAGTTGCTCTCAAACCGAACCCTTACATTGCCTGGACTACCATGCCTGTTTTTTTCGAACTGTATGTCTGCCAGACCTTTGGAAGAAGTGAGTCCATCCTCGAAAGTTTCAAGATGGTAAACTTCGGGACGATATATGAAGAGAACCATATCGGCGTCCTGCTCTATTGCGCCGGATTCTCGGAGGTCGGACAATTGCGGGCGTTTTGAACCGCCGCGTTTCTCAACATCGCGGCTGAGCTGCGAAAGAGCTATGACTGGCACGTCGAGTTCCTTCGCCAACATCTTGAGCTGGCGGGATATATAGGCTATCTCCTGCTCACGGTTGCCGCCGCGCTTCGAGTTGTCGGTGCCTGCCTGCATGAGTTGAAGATAGTCAACTATAACCATCTGGATACCGTACTTGTGTTTCAGTCGGCGGCACTTTGCGCGAAGATCGAAGACCGACAGGCCGGGCGTGTCGTCAATGATAAGGTTTGAATTGTTCAGCTTGCTCACATTTTCCCATAGCCTGGTCCACTCAACTTCTGAAAGTTTGCCTTTCGCGATATGGTCGGACGGTATGCCCGACTCCATCGAGAAAAGACGATGAACGAGCTGAGTTGCTGACATTTCGAGAGAGAACATGGCGACCGGGATGTTATAGTCGATGGCGGCGTTGCGGGCCACCGAGAGAACCAATGATGTTTTGCCCATGGCCGGTCGGGCGGCAATGATTATCAGGTCTGACTTCTGCCATCCTCCTGTCTTCTCGTCAATTGCACGGATTCCGGATGGGACGCCCTGGAGATCTTCTTCAGAATTGCGAATTTCGGTGAGTTCGTTCAGGGCTTTTTCTACAATCACACCCAATTCCTTGCTCTCCCTCTTGAGGTTGTTTTCGACGATTGAAAATATCTTCGACTCGGCGCTGTCCAACAGGTCGAGGATGTCCTGCGAATCTTCGTAAGAGTCATTGATAATCGCGTTGCAGCTGCTTATGAGTTCCCTCAGAATGAACTTCTCCATCACAACTCGGGCGTAATACTCTATATTCGCCGACGAGCTGATACGGTTTGTCAGTCGGGCAAGATATGAAGCGCCGCCCACTATATCAAGAAGTTTGTCTTTCTTCAACTGGTTCGAAACAGTAAGCAGGTCGACAGGCTGCGATGCCATGAAAAGCTTCTTTATGGCATTGAAAATATGCTGATTCGCCTCCACATAGAACATCTCAGCCTTCAATATGGTCAAGGCCTCCGAAACCGAGCTGTCATCAATCATCAGCGCGCCGAGTACCGACTCCTCGAACTCAACCGCCTGTGGCGTGAGCTTACCGGTAACCCCCAAGATGTTCTCAACACGATTGTACGACATCTGCCTTGCAGGTCTTGCAGTTGTAACGTTTTCGTTTTCCATAAATTACAAATTAGCACCCCCGATTTCCAAGGGAGTGCAAATATCATAAAAATGGAACGAACTCCCCTACTCCCCCACCCTGTTTTTATCAACAAGATTTCAAGAATATTATTAACAGTTTAATGCCTTGAATTTCAGTATTCTTAAGGAATTTCAGATACTGTATCGCCAATCCAGCGCACGATTTCTTCGAGAACGTCTTCCGAAATCGTCGTCTCTATAACTGCATACTCGTCAACAGTGCCTGATGTGCATGGCTGAAGAAAATGGTTTAGACCATCCATTATCACAAATTTATTAGAAGAATTGTGTTTCAGATGTTTGCGCATTTTTGACTGAGACTCAATGGCGGGAACCTGAAGGTCTTTTCCTCCGGAAATGGCAAGCACCGGCGAACTCACTTTCCTGATGTATGCTTCTGGCTTGATATGGAAAAGCGTGAAATACCACGGGGTTGACAGTGAATAAATTGTTTGGAATTTCCTGTCTGGTGTCATCTTGTACTCTGCTTTCTCGTCCTCGGTCAGTTTTCCGGTAACCTTATCCCATTTGTCGGCTAAAGCATTTTTGCAATCTTCAGTATTCTTGCTTTTTATGACTGTTTTATAGAGTTCCTGGCTGATGTTGACAGATTTTTCAAGCATCTCATCAGTGAGTGAAGGGTCGAAAGAGTTGAGACTTCTGATTTGATACGTAAGGATGTCGTAGATTGGCAGCGAAACGCCGCCAAGATGTACTGTGAAGTCTATGTCTGGGTTTTGTGCTGCTGCGATGAAAGCCACAAGGCTGCCCTCGCTGTGTCCCAGGAGCCCCTTCTTGAGATGCTTGAGTTCGGTAATGCGGTTCAGCGAGTCAAGAACGAGTTGGACGGCGTCTGCAAAGTCGAAGGTTGTCGACTTAATGAAGATTGCGTGAGGGAGGTCGTCGTACCTGAATGTGGCAATGCCCGCCCGTGAGCAGGCGTCGGCAATCACGGCGAAAGGTCTGTGTCCGAAGCTGAACTCGTCGCGGTCCTGCCACCCGGAGCCGGAGATGAACACAACGAGCGCCTTGGGGTTCTCGGGCATTGTCAGGGTGCCTGAAATCAGCGTGTAGCGGTTCTTACGGTCGCGGAAGGCCAGCTCTTCAGTCTTGTATCCGAACGGTCCATTTGGTGTCTGAGGACGTATGAACGACTTTCTCTCTGCCCCTTTTCGCAACGAAAGTCCGAATTTCTTGCTGTGCTGGGTGAAAACACTGGTGATTACGCTGCCTTCGGCGTTTATGTCGCCCGAGAATCGTATTCCCAATGACGGCACGGCAAAACTCAGGCTCACACCGTCAAAAACCGCATCATCGGTCTTCTGCCCCACGAAAAACTGGTCCGGACTGTCTAACTCCACTACTATACTGTCGCCATGGGTTTTTACGTCTATTCCTATGGTAAGGGAATCAGACTTGGTAACCCCTATCCTGCCCTCCCAATACCCCGTTATCTCCTGCGCGCTTGTTGTGTAAAACAACAGGAAAGTTGCAATTGCTGTCAATAAGGTTTTTATTTTCATACTGTATTCAAATAGTTAACTGTCTTTTCCCACAGTTCCTTGAGAGAACGGTAAGAATCCATGAGCTTGTGGCCGACATCGGCAACCCCAACCCACTCGGCACGTGAAATCTCCTCCTCTGTCTGGGGCTTGAGTTCGCCACCGCCGCTATACGACATGAGATACCAGTGCGTTATTTTAAGAATCCTGGTGTCATTGATATTGTAGGTATGGTATGTTTCGGGGAGTAGGCAGACTACTTCAAGGCTTGTCGCCCTGGTTTCCTCTCGCACCTCCCTGACAGCGGCCTCTACATAGTCTTCCCCTTCTTCAACCTTGCCTTTGGGAAAGTCCCATCTGCCAAGACGGTAGATCATGAGAACGGAGCCATCTGTGTCTCTGACAATTCCGCCAGCGGCGTGGATAACCTTGTAGCCGGAGACGAAATTCGACCATTCCTCTTCAGAAGCAACAGGCACTGGAGAGTCATCTACATAGACCTTTATCGGAAATCTGTTCATTATTTTCAGTAAAGATATAATTTTTTCATTCATTTCAAGTGATTCCATCTGTTAAGGAATGACCGCTGCAAGCAGATGATTTCGTCGGTGTACTCAATGCCGATTGCCTGGCACAGGGCTTGCTTTGCCAATAGGAGGCTGTTGTTCACCTTGGAGATCGATGATTTTATCTCGCTCTGCTTGATTTTCACTTTCAGTTCGTTGTTTTTTGTTGTGAGTTCGTTCTCAACGGCAGCTGACACGTCGTGTCTCAGCGTGTCGAGGAAACCTTGTGCCTGTTGTAGAACTGCCGTCTTCTCATTCAGCGAATGGATTAGCCAGAAAAGTTCCTCCACCTGTTCGATTGTCTTTGTCAGGGCAATGTCTTGCTGCAGTTCAGATGCGCTGACGCCAATGGACGCGAGCCTGTTTGAGTTCACGATTCTTCCGCCGGCAAACACAGGCTGGGTGGCCGTGGCAGCAACCATTACACCGTTCTCGAAAAGCGACAGATGGTCTGGAAGACCGTAGTTTCTGCCGTATTCGGAATACAGGTTGTGAAGCAACTGGCGCGACTGTGCGTCTTTCACGTCGTCAATTCCGTAGGTGAGAAGCGGCTTGAAGGCATAATATCCGCCGGCAGTAACATTGACTTTAGGAAAATAGTTCGAGAAGGCCTGTCTTTTAACAGCGTATGCGGCTTCAACATCCAATCCTGCATTCTTGACCTCAATATTGTTCTCTAACGCCATGTTTATGCAGTCGTGCAGTGTGTATGTTTGCGCGGATGAGACAGTGCATAACAGTGTAATGAGAATTGTAAATATCTGGGAATGTTTCATTTGCGTTTGTTTTTAAACATCTGCCAATATGCAACGGGGAGCACCGTTACCACAAGCGGCAGGGAGAATATAGTCCCGAAGCAAATCACAACGCCCATAGGCATCCACAGGGAGGTGTGCGCTATTATCATAGGGGTCACGCCTAAGGCCGTTGTGGCAGAGGTGAGGAATATGGGTCTCATTCGGCGCTTTCCGGCCTCGAAACCGGCCTCCTTTGCGGAAAGATGACGGTTTGTGCGCAGATTCTCCGCGTATTCGAACATTATTATGGCATTCCTGACAATAATGCCTATAAGACTCACAACACCTAACACCGCTGTTATGCTGAAGTCGAGCCTGAAAATCCATAGTCCGAGGCATGCGCCGAAGATGCAGATAAGGCTTGCGGAAAGTGTGAGGAAGACAATGTCGAGTTTTCCGAAGTGATAGAGCTGGAATATGAAAAGCACGAGGATGGCGGCTATGAAGCTCAAGACAATCTGTGGTATCACGTCGTTGTTGGCGCCGGTCAGGCCGCCGTAGGATATTTCAACGCCCTGCGGCAGAGCGAGCATGATGGTTTCCTTGATGTGCCCGTCGATTTTCTTCATCACGTCAGGCTGGCTGTAGCCGTGCTTGAGGTCGGCGCCGACAGTTATGGTGCGTATGCTGTTCTTCCGGTTTATTACCGCGTCCTGCCACTCCGGCCCGGTACTCGCCACGTGGCGCAGCGGCACCCACACATCGGGAATGGATGTGGGTATTTGCAGGTTCTCAATGTCGTCGTACGTGAACGCACTGTCGATGTTTTGAGTGTAGAGGTTAACGGGTACTTTGTAGTCGCCTTCCCAGATGTTGGTGAGTGTCTGCCCGCCCACAACCGACGAAAGATACACTGCCAACATGCTCTGTGATATGCCGAGGCGCGTCGCCTCGTCGCCTTTAAGCGTTATCTTTATGTTTTGCGACGTCTCGTCCATGTCGGAATGCACCCACGTCAGTTCGGACATCTGGCTCATTAAGTTCTTGATGGAGTCGTTGGCGAAATCTGCAACAACTGTATAGCATGGGCCGTTCATCTCGTTGAACGTGAGCAGCAGCTCGTTCTTGCCGCGCTCCTTGTAGATGTTGAGCTGTCCGTTCTTGTGTATCAGATGGAACTCCGATGTGCCGTCAGAGTTTATGATTTCAACTTCTCCTGAAAGTTTGTAGCTGAAGTCCCCTACATACCCGTTTGCGCCGCGCCTGCAAGAAACCACAACTAATGTACTTAGTATCAAGAATATAAACATTATCTTTCTCATACTATCAAATTAAATTTTTCACGGGGACTAAGATAAGAAATAAATTCGATTTATGACATCGACACCTTTTGCCTGTATTGTTTGCCCATATAAATACTCACCTGATGTCTTAATTTCTTATCTCCTTAATTCCACTTACTCCCAATCAGAAAAAAATAGTACTTTTGCGCGTTTTTTTGGCATGGGAATTTTCAGAAAAAGCAAAAAGGAAGATAGTGAAAGGGCTGTTTCACTGCATGATATAGCATGGAGGCGCTTCAGGGGCAATGTACAAGGCATGGTCGGCTTAACATACGTCGGCCTGGTGCTTGTTGTGGCGGTGCTCGGCTATCTGATCACTCCCGACCACTCGCCCTACTGTAACCATCAGCAGCTTGAGATTGCACTGCAGAAACCTGGTTTTTCGGTCAAGCTCTTAGAAGTTAAATCACAGCATGACGTTCCGAGACGCGGTCTGCTTGGGAGGATGCTTTTCGGGCAGCCGGACATTTACAATACAGTTCCTGTTGACGAAGTCGAGTATGCAGGTGATTCTGTGCGCGTCAAGTTGTTCGAGCAGCCATATCATGAGGTTTTCGCAAAAGCTGACCTGTCGGAGAGGGTGTTTCGGGAGCAGACCTTCGTTCTCGGCACCGACCGCTACGGCAGGGATGTTCTGAGCCAACTCATGATCGGGGCTCGCGTGAGCCTGTCTGTGGGCTTCCTTTCAATCTTCATAGCACTGGTAATAGGTATCGCGGTGGGCGCCGCCGCCGGCTACTACCGCGGGAAAGTCGACGATGTGCTGACCTTCATCATCAACGTGGTGTGGTCCATCCCCACCCTTCTGCTCGTCTTCGCCATCAATTTCGCGCTCGGGAAAGGTTTCTGGAAGATCTTCCTCGCCATAGGCCTGACCATGTGGGTAGACATTGCGCGTGTTGTCCGCGGGCAGTTCATGAGTCTTCGGGAACAGGATTTCGTAGAGTCGGGCAAGGCATTGGGATTCAGCGATTTCAGAATCATCTTCAAGCATATACTTCCTAACATAACAGGCACCATAATAGTGATTGCCGCATCCAACTTCTCCTCTGCGATTCTGATGGAGGCCGGGCTCAGCTTTCTGGGCTTCGGCGTGCAGCCCCCCACCCCGTCGTGGGGAATGATGATGAAGGAGAACTACGCGTACATTGTTCTCGACAAGGCCTACCTGGCTTTGGTGCCCGGCGTGGCAATAATGCTTCTTGTCCTTTCTTTTATGCTGATAGGCAACGCGCTGCGCGACAGCATGGATGTCCGCAGCTGAATGTTTTCCGGCTTGCACCTTGCGCTACCTGCGCAGTTCAAAGTTGCTGCCAAGGTACACTTTCTTTACTATCGGGTCGGCCGCGAGTTCTTCGGCAGTGCCCGACTTCAGCACCTTGCCCTCGAAAAGGAGGTAGGCGCGGTCGGTGATAGAGAGCGTCTCATGCACGTTGTGGTCGGTGATCACAATCCCGATATTTCGGTCTTTCAGTTTCCTCACAATAGACTGTATGTCCTCCACGGCAATGGGATCCACCCCGGCGAACGGCTCGTCGAGCAGGATGAACTTCGGATCGGAGGCGAGGCAACGGGCAATCTCAACGCGTCGCCGTTCCCCACCGGAAAGATTGTTGCCCTTGTTGCGACGCACTTTCTCGATGTTGAACTCGGATATTAAACTCTCTAACTTCTCGTTTTGCTCCACTTTGCTCTTCCCGCTGAATTCCAGTATGGCCCTGATGTTGTCCTCCACGGTCATCTGCCTGAAGACCGATGCCTCCTGCGGCAGATACGCTATTCCCGACTGCGCCCGCTTGTACATGGGCAGCTCTGTAATGTCGTTGTTGTCGAGGAAAATCCTCCCTGAAAACGGCTTGATCAGACCCACAATCATATAGAACGACGTTGTCTTTCCGGCGCCGTTGGGCCCGAGCAGACCGACTATCTCACCCTGCCTGAACGAAATCGAGACCTCGTTGACAACAGTGCGGTTCTTGTATTTCTTGACTAACTTGTCGGTGTTGATGATGTGCTCCATGTCAGCTGTTCTCTATTGCCTTTTTAAGATATTGCATTGCCGAGCTTGTGAACTTCTCCAACAGTCCCTTCACCATGCCTTGCAGGAAGAAAGGCACGTCGGCGGAAAGACGCCCTTGAAGTTCTGTTTCGGCGGCGCCCACAGGAGTCAGGGTAAACACCACATCGGCGGAAATCCCCTTGTCGGTGGAAATCCTGTAAACCACTTTCGAGAACGGGACCCGCTCGGCGATGGCGACGTTGCAGTTTGCAACACCCTGCATGTTGAAACTGCAGCCGTTCTCCGTTGCCTTCCAGTCTGTGATGCCCGGGATTCCCTCGAGCGTCCTTCCCATGAAACCGGTGAGGACGGAATAAGCCTTCTCATCGGTCACCGACAGGGTTTCAATATTGCTGTCTATCTGTAGCATGATGGTTTGTTATGTTGATGTTGGTCAGTTTCTCATCCATTTGAAGATGGTCTTCCAAGACGGCTTCTTGCCGTAGGTTAGGATCCCGATGCGGTAAATCTTGGCGGAGACATAAATGCTCAGCACCAGGAAGCCAAGGGTAAGCGCCATCGACAGGGCAAGTTCCCATGCGGGCACACCCGAAGGAAGCCGCGTCATCATCGCGATAGGCGAAGTCAGCGGTATCATGGAGAACCAGAAGGCCAAGGGTCCGTCGGGGTTAGTTGAAATTGTAGGAACGAGAATTATTGAGAGAAGAAGGGGAAGTGTGATCGGCATGGTGTATTGCTGCGAATCGCTCTCGTTGTCGACCACGGAGCCTGTTGCCGCGTAAAGTGTTGAGTATATCAGGTATCCTGCTATGAAGAAAAAGACAAAGCAGGCTATAATTGTGCCGAAAGACACGGAGAAGTAGTTCTGTATGAGGGCGAAAAGGCTCTCCTGCCCCGCAGCCGCGCCGTCGGCAAGCATCTGCCCGGCAACGGCAGTCTCTTCGGCAGTGGCCGCCGTTGAAGCGATGTCAGGCACCAGCAGTTGTATGCCGCCTATTATCGCGAACGACATGGCTATCCAGATGAAAAGCTGTGTGAGTCCCACAAGGGCAATGCCCACAATTTTTCCTATCAGCAGCTGAGAAGGCCTTACTGACGATATAAGCACTTCAACAACCCTGTTCAGTTTCTCCTCGAGAACACCGCGCAGCACCTGGCTTGCAAAAAGGATTATAATCATGTATATGACGATCCCGCACACCATCCCGAACAGTTGGTTCACCTCCGAATGCAGCTGCTTCTCTTCGCCCCTGTTGTCAATTTGTATCGTGGAGATGTCGGCCTTGGCGAGGTTCTTCAGGTATTCGAACCTCTTGGGCTGCACGTTAAGCGAGTCTTGCAGCATACGGTTGAAGCAGATGTCGTTCATGCTGCTCTCCAACGTCGACTGAAGTGAGGACGGCAGCGACTTCTTGTAAAACATGTTGGCTTTCAGAGACTGTGAGTTGTCAAGGATATGAAGTATCACGTCATATCCGTTGCCAAGGTATTCGCCCTTTATGCTCTCGATGTCGCCCGAACGATAATGGAACGCCATATTGTCGTTGTCGGTGAATTTGTTGACGAAGATGTCGGTGTCGTCAACCACGAGCACGTTGGAGAACTGCTTCTCCTCGCTTCTCACAAGAAGCAAAGTGGGAAGCACTATAAGCGCCGCAAGCAGCACTGGCATGAGTATTGTGAGTATGATGAACGACTTCTTCTGAATCCTCGTCAGATACTCGCGCGAAATTATTAGCAGTGTTTTGTTTTTCATGACAATTCGGCGTTTGATTCCTGCACTTTTTCTATGAAGATCTCATTCATTGTGGGCAGGAGTTCGTTGAAAGACATTATCTTGGCGTTCCGGATGCATACTTGCAGGAAATCCATGACTTGTCCGGAGTCGGGTATCCGCACATGATATGCTGTGGAATGTGGCAGCAAATCTTTTTTTATGACAGGGAAACCTGCCGCCTCCGCCTCCGGTTCGAAACCGTCTGTAACGTCGGCAAGCTCAACATGGTAGATGTTTTTCTTGAACCTGTTCTTGACATCGAAGATGTCGCCGTCGAGGACCTTGCGCGACTTGTTGATAAGCGCGATATGGTCGCAGATTTCTTCCACCGAGGCCATGTTGTGGGTTGAGAGTACCACGGTGGCGCCGTTTTTCTTAAGCTCCAGCACCTCCGATTTCAGGAGTTCGGCGTTTATGGGGTCGAAGCCGCTGAACGGTTCGTCAAGAATCAGGAACGACGGCCTGTGAAGCACAGTTACAAGAAACTGCACTTTCTGTTGCATGCCTTTCGAGAGTTCCTCGACGGGGCGGTTCCACCACTGCATTATGTCGAACTGCTCGAACTTGTCGCGCAGACGCCGGTAAGCCTCGTCGCGGTCCAATCCCTTGAGGCGGGCGAAATACATCGACTGCTCCCCAACCTTCATCTTCTTGTAGAGGCCGCGTTCTTCGGGGAGGTATCCCATGTCGAGAGTGTCGGCCTCGCAGAGCGGATGCCCTTTGAAGAGTATCTCCCCTTCGTCAGGATACGACATGCGCATGAGCATTCTTATGAGTGTGGTCTTCCCGGCTCCGTTGGGGCCGAGCAGTCCGAACACACAGCCTTCCGGCACCGACAGCGACAGGTTTTCTATCGCAACATGGTTGTCGAAACGCTTGGTGACGTTGTTTACATCCATAATGTTCATACCGCGGCGGCTTTCTTTTTCTTCTTTTTCTTCTTCTTCTTGCCGGGCGCAGGCTGCGGCGCACTGTTCTGCGAAGCGGTGTTCAGCAGTTCCTTCGTGGTGGTGAAGTCGAAGTCCTCGGGAATTTCAATCCTTCCATCCGACAGCTCCGAAATCTGGTGGCGTATCAGAATGTCGTTCACCGAGTTCCTGTTGTAGGAAAGGTACATCATCTTCAGGTGGTTTGCCAGGATGGGCGCGTACTCTTTGCGGACTTTCTCGGGATATGAAGACACCTTCTCTATGAGGTGCTGCATGTTTATGCCGTAAGTCCTGAACCTGATGTTGTTGCGGGTGTTGTATGAGGGCTTTTCAACGTTCTTCATCGAGAAGTCCTTCTCCGGCTTCGGGAAAGGGGAATCCACGTCGAGACTGTAGTCGGACATGATGTGCAGGTGGTCCCACAGCTTGTGCCAGAAGTCGTCGTTGCTGCGGTTCTTCGCGTCTGACTGGTCTTTGGAATTGATGATGTCGCCCATCACACGGACTATGGAATATGCCGTTTCCGTGCGTTTTTTTCTATCCTCAATCATTGAACAATGCTCGACCATCTTTTGGATATTCCGGCCATATTCTCTGATTATCAATTTGTTGCGTTTAGTATTGTATTCCATTATAGAAAAAGTGGTGAAATATAGTTTTCGAAACGCGAAAGTACACAAATTTTGAATACGTCCGTCGGTTTGCAGCAAAACATTGAAGTTGGACAAGGAGATGGCTCGGGCTGTCCGATTTTTTGTTGTCCGTCATTTCAGAAAAAAGTGTAATTTTGCGCGCTTTTGTTGTGCAATTACATTTAACATTTAAAACATTGATAATCAATGAATATAAATCGAAAATAATGTTTGTACACAAAAAAATGTTCACAAAAAAGTTACTTTGTAATGAAGAATTTTGAGATACATACCTTAGGGTGCAAGTTGAATTACAGCGAGTCGTCGTCGATAGCGGCCGAGTTGGAGAAACGGGGCTGGACGCAGGGAGGGGTGCCGGAGATTGTCATTGTAAACACCTGCGCTGTAACGAGTTCAGCCGAGAAGAAGACCAGAAACCTCGTGTCGAAGCTACACCGCGAGAACCCTCTTGCCGCCATCATACTTGTGGGCTGCTACAGCGCATTGAAGCCGGAGCTCCTCGAGCGCTGGGCCGGCGTGGACAAGGTCTTCGCCAGCGCCAACAAGATGAGCGTTGTGGACTATGTGGTGACACGCGAGGTGACCCCGTCGCCCAACTTCTTCGCCACATATTCGATCAACGACCGCACACGCTCCTTCCTCAAGATACAGGACGGCTGCAACACCCACTGCACATATTGCACGGTTTGGATTGCCAGAGGCAAGAGCCGGAGCGACACCATCGAGGGTGTTCTCAAAAACATTGATGAGATAGCCGCCCAAGGCGTGCGCGAGGTCAACCTCACCGGCGTCAATATCGGCGACTTCGGGCGCGGCACCGACGAGAACTTCACCAAGCTACTGAAGGCAATTGTCAAGCAGAACGCGATAGAGCGGGTAAGGATTTCATCGCTCGAACCGGAGTTGCTCACCGACGACATCATCAAACTTGTTGCCAAGAACGACATCCTCATGCCGCACTTCCACCTGCCGCTGCAGTCGGGCTGCGACCGCATCCTCTCCGATATGCGCCGCCGATACACCACGGCTGAGTACGCAGAGAAGGTGACAAAGATACGCAAGCTGATGCCGGACGCATGCATCGCCTGCGATGTCATTGCCGGATTCCCCGGCGAGACCGACGAGGAGTTCGAGATGACATACAGCTTCCTCGAGAGCCTTTCTATAAGCTACATGCACGTGTTCCCCTACTCACGCCGCCCGCGGACTGCCGCCAACATCATGGAGAACCAGATTTCCGAGGACGTGAAGAACGAGAGGGCTGCGCGCCTCATCGCGCTCTCCAACGAGAAAAAGAGAGCCTTCTACGAACAATGCTCAGGACAAGAACGCCCGGTGCTTGTAGAGTCCACCGTCGCCGACGACATGCTCTCCGGCTTCACCGACAACTACATAAGGGTGCAGCTGCCGTTCGACGAAGGCATCGTGAACACCATACAGAACGTCATTGTGGACCCATGCCGCACCGTGTTGTAAGATTAAGCAACGGCCTGCGCCTGCTGCACATACCGACAACCTCGCCAATATCCCACTTCGGAATCCTCGTCGACGCCGGCACACGCGACGAGCCTGAGTCAAGCCCCGGGCTCGCCCACTTCGTTGAGCACACCATCTTCAAGGGCACCAAAAAGAGAAGCCCGGCACGCGTGATAAACAGACTCGAGAATGTGGGCGGCGACCTCAACGCAAGCACTTCCAAGGAGGAGACCGACTTCTACGCCTCGTTCCTGTCGCCCGACTATCCTCGCGCCGTTGAACTCCTTGCTGACATATTCTTCAATTCAACGTTCCCGGAAAAGGAACTCGAGAAAGAGAAAAACGTCGTGTTTGAAGAGATTAACTTCTACAACGACAGCCCGTCGGAACTGATATTCGACGATTTCGAGTCGCTCGTGTTCCGCAACCACGCCATGGGAAGGAATATCCTCGGCACTAAGGAGAGTGTGGGCAGCATAAGCCGTGCCGACATCACAGACTTCATTTCAAGCAACTACACCCTCGACAATGTGGTGCTCTGTTCGGTGGGCAACATAAGCGAAAAAAGAATCATCAGTCTGTGCCAGCGCCATTTCGGCGGCAATACAGTAGGAACCGGACACCGGAAGCGCACACCATTCACCGGATACTCGCCAAGCAGCCTTTCTGTAACCAAAAGCACAACACAGACCAATGTGCTGACAGGCGCGCCGGCATACGGCTTCATGAGCGAGAAAAGGGTGCCGTTCCTGCTGCTCACCAACATCCTTGGCGGCCAGGGTCAGAACTCACGCCTCAATATGAGCATCAGGGAGCGCAAGGGCTTAGCCTACACCATCGAGTCGTACTACAACGCCTTCTCCGACTGCGGCCTCTTCTCTGTGTACTTCGGATGCGACGCCGGCGAGCGCGACCACTGCATGGACCTTGTCTTCCGCGAAATAGACAAGCTGAAGAAGAAGAAGCTCGGCACAATGCAGCTTTTCTACGCAAAGAGACAGTTCGCAGGACAACTTGCGCTCAGCTGTGAGTCGAAACTCAACGAACTGCTCTCCTCGGGACACATGGCTCTTTTCGTTGACGAAATCCCCGACATGCTCGAGAAACTCAGCACCATCGAGAGCGTTACCGCCGAAGACCTCTGCGACACCGCCAACGAAATCTTCGACTTCCAGAATTTTTCAACTCTTGTTTATAATCCTGATTGACAATGGATTCGCTGTATTCAAAACATTTGGAGAACGCCGTTAATGAGATTTCCAAACTGCCGGGCATCGGAAAACGCTCCGCGCTGCGCCTTGCATTGCACCTCGTGAAGCAGGACGAAGCCTCAGTGTCGCTTCTCACTGACCGCATAAACAAGCTGAAAAGCAGCCTCATGTATTGCAGGGTTTGCCACAACATCTCCGACACCGAAGTGTGCGACATCTGTTCAAACCCGAAGCGCAACGGCCGTCTCATCTGCGTCGTGCAGGACATTCGCGACGTGATAGCTATAGAAAACACGGGGCAGTACAACGGGCTCTACCACGTGCTTGGCGGCGTGATATCGCCCGTCGAGGGAATCGGCATACAGCAGCTCACAATACGCCAGCTCTTCGACCGTGTGGAGGCCGGCAACATAGACGAGGTAATCTTAGCCCTGCCCGCAACCGTGGAGGGCGACACAACAAATTTCTTCATCTACAAGAATATAAAGGATAAAGTGCCTTCTGTAACCACAATAGCGCGGGGCATCGGTGTCGGCGAGGAACTCGAATACGCCGACGAGATAACATTGGGCCGTTCTATACTCTCGCGCACGAACTTCGACAACTCATTGAAGACAAGATAACGTTTCGGTTGTTAAAACGTTTTTCAACGCAAGGCCGGTAGCAATATCAGCTTGCGGTCGCCGGGCGTGAACTCGGGCATCTCTGTGCCAGGCGGAGCGCCGATGTAGGTGGGGTCGCAGATTACATACTCTTTCCCCGCGCGACCCACTGTTGCCATGCCAGGCCGCGCCGCCATCCTCACCGCCGCGGCCAAATGCCCAGGATAGTCGATCAGAACCACCTCCAAACCAAGCAGGTGGCGCACCAAGAAGGCGAAAAGCACGCTGCGGTCTTCGCAGTCGTTTTGCGGATAATAGTAGTTCTCTTCGCAAAAGAACGGCTTTTCATAGCCAAACTGATCGTCATCAGTGGCATATTCAAAGCCATACTGCTCATACGCCAACAAAAAAGCCACTGCATCAGATTCAGTCAATCCATTTAAATACGGACTTAAAATATCCTCTACCGATTGCCGGAATTCATAACTCGGCTCGGCATTGGCGTAAACATCTATGTCAACCTGCGGATAGGTGCTGAAAAGCTCAATCATGCTCATGTTAACACGAATATTGCCATTTGTCCCCACAGGTTTTTCTTCAGCAATCAAAGGCTTTCTGACATTCATGTCGATGCTGTTTGTCGGCAAAGGGAATGCAATGTCGTAGGTGCGGAACAATGGATTTCTGCTTTGGTTGAAGAATTTGGGATTCACCTCGAAAATATAGTACCTCTTGCCTCTTATGTCAACGAATGAAACGCCATACAGCTGCTGCTTTATGTTCAGCAGACAGAAAAGATGGTCGTCGGCAAAACCGATTTTTGACTCAACACCGAGCTGGTTCAGCAGAAAGACTGTCATGGCCACTTGCTCGTCATACTTGTTGCCATAGATTTCCCAGGCGAAGCGCTTTGCGAGATTGTAGATTGCCCAGTCGTTGAAAAAACGCTTCTCTTTTTTCTCAACACAGTTGTTTATTATCCCCGAGCAATCACACTCCGACAAATCAGACCAGAATTCCGACACCTCGTTTGGCGAAATGTTGTGCAATCCCTTCGGAAAGTCTTTTTTTTCGGCATCTATCTTCTCGCCGAATATTGTGAAGTCAAACCTGTAGAGATGCGCTTCGGGAGTCGGATTCGTGGACACGTTGTCAGGTGTTTCTTGCGGTGATTCCTTCCCCTCGGGGAGACCGGGCTCATCGCCTCTCTTAGGTTTTAGTCCGGGAAGGTCCGACGGTGCATCCAGCGGTTTGTCAGGGTATTTGGGAGAAATTCCCGGCTTGGGCTTCTGATCTTTGATTAGAGGTTCTTCGCAGGAAAAGGTTTTGATATTCGCCGCCAAGGCCTCCGCGAAGGCCTTGTTTATGCTGTCACTGAAGCTATTGAAAGTTTTCTGGTTTTTCTGCTCAAAGTTCTTGAAAGCGTCATCAAAATCCTGTCCGAATGAACAGCAATACAGCCCGGCAGCAAAAAGTATTGTCAACGATCTTTTCATGATGTAATATCTTGAAAAAAAAGTCCTTGCTCATATAGCGAGGACTTGAAAAACTTAAACATCTGGTTATGAAGTGTTTATTCAGCTATCTCGTCGTATTGCGGCATGTCTTTGGCCACCTGTTCCATCAGTTTGTCCATTCCCATGATTTTCTCCAACTGCGCTTTGTTGACATCTGAATCTTTCTTGAGTTCCTCTAACATCACTTCGCGGGCTATCGCAACGGCGGCTTTCATGTCATAGAACATGGTTACCCTTATCCTGTAGTTGTTATTGCTCAGCTCCTGATAAATCTCCATAGTTTTGAATGTGCGGCCAAGTTTTTGAGAGACAAGCACTTTGGCGTTTTCCACTGTTTTGGTTATAGAGGCAGCCTCTTTTGCGTTAATTTCCTGGTTTGCCAATGCTATGTCGGTTAAGGCGGCCACGCTGCTGCTCACCTGGGAGGCGATTCTCAGCTTAGCCACATTGTCGGCCTGCGACTGTGCCGCCGCGAACGAGTTGCCTGTGGCCATCTCCTGCGCCCACATGTAGCGTGGATAGCCGGAAGCGTCGCGGTCGTACATTTTGAGCCATGTCTCGTCAAGCTGCTTCGCGATGGGCAGTCCCATTGTCTTCCAACCTTCCCTTTCCAATTTCTTGGCCTCCTTCTTGGCCATCTTCTCCGACTTCTTATACACGGCGTTGTGTATCTCCTTCTGGTCTTTTTTGAGTTCCTTGTTCTCCTTTTTCTGTTGTCTGCCGGTTTGTACCGAGACTGGCTGTGCAACCACAAGGCCTGCGGTCAGGAGCAAAATGCTTAATGCTTTGATTGTGTTTTTCATCTCATTGTGTTTTTTATGACTAAATTCTTGGAATCATCATATCAATTACACACCTTTATAGAGACGATACAACTGTAATCTATCAAAGTGATGTTTTTTTTGCTTTGTAAGTGCCTTACAGCACCAGGTGTTTCATCTGATGGCCGCCCCAAAGGCTGTCGTTCACGTGGCGGAACCCGACGCTGGCGTAGAGTGCCTCCCCGCCGGGGTTCCCTTTGTCAACCAAAAGCCCGACCACGGGCAGTCCCATCTCGTCGGCGCGCTGTTTGGTGGCCGTCAGCAGTCGTTTGGCGATGCCTCTGCGCCGGTATTCGGGCAGCACGGCCAACGAATCCAAGTAGAGCTCCCCGGCCTGTGTCTCATCATCCATGCCTGTGTGGTCCTTGCCGATCTGGTCGTTGGCAGCTGAGAGGAATGCTTTGCGCAGCTCGTGCAGCTTTCCGCCGTCGTAACTCACGGAAATGCCGACCACCTTTCCGTTGTCCACTGCGACCAAGGTGTTTTGGTAGCTGTATTGAGAGTCTTCTCGCTCCACGAGTCCGGTCATCATCCGGCGGAAGTCGTCTAACCCGTGACCATCGCCGCAGAAGTAGAGGCAGCACTCGTCGGTCATGGCCGTCATGATCAGGTTGGCGATGTCTGGGGCATGAGATTTGCTTGCTTGGGTGATTTCAATCATAAACATTGATTTTTCACATTACATACTCTTCAGGGTCTTCCGCCACCATGGGCAGGTTTTCCTCGTCAATTCGGGTGTAGGATATATAGAGCGGTAGCCATGTCGCCAAAGCCAACGGCGCACCTTCAGCTCGGGCTTGGTGTCCTTGTTGTGAATGTGCGACATGCAGCAGTGCCGCTGGGCTGCGGCCATCGTGTCCGACATAGGTCTAATCTATGATGATTTGAGGATCTGTCAAAAAATCGTACAGGCTCACGAATTCAATGCCCTCGTTGTTTTGATAATGGGCTGACATACCACCTACAATGACGAGTTTCTTAAAACTGTCGTTGATTTTTCGAAGAGATCGCAATTCGGTCTCTCGTTTTTCGTCATCGGAGATATCAAGAGCGGATTGAATGTAATAACGTCTGAAACCTTGATTGCAAACAAAATCCACCTCCAATCGCTTCCGTTCTGTTTTTCCTTCCCGGTTCGTTTCTTTAATTTCAACTTCGCCCACGTCAACAGACAGGCCATTTCTTCTCAATTCATTGTATATAAGGTTCTCCATTAGATGAGTCTCCTCGATTTGTCGGAAGTTAAGGCGGACGTTGCGCAAGCCAAGGTCTTCAAAATAGAATTTGGAAGGTGTATCGATATAGTGTTTGCCTTTAATGTCGTAGCGAAGGCTTTTTTCTATGAGAAACGCATCTTCAAGATAATCCAAATAATGCTTGACAGTGTCTTGTGTAATGGAGCTGCCTTTTACGCTTTTAAAAGTGTTGGCAATCTTGCGTGGGTTAGTCAATCCTCCGATGGAAGAAGCAAGAAGGTTGACCAAATCCTCCAAATCGTTATCCAGCTTGATATTGTAACGCTCTTTTATGTCTTTCAGATAAGTGTGTACGAAAAGATTGTGAAGATAACTCTTTTTCTCCCTCTCAGTTTCCATCAAAACCACTTGCGGCAAACCGCCATAAGTCATATACTCCAAGATGAGTTCATCATGATGATTGCTGGAATCTTTTGTGCTGAGAAACTCGTTGAAGGAAAAAGGGTGAATACGAATCTCATCCCCGCGGCCACGAAACTCCGTAATGACATCTTTGGAGAGGAATTTGGCGTTGGAACCTGTTACAAACACATCAGCATTGGATACGTGGAGATAACTGTTGAGTACATCCTCGAATTCCTTGACAAGTTGCACTTCGTCTAAAAGGATATAGTACATATCTTGGTCTGTGATTTGTGCGTCAATGTAGTGCAGGAGCTCATCAGGGTCGCGAAGATCCTTGAGACGGCGGTCCTCAAGATTAATTTTGATGATATGGTCGTTTTTCACGCCTTCCCCCATCAAGGCTTCTGAGAACAAGTTGAAAAGAAGATAAGATTTGCCGCACCGCCGCATTCCGGTGATGATTTTTATCATTCCGTTTTTTCGGTGCATCTTTAGCTTATTCAGTAAGTTATCTCTATTTACAATCATCTCTATTCGATTTTTTTGTGCAAAAGCACATTTTTATCGACTGCAAAGATACAATAATTGTTTATATTAGGGCTAAAAAAAGAGTGGTTCGCCAGGTGGCGAAGTTGCTGTCTTGGAGTTCGTGGATGATAGTAAGAGAAACGGCGAGGTGTTTTGAGCTGTCTCACAGGTCTATACCGTACTCTTCAGGGTCTTCCGCCACCATGGGCAGGTTTTCCTCTTCGATGCGGATGTACGATTTAGACCTGCGGTTGAAGGTCTTGAGGTAGAAGTTGTGGAGCTGGATTTCCACCTGCAACATTGTCTGTTCCAACGTTTTGGGCTTCAGTTGGCATTCCCACACCACGATGACCTGCCAGCCGTTCTCGGAGAGAATCTCATAGTTTTTCCGATCCCTCTCCTGGTTCCGCCGAATCTTCGCCACCCAGAACTCGCTGTTCGTCTTCGGAATCTTGCAACACGCCGAATCCCCGGCACTAATTCCTGATTTCTCATTCCCAATTCCTAATTGAACCCCGTGTCCGTGCCAGAAGCAGCCGTTCACGAAGATGGCGGTGCGGTACTTGCGCATCACGATGTCGGGCTTGCCGGGCACGCCTTTCACGTTGAGGCGGTAGCGGTAGCCGTGCCGCCAGAGCCATCGCCGCACGCGCTTCTCGGGCGTGGTGTCCTTGCTGCGGATGCGCGACATGCAGTAGTGGCGCTGCTGGGGTGTCATCGTGTCGGGCATGGATATCCTTCCATTCTATGTGGTAGATTTTTTTTTCATCATCTACGTGCTATTTTCAATAATAGCAACAGACGGCAAAAATACAAAAAAGGTGGCAAAGGAGAGTGCTTGGCGAAAGTTCGTCGATATATCCCGAAAAATGCTACTTTTGCAATCTTATTTACCATAAAAGTACAGCGTTATGCCGAATTCCAAAAATGCAGATCTCCGCATCAAGGTCATCGACCGCTGCCTGAGCGACAAAAACAAATCCTACAATGAAGGCCCTTTTCGATAAAGCTCGCGAAGAAGAGGCCATTGAGCAGATAGAGGCACAATAAAACGGTGGCATAGAAAAAAAAGTGCAAATCCGTTCACGTATCTCATTTCTTAAACACCATTACACCGAAGTAATTTAGAAAATTGAGTGAACGGATTCTCCTATTTTGCGGGTCAAATTATCAACACATAAAAAATGTATTTTTGCAAGCAAAAGAGTGAAACAAATGGACAAGACTGAACAAAAATATTTTGAAAAGCTCCAAGCGAGTAGAAAAGAGGCCTGGAAAGTTTTTTCAGACGATGAATATATAGGTGTAATGAGGAGTGTGATAGATAAATACACAGAATCAGCACACTTTGTGTACGAATTGTTACAAAATGCTGATGACGCATTAGCGACAAAAGCAGAGTTCAGATTGTCAAAAGAAGGATTATATTTTATTCATAATGGATCAATCAGATTTTCCATTTCAAATCCCGACAATAAGGTTGAAGACAAGAGCAAGGGGAATTTGGGCCACTTGAACTCCATAACATCTATCGGTTTTTCCGCAAAAGATAATGAAGGAAAATTCAATAAAATTGGTAAATTCGGTATAGGATTCAAAGCAGTTTTCCAATATACAGATACGCCTCATATTTATGATGACGGAATGTGTTTCAAAATCGAGAATTACATCGTCCCGTCCCTTATTGAGGATGCGAAAGACAGAAAAAAGGGCGAAACAATGTTCTATTTCCCATTTGACAAAACGGACATAGAAAAAGAGGATGCTTATTTGGAAATCAGCAATCGTTTACATCATTTGGACAATCCCATTTTGTTTCTGCACAACCTTGGCGAAGTGAAGTGGAAAGATGAAAGTCAGCAGGGAAAATATTCTCAGAAAGTCAGCAAACACAAGCCTATTAGAGGTGTTGATTGCGATTTCGTAATCTTGGAAAATAGCTTTGACAATTCGAGAAAACGCCTTTGGAAATTCACACGACAAATTGAGATTGAGAGTAAAAAGTACCCTATCTGTATCGGCTTCTATACAAAAAACGGAAAAATAGATACAGAAAACAGGTCAAACATTTATTGTTACTTTCCAACTAAACAAAAAATGGATGTCTGTTTTATTATGCATGCACCTTTTGCGCTAACAGATAGCCGTGAGGGCATTAGGGAAGTAAAAGAGAACACCTACTTGTTTGAAGAACTAGCTCAATTGGCATCAATATCTTTGGTTTGCCTTAAGAATATTGGTTTAGAAAACGATAAACCCTTGATTGATGACGCATTACCACGTATTGTTGTTACGAAAGAACCTTCCAAAACCGACCCTTTGTGGCACTTTTTCGAAGCTTTTCAAACAATCCTTTTGGAAGAAGAACTGTTCCCTAGTCAGCAAAAAGGAATTTATTTGGCATCACAAGAATCCTGTATTTGCACTCAAGCAGAATTGAGAAAATTGTTGACTAAAGAGCAATTAACAGCTTTGATGGGAAGCAAATTGGATTTTGTTTTTGAGAATATTAAATCAGATGATGAATCTATATTAAAATATTTTGAAGATGTTGGTGTGACATTGTTCTCTGCAGACAAATTCGGTGAAAGGGTCAGCAGCGTTTTTTTGAAAGATCAACATATAGATTGGCTAATGCAATTCTACAAATTTTTATACGATCACAAATCACTGTGGAAAAAATCGGACTCAAGGATTGGGGCAAGACAACCTGTCCTTAAGAAGAAAGCTATTATTCTATTGGAAGATGGTGCTTTCTCTGATTTGCGTGATGATATCTATTTGGACAATCAGGGCATACCCAATACAAGAAAAGTTAACCAAGAACTCATTCAAGATGATGATGTGCGAGCTTTTTTCAAAGCTTTTGGCGTGAAAGAATCTCCTGATATTATTGTTTTGCTCGGAGCACTACTGGACGCATATCAACAATGCTCTATTTCAATAGAAAATAGAGTACTTTTAAATAACCATTTAAAATTATTTGCCACTATATACAGCTCGAATATCGTAAACAAACATGGCATTATTCAACTATTCAAAGAAAAGTGGAAAGTAGTTGGAATAAACTGTGACGGGGACAGAAAATTATGCGAAATTGATGAAATATATGCCGATATTGACGAACTCAAGCTCTATTTTGGCAACAATCCAAAAGTAATGTTTTTTAACAGAGATTTCTATGACATAGGCAAAGAAGACGAAGAACCATGTGATGCTTTAATATCTGATTTGGAATTCCATACTTCGCCTAAAATAGTATCTGTTTTGACTGGTGAATTCCATAACATGTATTATTTGTATCCACAATCTAAAGAATGGGAAAGTAAACTCGCTAATCCTTATAAAGAATTATTCGATATGGCAGCTGCCACGTTGAAAACCAAACATGATTATTACCAAGATGTTCGTGCTTCCTTTTACGATTATAAGATGGAGGGCCTCGATTGGTCTATACAGAATATTCAATCCATTGATGATAGTTTACGTATTTGGAAATACATTGTTGAAGTCATTAGTGCCTCTTACAAAAATAACCCATTGGAAATCTATTGTCAAATAAAGTACAAACCTCCTTATGCACGAGATTATAGATATTTTCACATAGAATCAAAACCCTCATTGTTTCTAAATTTGATAAGAGAGTCCACATGGATTTATAACAAATCAGGAGAAAAATGTTCTCCTTCAGACTTGTATCTTGAGGATATTGACTACCGGTATGATTATGTTACTAGACTAGCAGAACTTTTGGGTATATCCCATTCTCCTAGAGTTGAGGATCAAAAACACCTCGAACAATGTTCAGAAGAAACAAAGCAAGAAGTTGAACTTGGAAGACAACTAAAATCCTTAGGCCTTGGTAGCTATGATCCTAAATATTTGGCTGAGCTCGTAAGAAAAGATGAAGAGACAAAACGATTAGAAGAGGCTGCCAGACAGAAAAAAATGAAATCAGTTTCCCAAAATTCCTCCGATGTGTTTCAACGAGAACCACAGAAAGAATATACTGCTGAAGAATTGTTTGACGAAAAGCCCAATGCCATTGTTCCCAAAACTATTACAAGAAAAGATCCGACAGACATTATTGAACAAATGGAGCAAAGCCAACAAGAACAGCTGGAGGAAGCGGAACACAAAAAAGAATTGAAAGAAACGGCAGAAAACAGTGAGAGATATTCGTTCTTGTGGTACAAAACGTTGTTAGAACTGGAATTTCTTAACAGCGGCGAAGCATCTTATGGTAAAAAGGGCGTAAAGATCTCTTTTAAAAAAATGGAGGCAGAGCAGGGTAGTAATAGAATGGTTATTCTAAAGCAGCCCTCAAAACATATTCCTCAAGCATTGGAAGACTGTGGTGATATCACGGTGGCTTTCCACTTCAACAATATGGATAGGAAATGTCTGACTTTTGAGGTGGCTAATGTGAAAGATTACACTTTGAGGTTGAAATGCAAAAACGAATCGGTTGATGAGGTCCGTTTTTTGCTGAATAACGCCGATCATTTGGTAAGGGCAGAAATTGATACGGGATTCCCTATTCAATTGATTGACAAATTGCTTAAGGCATACGAAGATTTGCCCTATGAAGACACCTACTCGTTCAAAGAGAACATTAACCACAATCTACATTTCGTTTTTGGTCCTCCTGGAACAGGTAAAACCACATATCTAGCCAACGAGTTGAAAAGTTTAATGTCGAAAGATTTCTTGAACCCGACCACACGTAAGAGCAAAATCCTTGTTTTGTGTCCCACTAATAAAGCTTGCGATGTGCTTCTTCAAAAGGTGGAAGACGTGTGTACTAGTGAAGAAATGAACAATTTTGGCCGTTTTAAAGTGACTGGCGAAGAAAAGCTTGAGCAATACCTTTGCGACTCAACGCTACCTGTCATGGACCTGGAAAAAGTTTGCATTATTTCTACTATGGCCCGCTTCCATTACGACGGTTTTGAAGATGTTGAGTTGAAAGAAATAGATTGGGATTATATTGTAATTGATGAAGCATCAATGATTCCCTTAGCTTATGTTACATACGTAATAGACAGATGTCCACACGCTCAAATAATAATAGCTGGAGATCCTTTCCAAATTGAACCTATCGTTCATGAAGAACTATGGAAAGACGAGAATATTTATACAATGGTGAGCCTAAACGACTTTACCAATCCTAAGACGGAACCATGTCAGTTTAGAATCACCAATTTAACAACGCAGTATAGGTCGGTTCCTGCAATCGGTGAGTTGTTTAGCCATTACGCTTATAATGGTGCATTAACGCATAACCGAACAGAAGAATCTCAACGCAAATTACATCTTGACGGTTTGACAATCAAGCCCATCAATTTCGTGACTTTTCCCGTCAAGAAGTTTGAAACACTTTATCAATCGCACCGTCTGTCAACATCAAATGTTCACATTTATTCTGTTTTGTTAGTGTATGAATTTATGAAATACATCACAGATCAGATCTCTAAGAACCATAATGGTGACTTTTATAAAATAGGCGTTATTTGTCCCTACAGAGCTCAAGCCGAGATGATTAACAAAATTTGGGAACAACGAACAAGCAAGGTGGACAACGTGGATATGTCCATTGGAACAGTACATGGTTTCCAGGGAGATGAGTGTGATGTGATCATAGCCGTGTATAATCCTCCTGCATCGGGGATGAAAATGATGGCAGACAAAACGTTTATGAATAGAAAGAATATTCTAAACGTGGCTGTAAGTAGAGCAAAGGACTACTTGTTTTTGTTGATGCCCAATAAAGAATACGAATCTTTCCATAATTTGGTAGAGATTCAAACTTTGGGAAGAATTGTGATTGATCAACATCTTGAAAAAGCCACATTCACTTACGCTCATTTAGAGGAAGTGTTATTCGGAAATCCATATTTCATAGAAGAGAACTCATTTGTTACCACGCATCAGTTGACCAATATCTATACAGAACCCTCTACAAGATATGAAGTTCGAATTGATGAGAATTCTGTTGATGTGCAATTGGGGAACTAACACGATTTGTGGAAAGGCAAAACCGCAAAACATTTGCAATTGACCGTTGACACTAACGATGCTTGCAACTATTTGAAAATCTCATGCAATATGTAGATTTTCAAATAGTTACAAGCGTTTTTTTAATTCGTTCAAAATCCAGTGACGTGTCAGCGACTACCGTCCTGCCAATATTATGTCATATTAAAATTTGAAATATAAATTATTTTGTGTTCTATGCTTGACATTTGCGTATTTTATGTAAAAAATCGCTTTAGAATACAATTATGGCACGGTTGTTGCAAATTAGACATTGCACCGTAGTGGTGTAAAAAAATATTTATTAATCAAAACATTTAGTCTATGGCCAATTTAAATTACCTTTTTCAAAAATTCAACGATGAACTATCTGTGACAGATTCAAAGAAATCCAAGATGATCAACTCAAGAGAGCATTTGAGAGAAAAGATCAGGAAATCTTTCGAACAAAATCACAAGGGCTACAGTCCAAAGTTCTACATTCAGGGT
>CADBQG010000065.1 GCA_902796805.1 uncultured Bacteroidota bacterium
GGCGGAGAGAGAGGGATTCGAACCCCCGGACCCGTGAAGGTCAACGGTTTTCAAGACCGCCGCATTCGACCGCTCTGCCATCTCTCCAAATCGGGTGCAAATATACATTTTTTTACAAAATGAAAAACAATACGCTTAAAAAAAAGCAACAATCAAAAACTATTTGACAATCAGATATTTTACTCGCTCAAATATACAAAACCGCTTTTTTCTACGGCATAACGCGAACCTAAGTCAAAGCATTTTCGCACATTTCTCTCGTCAAACACCGCGTCTTTGTCGCCATATGCCAATATTTCTCCTTCCTTCATGAACAAAATCTGTTTTGAATAATGACTTGCAATTGTCAGGTCGTGAAGGATAGTTATGACTGTAACACCTCGTGAGGCGTTCATAGCCCTGAGTATGTCCATAATCTCGAACTTGTGGGTTATGTCTATGTTCGACAGTGGTTCGTCGAGGAGGATGATGTCGGTGTCCTGAGCGATGGCGCGGGCAACCATTGCCCTCTGCAACTCGCCGCCACTCAACGATTGCAGCGAGGTGTCGCGGTATTTGAGGATGTTGCAGCACCGCAGGGTCTCTTCAACAACTTCCCTGTCGGCCTTCGTTCCCGTCTCCCAAGGCTTCTGATACGGGTTTCTCCCCATCATCACATATTCAAAGACTGAAATGTCGAACACAAAAGATTGGCTCTGCGGAACATACGCCACCCGTCTTGCCTTTTCCCTTATGCTGTACTCTGCGAGAGGTTTGCCGAACAACGTTATTTGTCCCTCGTTCGGGACGAGAAGCCCTGCGATGCACTTCATGAGCGTGGTTTTCCCCGAACCGTTCGGTCCGAGGATAGTGCAGAAATCACCTTCGCCTATGTCTATCGACAACCCCGAGAAAATCCTTCTTCTTTCATAACCGAAAGATATTTCTTCAACAGTTACGGCGCTCTCTTCCCTAATCGAAATGTCTCCTGAGCTCGTCATCTCCGAATGTATGCATTATATGTTTCCCCGAAGGCGACACTTGTGGCGAGGAAGAGGCCAGCAATTTGGTCATCAGGTATTTCACCTCGTCTTTAGTTGTCGGAATCCGCTGCCGTCCTTTTTTCTGCTTTGCCATGGCTAACGCCATCGAGGCCACCCTGTCGCTGTTGCCGACAACCTGGCTCATCTGCCACGAGTCGAGTACGTTGGACACCAGGGCTTGCACATCTCCTTCCACATCCTCATCGTTTGGCGTGCCGTTTACCGCGATATGCGTTGAGTCAATCTTCTCGAGGTCGTATCCAAGGTCAAGGAAATCCTCCTTCAGCGACATGGCGAGATCGGTTTGCGATACCGTGAGGGTGATAGTGGTCGGGAAAAGGCTCTGCTGAGGTCGTATCGGCGACGATTTCATAGCGGCCACATATCCGTCGTATAGGATTCTTTCATGAAGATTGTGCAGATCGGCCACTATTGCGGCGCCGTTAAGTTTCAAGAACAGGTACCTTTTCTGGAATACGAAAAAAGGGATGTCGTCCGGCACTTCGTCTTGCAACTGGCTCGTGAAGTCGACAGATTGCTGCGTGCCGGTGCTTTTGCCGACGTTTTCCAGACTTACGTTCTTGAGAAACTGTTCCCATTCGTTGGAAGTCGGGGTGCTTTTCGTGAAATTCTCGTTCCTGAACTGCTGGAACGGAGAACTGTTGCGTTTCTCAGGTATTTTGTCGAAAGGATTGTAATTCCTGTTCACACTCACAACCGGTTCGCTGATTTCCACGCCGGCAGGCCTGTCGGTCATCCTGAACGGGGCCGAGTCGTCGAAGTCAATCATGGGTGTCAGCGACATCGTGCCAAGCGATTTCTTCACAGAGGAGTTGAGGAATCCGAAGAACAGGCGTTCATCCTGAAGCTTAACTTCCACTTTCGTGGGGCTCACGTTCACGTCTATCATGGCCGGGTCTATGGTTATGGAAATGAAGTAGGCAGGATGGTAGCCTTGTGGTATCAAGTCTGTGTAGGCCTTCTCGACGGCGAAATTCAAAAGACTGTGCTTCACGAACCTGTTGTTTATGAACATATACTGCTCGCATCTCTGTTTTTTCGAGTTCTCTGGCTTCGAGATGAATCCGGTTATGTGCATGAGTTCGTGGTCGAGTTCTATCGGGAAGAGTTTATCGTTGAGGTGTTGGCCGAAGATGCCTACTATTCTTTGCTTAAGGTTCCCGCTTTGGAGCTTCAGTTCCTGCTTCCCGTTGTTGAAGAGCTGGAACGAAACGTCGTGATGTATTATTGCCACGCGGAAAAATTCCTCCTCGATGTGCGAAAACTCTATCTTGTCGGATTTGAGGAAGTTGCGGCGTGCAGGGACGTTGAAAAAGAGGTTTTTCACGGCTATGGAGGTGCCGTCGGGAGTAGCGGTAATGGTATGGTTTTTCACCTCCGAGCCTTCAATCCTGACCAACGCGCCCATCTCGTCGCCACTGCGCTTTGTCTTTAGTTCCACATGGGCGATGGCCGCGATGGATGCGAGTGCTTCGCCCCTGAAACCCTTTGTAGAGATGTGGAATAGGTCGTCGGCACTGCGCAGTTTAGAGGTGGCATGGCGCTCGAAGCAGAGCCGCGCGTCGTTGAACGACATGCCCTTGCCGTTGTCCACTACCTGTATCAGGGTTCTCCCGGAGTCCTTCACAATCAGCTGCACCGACGTCGCTCCCGCGTCGATGGCGTTCTCGAGGAGTTCCTTGACCACCGAGGCCGGACGCTGCACCACCTCACCGGCAGCTATCTGGTTGGCCACCGAGTCGGGCAAAAGTCTTATTATGTCTTCCATCTGGTTTGAATCTCGTTCTTTGTCAGAAGAATTTGAACAGCAAGAATGCCAGCACTATCGCGAAGAAAATCATGAACAGCACGGTTATCGACGAGCCGTTCTTCTTGTCGCCGGTATGGTTGCGCCTGCTCTGCCACTCATCATGGAGACTCCTCGCAAAGTCTTTCCGGCTGTCACCCGTGGAGTTTTCCTTGGCGGGATCGTAGAAGCGCGGCTTGTAGTTGAATTTTCTCGGTTCGCTGTTGTTGAAAAATGTCAGTGCCATAACTGTATGTTTTTATCCTGCAAAGGTACACAAATTTTATGAATTGCCACCCTATAAACATTCGCGAAAAACACTATGTATAAAAAAACAGAGACATGGCGCACCCCGTCTCTGTTTCTTTTAGCAATGTAGAAACTAAATTCTTAATTCCTAACTCCTAATTACTACTTCTTAACGAACGTCTTCGTTGCAACGCCCTCGCCGGTGATAACCTTCACGAAGTAAACGCCGCTCGCGAGAGACGAAACGTCGATCCTGGTCGGGTTGTCAACAACC
>CADBQG010000066.1 GCA_902796805.1 uncultured Bacteroidota bacterium
ACCTATTATTTTGCTGTATATTTCATCAAAAGATGCAAAACTTTTTTTCGACACATATCTTTCAAATCAGTTGTTTTCATCTGTTACAGGAATGAGAGAAACAACAGAAAGTCGCTTTTTTATCCTCCAGAAACTGTTGGAAAACAGTATTATTACACTTGTTTTGACGACAGGATTGATTATTGTACAAATAAAAAAGAAAAAGACAGATTTGATCAAGAAAGAAATAAAAAAGAGTCTTGTGTTTTTGACATTATCGCTTTGCGGGGTGCTGCCAATTATGCTAAGTTTAAAACAGAGCGAATATTACATTATTCCTGCTTATCCGTTCTTGGCCATTGCTTTTGCCCTTCCATTCCAAGCAATTATAAAAAAATGGCACAATAAAATAGATATTTCTTCAAGAAGTTTTATTGTATTTAAAATCGTCTCTTGTTTGGCTCTTGTATCAGTAACTTTGTTTTCCATATCCCAAAAAGGAAAAATAAGCAGAGAGGAAAAGACGTTGAAACTCGTTTTTGAATGCAATAAATATATTCCCTCGAATAGCGTAATCAGCATTGACAAGGAAACATATAGAGAATGGGGTCTTCACGCCAATTTTGCCAGATATAAAAACATATCACTTGATGATAATGAAAAACATTTGTATTATTTACACAACAAACATTTGCCTATCCTTGATTTAGACGAAGAATATGTTCATTTAACAGATATTGATAATTATAGTCTTTTAAGATACGATAAATAGTGAAATAAAAGTGTAATTTTGCGGCGAGTAAACGAAAAATCAAACAAACAACCACAACTTTAAAGCCGACAAAAAACACAAATTATGAACATAACAAGATTTTTTCTTGCAGTCTCGCTGTTATCTGCCATAATAATTTCAACCACAGCCCAAACACCCACCTGCTACAGGATATATCTGTCAGACAAGAACAACTCCCCGTACTCAATCGGCAATCCCGGCGAATATCTGTCGCAGCGCGCCATCGACAAAAGAGCGCGCTTCAACATTCCCATTACGGAACAGGACTTTCCAGTGAATCCGCTGTACTTGCAGAAAATAAAGGGCTCCGGTGACATGGTCAGGATTCTGGCAACTTCAAAATGGATGAACACAGTAACAGTGTATTGTCCCGAAAACGAACAACTGCTTTCAATACAAAGCCTCGGCTTCGTTGACAGTATAATTCCCGTGGCAGCTTACGTGCTTGAAAAAAACGGGGACATCAGTGCGAAAAGAATGTCCTCCTTCCAGTCTGACAGTGGCTATACAGCCGACTCTTCCGCGTTTTATGGCGACGGTCTTGCGCAGATAAGGATACACAACGGCGACAAACTCCATGAGGCCGGCTTCAGGGGCGAAGGTATGCTAATCGCCGTCATCGACGGCGGATGGTACGGTGTGGAGAGCTGCGACTTCTACCGCAAATTAGTTGAAGAAGGGCGTTTTCTCGGCATGTATGACCTTATGCCCGCTTTCGATTCATCGTATTATTCCTCACCCTACATGCAAGCTCATGGAACAGTGGTGTCGTCTGTTATGGCAGCAAACGAAGAAGAGGTCATGGTGGGGACTGCCCCGGAGGCCTCATACGTGTTCATACATTCGGAGTATTCTCCCTCGGAGGAGCTGATTGAAGAGGACTTCTGGGCGCGCGCAGCCGAAATTGCCGACAGCCTCGGCGCCGACGTGGTGAACTCCTCGTTAGGATACACCCGCTACCCTGACTTCCCGCAGGCCAACACCGACTACTCGACCTTCGACGGTTTGCACAGCATCGCCTCGCAGGCGGCGTCGATATTGGCGAAAAAAGGCGTCATTCCCTGCATTGCCGTGGGCAACGACGGTGGCAACGACTGGCATCATATTGGAAAACCATCCGATGCCCACGACGTTCTTTCTGTAGGAGCTTGTTCAACTGATAGTATCATCGCCGGTTTCTCATCCCGCGGATATTCATTCGATGGGCGCGTAAAACCTGATGTTGTCAGCGTTGGCGTGGCAACAGCCTGTTATCGTCCGGGCAACCAACTTGTAATATCGCACGGCACGAGTCTTGCCACACCGGTTGTTGCCGGTCTTTGCGCATGCCTGTGGCAAGCCCTTCCACAATATTCTTCGCTCGAGATTATGCAGGTCATTAGGGAAAACAGTTCCCAATACCTGTCTCCCGACGAAGAGTACGGCTACGGCATCCCTGACTTCCATTCCGCCTTGCAAAGCCTTGTGTCTGTGAATGAAATCCCCAAAAACACAGTCAAGGTCTATCCGAACCCCTGCAACGACTTTTTTGTGATAGACGACGACTCGTCGGAAGAGTCGGTGGTGTGCATTTATGACACGCAAGGGAAAAAGGTGGCCGTTGAAAAAAAGATGCCCGGAAACAGGCTGCAAATCGATGCCCGCAACCTTGCAAAAGGTGTGTATATAGGCCAAATCACAACAAACAATCTGGCCAAAAAGCATTTCAGGATTGTGAAAAATTGAATGCAATAATGTTAAGCCGCCGCCGTTTGTGAAGTGGAAACGCTAAAAAGTGTAATTTCGCGGTTTGTTATCGAAAAAACTGAAACTGATTATAAAATGTTAAGAACACACACCTGCGGCGAGCTGACGCTTGACAATATTCAGCAGACCGTTACCTTGAGCGGTTGGATTCAGAAAGTGCGCCATCTGGGCGGCATGATATTCATTGACCTGCGCGACCGCTATGGAATCACCCAGTTGGCGTTCAACCACGAGGAGCGCCCTGAATTATGCGAGGCGGCTGAAAAACTCGGGCGCGAATGGGTGATACGGGTTACCGGCACCGTTATTGAACGCTACAGCAAAAACAAGAACATCCCCACAGGAGACATTGAGATCGAAGTCCATGAACTGGAAGTGCTCAATGAGGCCGAGGTCCCGCCGTTCACCATTGAAGACGAGTCGGACGGCGGCGACGAGCTGCGCATGAAATACCGTTACCTCGACATTCGCCGCAATCCAGTGAAGAACAATCTCGTTTTCCGCCATAAACTCGGACTGGAAATCCGCAAATATCTTAGCGACAATGGTTTTCTTGAAATAGAAACGCCCTTTTTGGTCAACAGCACCCCTGAAGGTGCCCGTGATTTCCTTGTTCCTTCGAGAATGAACCCCGGCGAATTCTACGCCCTGCCGCAATCGCCGCAGACTCTCAAGCAGCTGCTTATGATTGCAGGCTGCGACCGCTATTTCCAGATTGTCAGGTGCTTCCGCGACGAGGATCTCCGTGCCGACCGCCAGCCTGAATTCACCCAGATCGACTGCGAGATGTCGTTCATCGAGCAGGAAGACATTCTCAACATCTTTGAGGGACTCGTTCAGCACATATTCAGGACGTTCAAGAACACAGAGGTTGGCAAGCTGGAGCGCATGACATGGGCCGATGCGATGAAATATTACGGCTCCGACAAGCCTGACGCACGCTTCGGGATGCGCTTCGTGGAGCTCAACGAACTTCTCCAGCACAAGGATTTCAAAGTCTTCAACGAGGCCGAGTTGATAATCGGTATAAAGGCTGAAGGTTGCGGAAACTATTCCCGCAAACAGATTGACAACATAACCGAGTTCGCGAAGGGTCCGCGCGTAGGTGCCGCCGGCATGGTTTACATTCTGTGCAACCAGGACGGGACTTTCAAATCCTCGGTCGACAAGTTCTACGATCAGGAAGACCTTCGTAAGGTTGTTGAAAAGTGTGAGGCAAAGCCTGGCGACATGATTCTCATACTGTCGGGCGACGCCATGAAGACACGCAAGCAGATGTGCGAACTGCGCCTCGAGATGGGCAATCGCCTCGGCTTGAGGAAAGCGGGTGAATACAAGGCTTTATGGGTTGTAGACTTCCCGTTGTTAGAATGGGATGAGGAGACACAGCGTTACTATGCCATGCACCATCCTTTCACCGCTCCGAAGCCCGAACACGAAGATTTGCTTGAAACACGTCCCGGCGACGTGCTCGCGAACGCCTACGACCTTGTCATCAACGGCTCTGAAATAGGCGGCGGATCGATACGTATTCACCGACCAGAACTTCAAAAACGCATGTTCAAGGCCTTGAATTTCAGTGAAGAACAAGCTCAAAGCCAATTCGGATTTCTTATTAACGCCTTCAAATACGGTGCACCGCCGCATGGCGGCATCGCGTTCGGTTTCGACCGCCTCTGCGCCGTGCTGAGCGACAGCGACAGCATCCGCGACTTCATCGCCTTCCCGAAAAACAACGCCGGTCGAGACACAATGCTCCCCGCCCCGACACCCATTGACAACAAACAGTTGGAAGAACTGAACATTAAACTCAACCTAAAAGCGTGATATGGAAAACAATGACAAATACAACGCTTTCAGTCTACTGAAATTCATCTGGGACCGCAAAAAGTGGTTTCTGGCAGTCTGCATCGCCACCTTTGTGGTTTCCGCCGCCTGCTCGCTTCTCGTGCGCCCGAGGTTCAGGTCAACGGCCGTGATTTACGCCCCGAGAACAAGCTCGGTGGCCAAAATCCTGCTCAACGAGCAGAACTACAACGAACGTCTCGACATGCGCGCACTTGCCACCGTGGATGAAACCGAGCAGATGATGGCCTACCTCAACTCCGTAACCCTCAAAGATTCCCTCATAGCCAAATACAAACTCGCCGAATACTACGACATCGACATGTCGAATAAGGGTGCGCAGACAAAGCTGTACAAAACTTTGGACAACAACATTGTAATCAAGCGCACAGACCTCGGCTCAATATCCGTCACCATAGCTGACTGGGATGCTCAAAAGGCCTACGACATGACAGTGGACGCGGTGCGTTGGCTCGACACCATCAAGAACGCGATAGACCGCGAACGCCTCGAAGCGGCCTACAGGGATCTGCAGCGCCAGTTGGACTCCATAAACAAGGCCATAGCGATAAACAGCGACTCTATCTGCGAGCTTATGAAACACGGCGTTTTCAACGTTGAACGGCAGTCGGAAAGATATACCCAGCAGTACGCGGCAGCAGTGGCACAGGGCAACACCGCAGCCATGAACAGGCTCCGCAGCGAGATGGACACCCTGGCGAAGTACGGCTCAAAACTCACCGCCCTGCTTGAAAACGAATTCAACTTCAGCCAGTACCAGGCTCTCACAAAACAGAAAATGCTCGACGCACAGCTGGATCTGAACACAACGGTTCCTGTGAAGTTCGTGATCGACAAGCCTTTCAAGGCCGACAAAAAATTCTACCCGAAAAGGTCGATAATAGTCGTTGTCTCCGTTTTGTGCGCGTTCCTTCTTACTCTTGTAGTTCTCCTTATTGCCGATAAAATTGACGAAAAAACCTCTGAATCAAGCACAGAGTCTGAAAAGCGATAGCAAGCGTCTGCAAACAGCGGGACTTGCAATTGCCGCGTTTCTGATTATTGCGAACGGCTTCGCAATAATCAGGGAGTTTACGTATATACCCATGATAACCGTAGGCATCGTGGGAGGCTACATAGTGCTTTTCCACACCAACATTGCGCTCTGTCTCACCGCCTTCTGCACCCCGCTGTCTGTGATATTTAGCAGCAAGGATATACATCTTGGGCTCTCTCTTCCGTCTGAGGCCCTGATGATTTCCTTGACAATCCTCTTTTTTGTGAGAATCCTCTACGACCTGCAAATAAGAAAAGATTATGTCAGGCATCCTATATCCATCGCCATATTTATCTACCTCGGATGGATGCTCGTTACTTGTTTCACAAGTGCGCGGCCGATAGTCTCGTTTAAGTATTTTGCCTCCAAAATCTGGTTTGTTACGTGCTGCTACTGGATGTTCATGCAGCTGGCCGATGACGGTTGGAAAAAGATAGTTTGGTATTTCGACAGCTATGCCGCAGGTCTGGTTGTCGTGGTGCTTGTAACCACCGTCAAGCACGCCCTGAGCGGCTTCGATGAGCATTACGCGCATTGGGTCATGTCGCCGTTCTACAACGACCACACCGCATACGGCGCGGCATTGGCATTCATGATCCCGATAACCGTGGGCTTTGCATTTCTCGAAGGCATGAAACCGCTGCGGAGAGTGTTCTATGTCCTTGTTTCGGCGGTTTTACTGACAGGGTTCTACCTGTCATTCAGCCGGGCGGCTTGGCTGAGCCTTGCAGCTGCCATCGCAGTGTTCATTATACTCAAGCTTCGCATCAAATTGTCATGGATTGTGAGTTTCGGCGTCATCTTCGGCATTGTCATGCTGTTCTATGCCGACGACATACTGTACAGGATGAGCAGGAACAGCCAGGACTCCTCCGGAAATTTCGTGGAGCACATCCAGTCGATGTCGAACATAAGTACCGACGCCTCCAACATGGAGCGCATAAACCGTTGGACGGCCGCTTTCGGGATGATTAAGGAAAGGCCTGTTTTCGGTTGGGGACCAGGGACATACCAGTTCGAGTATGCGTCTTTCCAACAAGCCAAATACCAAACAGTTATCTCGACTGATTTCGGTGATGGCGGGAACGCCCACAGCGAGTACATCAACCCGTGCGCCGAGTCGGGAATACCCGGAATGCTGACGGTATTTGCCCTTCTTGTATGTGTTATCTTCTGCGGAATAAAGACATACATACATTCAAATGACAGGAACGGCAGGACGCTGTCGCTTGTAATGACATTGTCGCTTGTAACCTACTTCACGCACGGCGTGTTCAACAACTTCCTCGACACAGACAAACTTTCCCTGCTGTTCTGGAGTGCTTTTGCCGTCATAATGGTTTGCAATGTGAAGTACAGAAAGGAAACAGTTTGATTTTTTTGACATATTTTGACTGACAAGTGCGGTTTATTGATTTTTTTCTTATCTTTGCACGAAAATAAAATATAGTCATTATGTCTTTTATCACCGAACGTATAGCACTGGAAGGGTTGACCTTTGACGATGTGCTCCTTATTCCGGCATATTCCGATGTTTTGCCCAAGGATATCAATTTAAGAACAAGATTTACAAGGAACATAAACCTTAATCTGCCTTTCGTCTCCGCCGCGATGGACACTGTAACCGAGTCGAAGATGGCGATTTCCATTGCCCGCGAGGGAGGCATTGGCGTGATACACAAGAACATGCCAATTGAAGAGCAGGCCAAGCAGGTGGCTTCGGTGAAACGCGCGGAGAACGGTATGATAAATGCGCCGGTAACCATTTCGCCTGACAAATCTGTGGGCGACGCCTTGAGAATGATGTCGGAATACCACATCGGCGGCATTCCAGTGGTGGACTCCAGGAACGTGCTGATAGGCATAGTGACAAACAGGGACTTGCGCTTCGAGCGCGACTTCAACAGGAACATCTGCGACGTGATGACGAAGGAAGGGCTTGTAACCACATCGCGCGACACCGGCCTGCACGCCGCCGCCGATATACTGCAGCAGCACAAGATAGAGAAACTGCCGGTTGTGGCCGACGACGGGACGTTGCTGGGACTCATTACCTACAAGGACATAACGAAGGCCAAAGACAAGCCGTTTGCATGCAAGGACGCACAGGGCAGGCTGCGCGTGGCCGCCGGAATCGGGATAACGAAAGATGCGCTCAGCCGCGCCGAAAAACTTGTGGAGGCCGGCGTTGACGCCCTTGTACTCGACAGCGCCCACGGTCACTCCAAAAATGTTGTCAGCACCCTGGCGGAGATGAAGAAGCACTTCGGCAACGTTGATGTAGTGGTAGGCAACGTGGCCACCGGCGAGGCCGCAAAGTTGCTCGCCGACAACGGCGCCGACGCGATAAAGGTGGGCATCGGCCCTGGTTCTATATGCACCACGCGCGTGGTTGCAGGCGTGGGTGTGCCGCAGCTGAGCGCAATATACGGTGTGTATAAAGTCTTGCAATCATACGACATACCGCTCATCGCCGACGGCGGCATTCGCTATTCAGGCGACATTGTGAAGGCCCTCGCCGCCGGCGGCGACTCAGTGATGCTCGGCGGTCTCCTCGCCGGCGTTGAAGAGTCGCCCGGAACAACCATCCTCTTCAACGGGCGCAAGTTCAAGACCTACAGGGGAATGGGCTCGCTTGAAGCTATGCAGCAGGGTTCAAAGGACAGGTATATGCAAAGTGATGTTGACGACGCCAAGAAACTTGTGCCGGAAGGCATTGTGGGGCGCGTGCCTTACAAAGGCGACCTCTATGAGGTTATCTACCAGATGGCCGGCGGACTGCGTTCGGGCATGGGCTATTGCGGCGCACCCGACATCAAGTCGCTCCATAACGCCAGGTTCTGCCGCATCACCAATGCCGGCGTGCTCGAAAGCCACCCGCACGACATCACCATCACAAGCGAGGCGCCAAACTACTCAAGCGAATCAAAGTAATTCATAATCATAAAAATCCACCGTCATGAAAAACATCATCGTAGGCGTTGACTTCTCCAATAGCGCAATGAACGCAATGCGGCACGCAGTAGCCGTTGCCCTGAAAACGGGCGCCGACCTCCACCTTGTGTGGGTCAAGACACCCGGTGTCTCCAACAATGTCACCGAAGACCAGGGCGACAACTATATGAGCAAAGTGCAGAATTCCCTCGACGAATGGCAGAGGCTCTGCCAGATGGAGTCGCCTGACACAAACGTCAACACAGTCGTGCTGGAAGGAAAGGTACACCAGGAGATTACAAAGTACGCGGCAAACCAGCCAAATTCAATCATCGTGATGGGAACCCATGGAACATCCGGCTTCGAGGAAGGCTATATAGGCAACAACGTTTACCGTCTCATCAACAATTCGACGGTTCCCGTGCTCATCATGCGCGAGAACATTGAGATAAACCGCGACCTCCACAACATCTACGCACCCATCGACCTCAGTTTCGAGACGTTGCAGAAAATGCGCTACGCAATCTATCTGGCGAAGTCCTTTGCGGCCAAGATCTCCATCGTCGGTGTCTATTATCCCAACAATGCCGACACACGCCATGTTATCAACGTCCAAATGCGTCACGCCGCCGATATGTGCGAGGACTCCAACGTGCGCTTCGACCTCGTGCCGCTGACCATCCAGAACAACCTCTGCCAGGGACTTCTCAACCACGCCGCCGACCTCGACTCCAACCTCATCGTGGTGATGCGAGAAGAGAACGAGACTGACTTCACCGCAAACGCCACCATGCGCGAGATTCTCAGCACGTCAAAAATGCCGCTCCTCATCGTTCCCAACGTCACAGCCATCGGCCTGGGAAGATAATGGCAAAAGTCAGGAAACGCGCCATGCGCGCCGGCAACATGCTCAACCCCACACCAGTGGTGATGGTTTCGTGCGGCAACACTGTCGGCGATTACAACATAATAACAGTGGCCTGGACGGGTACCACCAACTCCGACCCGCCCGGCTGCTTCGTCTCAATACGCCCCGAAAGGCTTTCTCACGAAATCATCAAAAACACGGGCTGCTTTGTGATAAACCTCGTTGACCGGAACCTTGCGGCCTGCGCCGACTGGTGCGGGGTGGTGTCAGGAAGAAAATACAACAAGTTCCTTGAAACCGGCCTCACCCCGATAAGGGCATCAAAAGTGAACGCCCCGATGATTGAGGAATCCCCCGTGAACATTGAGTGCAAGGTTACCCAGGTCATACCGCTCGGGACGCACGACATGTTCCTCGCGGAAGTCATGGCTGTGCACGCCAACGAATCGCTGTTCTCAAAAAAAACAGACGCCCTCGAACTCCAATATGCAAAGCTTGTGTGCTACTCGCACGGACACTATTACGCCTTAGGTGAAAAAATAGGGAAATTCGGTTTTTCAGTCGAAAAGAACAGATGAGAAGACGTGTCTTCATACTTGCCGCACTTCTTTTAGGCGTTTTTCCGGGTCTTTTGGCTCAGACTGGCGGAAAACATGTCTATAACTTTCTGAACCTCAGTTATTCATCGCGGTTGATGGGACTGGGCGGCAACTTTATCTCTGTCCACGACGGCGACCCTTCCCTTATGCTCGTCAACCCTTCATACGTGTCTGACAGGCTGCACAACAAACTGTTCGTCAACTACACGAACTACTTTGCCAAAAGCAACGCGATGTCGGCCGCCTATTCCTACACATTCCTCAAAGCCGGGAGTTTCGCCGCGGGAATCTGCGCGCTGAGTTACGGCTCTTTCAGGGGCGCGGACGAAACGGGCGTTGAAACCGGCAAATTCCACGCCGGCGATTATGCGCTGTTTCTGTCCTGGGGACGGCAGCTGGCTGCCAACTTCTCGATAGGCGCCCAGCTGAAGACCATATTCAGCCACTACGACTCCTATTATTCGATGGGCCTTGCCGTTGATGTGGCCGGAAGTTATTTTGACGACGAAAAGAACCTCTCGCTCACAATACTCGCCAAAAACATAGGCAGCCAGGTGAAAACCTTCGCGCCGGGAAACTTAGAACTCGTTCCTTTCGACCTCCAGTTCGCCATTTCACAACGACTCAAGCATGTCCCGATAAGATACCATATCTCGCTTCATTCGCTCTACCGCTGGAACATGAACTACTATGGGAAAGACAACCCGTTCATGGAGACTGATGCCATATCGGGCCAAATCAAATACCCCTCGAAATTCGCACAGCACGCCGACAACTTCTTCAGACATTTTGTGTTCGGCATAGAGATTGAGCCGATGAAATATTTTTCAATCCAGCTGGCCTACAACCACAATGTACACCAGGAGATGAAGGTTGTTGCACGGAAATCGATGGCCGGCTTCTCCTATGGGATACAGCTGAACATAAAGGGCGTTCACGTGGGTTTCTCGCGGCTGCACTACGCTGTGGGCGCAACACCCAACTGCGTGGACCTTGCCCTTGATTTCAACGAACTCTCCAAAAACTCGAAGGACAACAAGGCGAAAAAATTAGAAAAAAGTTCAAGATAGACATGAAAATACCCTTTTCACCACCGCATATAGACGACAAGATAATTGACGAGGTTGTTGAAACCCTGCGTTCAGGCTGGATAACCACAGGTCCGCGCACCAAGCTTTTCGAGCAGAGGCTTGCGGAATACTGCGGTTGCAAGCGTGTTGTTTGTCTAAACTCAGCCACCGCCGGCCTCGAAATTGCTCTCCGATGGTTCGGCGTTGGAACCGGCGACGAGGTCATCTTGCCCGCCTATACATATACTGCGACCGCCTCCGCGGTAATCCACTGCGGCGCCAGACCCGTCATGGTTGACGTAAACGACGACTTCCTCTTGAGTGCCGAGAATGTCAGAAAAGTCGTCACACCCAGGACAAAGGTGATAATTCCTGTGGATTTTGCCGGACTTCCGTGCGATTATGATTCACTTTATGAAATTGTGAACGACCCCGGAATAAGGGAACTTTTTGTCCCTGCAAGCGAAGTGCAGGAACAACTTGGCAGGATACTGATTCTTTCCGACGCGGCCCATTCGCTTGGCGCAACTTATAACGGCATGAAAACGGGTGCCATCGCCGACATGACGGTGTTTTCTTTCCATGCCGTGAAGAACCTTACGACAGCCGAGGGCGGCGCGGTCTGCATCAATCTGCCAGGAGATTTCGACTGCGACGAGGTTTACCGGCAGTTGTGCGTAGGTTCGCTGCACGGACAGTCGAAAGACGCCCTCGCGAAGACGCAGGCCGGTGCGTGGCGCTACGACGTGACGTTCCCGGGCTACAAGTGCAACATGACCGACATAGCCGCAGCAATGGGACTTGTTGAACTCGAACGCTACGATTCGCTCATACTTCCCCGCCGCAAGGAAATATTCGACAGATACGGCAGGGCCTTTGAAAAAGACCAGCGATTTTTAATACCTGAATATGAAACCGAAAACAAAAGGTCCTCATATCACGTGTTTGCGCTGAGAATCAAGGATGCCGACGAAATAACCAGAGACCGGGCGATACAGATGATGGCAGAGAAAGGCATTGCCACAAACGTTCATTTCATCCCGCTTCCGATGCTGTCGGCTTACAGGAACCTGGGATACAATATTGAAGACTTTCCGAATGCATACCGCCTTTTTTCAGGCGAAATCAGCCTGCCGGTATATTTCACCCTCGGCGACGAACAAGTTGACGCCGTCATCCGTGAATTGAAAAACTCTGTTATCGCACCGTAGGATGAGAACTTAAACGTGCTAATGCCGTTTTATTATCCTTTTGCTTAAATGACAACAAGTTTGCCGGTTGCGTTGCCTAATTTTACAATATATACACCTGCAGGCAGTTTCATGTGCAACGACATTTTGTTTTCGCCGGGGAAAAGGGTAATAGTCTGACTATATAGAACTTTGCCGTTAATATCATAAACACAAATCTTATTTGTGCAAGTATTTTCAGAATAAATCACCAAATTCACCTCTTCATTCCTATTCACAGGATTAGGAAAACAAGTGAACGACGTAATCCCGTTATCAACAATATTGAAAAAATTTTTGGCTTCAAGCCAGAAAGACTGTTCTCTGTTAGCAAGAAATTCATCAATTCTACGACAATGTAAATTCCATTCAGAGACACTCAGGGGGTTGTTGAATCTATGAATTTGTTGAGGAATTTCGTTTTTAAGAGTGTTGACCATTATATTGTAGTAGATTTTTGTAAGATTATAAGTGAAAAAGGTCTTATTTACAAATGTCAACCTGTTTATAAACATTTTATTGAAAGAATTGTTTTCAAAAAGCTTTCTGAAAAAAAGAGTTGACCATTTGGCAGTCGGCCATGTGTCAGGACCAGTGTATGTTACGTTCTCAAAAACATGAAAACCATAATTTTCAAAACTATAGTCACCATCATAAAAAATCCAACGCCACCGGCCGCCATCGTTGGTTTGCCACATTCGTGTATTGTTAACGGGCCAATCGCCGTTTGCAATGAAAAGTTCAATAAGGGTATAGTCTATAAAATCAGGAATATCCACTTTTTGGGTAAAATATTCATACCTGTTTGAATCCAAAAGATCGGTTCCTTTCAGCCAATAATAAAGTTCGTAGAAAGAGTCGGATGACCCGTGTTCTGTAAGTCCCCACGCGCTTATTATATTTATGCTGTCGTGGTCAACGTTGTGATGGTCCTCCACATAACGTTCATCCGGGGCCTCTTCAAGGAAGTAGATACCCCAGTATTCTCCGTTCAGAAAAAGAGTAACGGGTCGTGTGGCTGTATAATCCACTGTAAGGTTGGAAGCTATTACGTTGGCGAGCCAGTTTTGGATGCCTGCAGGTGTGAGGGAACTTCTAAAAGCCCGGAGAACCAAGCGTTTATGTTTAGCCAAATCTATTTCATCAAAGATCTTGTATTTGAAGTTTTTCTTGCCATATTCTTCACGGGCATATATTTTGAATCCTTTTTGCTGGGCTCGGCGGGCCCTGGTTCCGCCGTGTGTTCGAAGGCCGGCGTTTTGGTTAAAGCCGTTGCTTCCAGTCTCGTAATATTCTATGTTGACATATCTCTCCCATTCTCTCCCCCGTTGCATATAATTTCCAGTAAGTTCAGAATCGGCCGGATTGAAGAACATCCCAGGCACCAATATGCCGGTGTCGTAACTGAACAGTTGTAAAGAATCGGCGCAAATAGATACGACAGGAAGGTTGTGGGTGTTGCAGCCCAATGATTTTATGAAGTAGGAATGTGTGGTAACTGAACTTACCTTGTTGCCGCTTTCATCAAAAGCGGCGGCTCTCAATACAATGGCTTTCAGAATAGAGTCGGGCAAATAAAACTCTGATTCCAATGAGTTCAATACTTTATAGATGTCAGACTTAGAGCACAAATCATTGCCGAGCATTATTGGTGTAGAGTATAAGGTGGAAGTTGAGTCGGGCGTGGACCCATTGATAGTGTATCGGATTTGGTATTCAGGTTTTTGGCATGACATTGAAATTGGGAAAGCTTCAGCGTAGATTCCACCTGGAGTGGAAAAATCGACTTTGAAATTCTGAGCCTTTACAAATGTAGGCAGAATAAGACAAAATGTGAAAATGGATAGTAAAAAGATGTTCTTCATTCTTTGTCAGCAATAAAATAAATAGAAAAAGGCACGTAGCTGCGTGCCTTTATGTGGTGCTGACCGGAATTGAACCAGTGACACACGGATTTTCAGTCCGTTGCTCTACCAACTGAGCTACAGCACCATCGCTGTTTCCAACGGCTGCAAATATACACTTTTTTTGTTTTGAAGAAAGTCTTTTTCAAAAAAAATGTAATTTGTTAAAAATCATATTGTTAAAAAGTGTCAAACTTGATTTTGGCGCCAATATTCCGAGACGGGAAATTCTTTTCTCAGAACTTTAAGGTAGTCGAAGTCGCAATTGTGAACCATAACGCCCTCTTCGTGGGGAGGCAGTTTCGCCACTATTCGTCCATGAGGGTCGGCCACGAAAGTACCCCCGCAGTATTCAGTGCCGAAGCCGTCCTTGCCCGTTCGGTTCGTGACGAGCACGTAGCACTGGTTCTCAACAGCCCTGGCGCAGGCCAGCACCTTGAGTTCGTCTATGCGCCGCGACGGAAAGTTTGTGGGAAGCACAATGCAGTCGTATCCGAACATTCCGTCCGCAAGCGAATTCCTGCACCATTCGGGGAAACGCACGTCAAAGCATATCAAAGGAAGAAACCTGTACCCGCTGTGTTCAACCACTGTTCTCCTCCCACCCCTGCTGAAATATTTCTCCTCCCCCATAAACAGATGGAATTTGTCGTAATATGCTACAATTTCAGAGGACGAGACCCATAGCAGTCTGTTATACAACACATTGTGTTCAAACACCGGTAATGTGGCCGCAACAGCGCAGTTGTAGCGGACTGACACTTCCTTCAAAAACTCCACGCTTCGTCCGTTGTCATACCGTGTGATTTCAAAAATGTCGGGCGAAAAACCGCAATTGAAAACTTCGGGGAGTACAATAAGGTCAACTTCTCCATGGATATTTTCAGACAGCAGTTTCTCGTAATGCTTCAGATTTCCATCCAGATTGTGTGGAAACATGCAGGATTGTATCAGGGCGGCGGTGAACATGTCAGTAGGTTATCACAATCCTGTCGTAGGGGTTGAGGTCTGCGATGATAGAAACGTCCGACTGATAGGAGGCAATCTCGATGTATCCAAGTTCATTTTCCGTAAGGAACATCTCATTGTCGAAAGGCTTGTAGTTTTCGGAGAACCTGTCGATGATCCAGTCGCCGCCGGAGTGTATCACGGCCGAGAAAGGCCGGTTTTTGACCATCTCCTTGAACTTAGAGGCCAGCACGTTTGTTATGGCGTTGTTGAAGGCGTCGATGTAGACAATCTGTCCTTCAATGGTTTTGTTCTCCTCGGAGTATTCGGCCTTCTGAACAAACATCCTCTTGAAACCCTTGTATTCATGAAGTTTCTCGCCAAGTAAGCCTTTCTTTATTATTTCAGCTATCTCAAGCATGTCGGTTATGGAATTTCCCGAAGATTTGTTGAGTTTGAAGCCCGAAAGCGCGCCTGAGTCGCCGAACATCATAAATGGGACGCCGTTGTCATCGCAGATGAAGTTGTGCCCGTCGAATTGGAGCAGCACGGGTTCGAAGGAGGATGTGAATGTGGTGTTTGTCAGAATGAGATGGACAGTGCCTTCCGGGAACGACTTGTAGGAGCATTTCATCGCGAAAGCGGTCTGGAGTATGTCGAACTTGTCGGCATAATGGGTTATGTCGACAATTGCGGCACCGGGGAAGGCGTTCATGATCCTTCCCTTGAGGATGGCAACGTAGGGGTCGCGCAAACGCCAGTCGCTCAGCAGGGTGAAAGTCTCGTTCATAATGACAGTAGATGTTATGTAATGGAAAAAGTCCCTCCGCAGCCTGTCCGGTTTACGGAGGGGACTGTATGTTGCGCACTACATCACAACGCGCACGCCGTTGATGAAGTCGATGGATTTTCGGATAAGTTCGTGCATGTAGGTGTCGTTCTCCACGAAAGGCACGAATTCGCGGTAGCATTTCACGAACTCTTCGAGGAATTCGGAGGTCTTCAGCGGTCTTCTGAAGTCGAGGGCCTGGGCGGCGTTGAAAAGCTCGATGCCGAGGATTTTCTCCACGTTGTTGACAACCAGGTAGCACTTCGTGGCGGCGTTGGCACCCATGCTCACATGGTCTTCCTGTCCTTGCGACGACTCTATCGAGTCGGTTGAGCACGGCATGGTGAAGGCCTTGTTCTGGTTCACGATAGACGCGGCGGCATATTGGGGTATCATGAAGCCGGAGTTGAGGCCGGGGTTCTTGACGAGGAACGACGGGAGTCCACGTTTGCCCGAAATCAGCTGGTATATGCGGCGTTCCGAGATATTGCCCAGTTCCGCCATGGCTATCGAGAGGAAGTCGAGGACAAGTGCGAGGGGCTGTCCGTGGAAATTGCCTGCCGAAACAATGATGTCCTCGTCGGGGAACACTGTCGGGTTGTCGGTGACGGAGTTTATCTCGGTCTCAACCACGTGCTGCACGTGTTCGATGGCGTCTTTCGAGGCGCCGTGCACCTGCGGTATGCAGCGGAACGAGTAGGGGTCCTGCACATGTTCCTTGTGTTGCGCTATGATTTCGGAGCCTTCGAGGAGTTGGGTGAAGTGGGCGGCGGTGGTAATCTGCCCGGCGTGAGGTCTCACGATGTGCACCAGCATGTTGAACGGCTCGATGCGCCCGTCGAAGGCTTCGAGGGAGACGGCGCCGACGATGTCGGCAAGCCAGGAGAGTTTGCGGGCCTTTATGAGAAGCCAAACAGCGTATGAACTCATGAACTGCGTGCCGTTGAGAAGCGCAAGGCCCTCTTTCGATTTCAATGTAATGGGTTTCCAACCGAATTTCTCGTTGATATCAGCAGAAGAGTATTTCTTGTTTCTGTAATATACTTCTCCCATGCCAATCAAAGGCAGTGAGAGATGAGCCAACGGCGCCAAATCTCCGGATGCACCCAACGAGCCTTGCTGGTAAACAACAGGATACACGCCCTTGTTGTAGAAGTCGACGAGCCGCTGGATAGTGTCGGGCTGCACGCCGGAGTGTCCATACGACAGCGACTGTATCTTCATCAGGAGCATGATCTGCACTATCTCCTGCGGTACCTCTTCGCCCACGCCGCAGGCATGTGAGATCACGAGGTTGCGCTGCAGTGTCGACAGGTCTTCGGCTGATATGTGCTTGTTGCACAACGAGCCGAAGCCGGTGGTTACGCCGTATATCGGCTCCTTCGACTCCAGCGCTTTCTTGTCAAGGTAGTCGCGGCATTTTTTGACGGCTTCCATAGCTTCGGCAGAAAGCTCTATTTTCTGCTTCCGCTCGATTATCTTCTGAACTTTTTCAATACTGAGAAAATCTGCTGAAATCTGGTGTTTTTTCATATTTATCGTATGTGGTTATTTTGATTGACAATAGTGGCTGCAAATGTACACAAAATTTCCGATGTGGCAGTTTTGTGTTTGTGCCGTTCAGCAAAGCTCGTTTTTTGCAATCTCGTAGAACATCGAGGCACCGGTTTCTATTATGTCGTCAGGGAAGTCGAAGTCGGGATGGTGCAGCGGCGGCTGTGCCGTGCCGGAGCCCAGTCCGAACAGCGCGCCGTCGAATCTCTGCGTGAAGAGTCCGAAATCCTCGCCCCAGAAAAAGGGACTCTCCTTTTCGATGTACCTCAGGCCAAGGCTTCCGGCGCAATGCCTTATCGTGGCCACGGCAGGCTTTCTGTTTTCCGCCGCGGCGAAATGTTCTATCCACGATATTCCGCTTTCCAGCCCGTGCGTTTTGCCGGTCTCCTCCCTGACGGTTCTTTCGATTTCCTCCTGTATGCCGCGAAGCCTTCCGTCTGTTTTGGTGCGGATTGTAAATCGTAGCACCCCGTTGCCCGCCGCTACGCCGTACGCCTTCTCACCGATGTGGAATTCTATGAGAGTGGCTACGCAGAAATCGTCTGCCGAGATGTTGAAATTGTTGAACCCCAGTACTTTTTCCGCTATCTTTTCTGCGGCGGGGTAGGGCGAGACAGCGTTCCACGGTTCGGCAGCGTGGGCCGTCTTGCCGGTGAGAACAATCTCGCAGCTGACAACAGAGCATGTAAAACTTCCTGTTTTGCAGATTATTGCGCCTTTTTCCTCGCCGGGAATGTTGTGTAAAGCGTATGCGGTGTCGATTTTGTATCGACTTAGTACTGTGTCGTTGAGAATATCGTTGGCGCCTTGCCCGGTTTCCTCCGCACCCTGGAACAAGAGCAGGACTTTTCCTTTTTGCAAAGGCTTTTCATGCAGTTTTTCGGCCATGTTGAGAAGAATAGTGGAATGACCGTCGTGACCGCACTTGTGGGAGACACCTTTGTTGACGGAACGGTAGTTCAAGTTGCCTTCAGACTCATCCACGAGAACGGCGTCCATGTCGGCGCGAAAAAGAACGGTTTTCCCCTCTTCTCCAAAATCATATTCGCACAAAAAATGGGTTCCTGTCTTGAATTTGATTATCTTTGAAGGTTGTGTTTCTTTCAATTTTTCAATTATGAAAGCTGATGTTTTTGTCTCAAATCCGGAAGGCTCGGCGATGGAATGAAGATGGTGGCGTATTTCTTTAAAATCCATAACGATATTTGTTATTCAGTGATGATATGGTTCGTTGTTGAGGATGGTGCAGGTGCGGTAAAGTTGCTCGGCGAACACCAAGCGAACCATAATATGTGGAAATGTGAGTTTTGAAAGCGCCATCTGCGCGTTTTGGCGGGCATAGACGTCTTTCGAAAATCCGTAGGCGCCTCCTATTACAAACGTCAAAGACTTCAAACCTGAGTTGGCGCGCTGTTGCACGAAATCTGCAAACTGGACGGATGTGAATTCCCTTCCGCGCTCGTCCAAAAGAACTACAAAGTCATCATTCTCGATTTTTTTCAGAATCATCTCGCCCTCACGCTTCTTTTGTTCATCCTCAGACATGCTTTTGGCATTTTTTAGGTACGGAATAGCAATAGTTTCGTAGGGAAAATATGACGTGATTTTCTTTGAATAAGACTTGATAGCTTCGTCAAAAATATCGCCGTCAGGTTTGCCAATCCAGACAAGTCGTATCTTCATAACTCGCAATTGTGTTTGTGAAAATGAGTGCAAAGGTAAAATTTTTAATGGTAAATTATTTAGTACATGACAAAATTTATAAAGTGCTGTTCATCAGCTGGTTATAAATCGAAAGGAACGCGGGTATCGGTATTCCGTGGTCGTACCGTGCCCTGACCAA
>CADBQG010000067.1 GCA_902796805.1 uncultured Bacteroidota bacterium
ATAACTTGCTGCTGTTCCTTCTGTCAAGTTCTTACCGCTCGGGCTTGTTGTTGCACGCATATTCTCCTTCATCCAGCACTGGTCGCCAATCTGAACCGTATTGTACTCATTGTTCTGATGGTCCTTAACTGTCGGGGTGCCTGGACATGGTTTTGCATCGCCAACCGGCGCGCAGGTGGTGTCGGCGTCGGCATCTTTCACGCAGCGCACTGCGAAACCTTGTTTCTGGTCGTATCCCGTGTTAACCGACTCATTTGCCACATTGTAGTTGACCATCATTCCGAAAGATGTGGTGATGTTGTTTCCTGTTGAACTCCAGAAACGTGCAGTTGTTGTATCATTAGTTATAGGCAGGTTGCCGTATCCTGTGGGGATTACTGAAAATCCGGTCCTGTTGTTTGCCGACAGGTCGTTGCCAACATGGCACTCGCCATTGGAACTTGCCCAATAGTTGTTGAACGACAACGCCTTTGCTGTTGCGTTTGCATTTCCGCCGCAGGTGTAGCATTCAACAGTAGCTGCGTAGTCTATGAGTGTCTGCCACTCAGCCATGCTCGGCACGTGCCAGCCCTCGGGGCATATACCCCTGCGGTTTGTGAACGAGGCGTCTGTGGTTGCTGTGAAAACAGTGTCCAACGCAGCCGCCCAGTTGTAAAGAAGGCCGCGCTCTGTTAAATCAACTGCAGATGCGGTGTTGTTGTAGTATATCGGTGTAAGACGGCTCTCGTTGCTTGTGCCCTCCTGGAATTGCGTCTTGCCTGTCGGTGATGTCGTCGCGCGCATGTTCTCGCGTGTCCAACACTGGTCGCCTATCTGCACGGTGTTGTAAACATTGTTCTCGTGGTCCTTAACAGTTCCGCAGTTCTGCTGGGCGGGCATATTTACAAACATCAGCGTGTCGCCGTAAACTGTTTCCGTGCATTCCGATGTCTTTGCAAATGCAGCGAACCATACGGTATCGCATGGAGTCAGGCCCTTGAGTATCGATGAGAAATCGCCGTCGGCTGTCATGGCTGTAACCGATGTGCCGTTCACAGTTGTAGAGATTGTGTTCTTGTCGGTTCCCCAAACGAATCCATAGTCTTCAACAGTTCCGGTAATATTCGTAACCACGCTGTTCAGTTTCGCGCTGTCGGCTGCAACTTCTGTTGCCGCTGTGGTGGTAACTGTCGGGCAGTTGTCGGCGGTGCTATGCGCATCTTTCACACAGCGCACGGCATATGACGCAAGCGATTGAGCTGTGTCAAAATGCACAATACCATCTCCATACCAAATAGAGACTATCTCTGCACCCCTGTATGGAGGTGAAAAATCAAGTGAAAGTGAAGAACTCCAAAAAGCGGTTACATACCCTTCACTCCACCATAAATAAGCCATATTAGTGCCTGATGGGATAGCACTGAAGCCTGTCGCGTTATTATATGAAGATTCATTGCCCACTGAACAACACTTATCATTCTCTTTCCAAAATTCCTGTGATGCAAGGGATTTTGCAATATTAGTGTCGTTATCACCACCACAAGCATAGCATTCTTTGGAACGCACATAATCTATCAAGGTTGTCCACTCAGATATGCTCGGCACATGCCAGCCTTCCGGGCAAATGCCTCTACGAGGAGCATCCAACTGATTTGTTATATTTCCCATCTCAATGGTGTCCATGGCTGCGGGCCAGTTGTAATGTAATCCTCTTTTTCTCACAGGAATGGATTCTGGACCTTCATAGTAATATGCAAATCTATGACTGGCCATATTAGCGCCATCCTGAAGATGCTTGTTTGGGCTTGTCTTACAGCGCATATTCTCTTTTGTCCAGCATTGGTTTCCTATTTGGACAGTATTGTAGTCGTTGCCCTCGTGGTCGTAAACAACAGGAATACCAGGACATGGAAGAGCATCTCCTATTGGAGCACAAGTCGCTGAATCTGACATCTCGATAGGTAGTTTAAAAAAGAGTGTGTCGCCGTAAACTGTTTCCAAACATTCCGAGGTCTTTGCAAATGCAGCGAACCATACAGTGTCGCATGGAGTCAGGCCCTTGAGAACAGTAGCGAATGCGCCGTCAGCAGTCATGGCAGTTACCGCTGTGCCGTTCACAGTTGTAGAGATTGTGTTCCTGTCGGTTCCCCATACGAATCCGTAGTCTTCAACTGTTCCTGCAATATCTGTTACTTTTCCGTTCAACTTTCCACTGTCCGGCGCAACATTTGTGGCTGCTGTTGTGGTTACTGTTGGACAGTTGTCGGTGCTTGGCAATGTGTTGTCGCAAGTGTTTTTTATGCAGCGTACGCTTAACGCAGTAAAATGCATAGCACCATTATCCCTGTGGGGCATTGCGTAGTCATACCATATGCTGCGATCAATCGTATAGTACCCCCTAATATCACTGTGACTAGATTTCGAAGTCCAGAAGGCAGCACACTCTCCATCATGTCTAAATATAAGATTTCTCATACCTGTGGGTACAAAAGACAAACCTGTCGCATTATTTGTTTCAGGTGTATTGCCAGGTGCACAAATGCCATCACTTGTTTTCCAATACTCCTTAGAAGCCAGTGCTTTTGCTATAGGCCACAACAATGAAGTACCTTCACAAGCATAATAAGTTCGCACATATGTATCTAACGTGTCTACCTCCTCTTTGCTCGGCACATGCCATCCTTCAGGACAAATACCTCTTCTATTTGTAAACGAAACAGCCTCAATATCTACAAAAGTTGTATCCAATGCAGCAGGCCAATTGTAATAATAACCACGCTTTTCAAAAGGAATAGTAGAATTAGGATTATCATAATAATATGGGTGTAAACTGCTTGTATCGATGCCTAAAGTCAAATCACCTCCGCTTGGGCTCGTCTTACACCTCATATTCTCTTTAGTCCAGCACTGGGTTCCTATTTGCACGGTGTTATAAACGTTTCCCTCGTGGTCGGCAACGGTAGGTGTGAACAGACATGGCTGGGCATCTTTGGCTCTTCCGCACACAACAAACATCATAGTGTCACCATAAACGGTTTCGCTGCAAGAACTTTGTTTAACAAATGCCGCATAATAGACTGTGTCGCCGCACGCGGGCAAGCCCGTAATCTTAACCTCAAAGTTACCATTTGTAATCGAGGTTGCTAATTGGGTGTTAGTCAACGCATTTTTTGTCAAGCCCCACATTATTCCGTATTCCTGCAAAGTGCCTTCCAAATCGGTGGCACTGCCCTTAAGAACAGCCGTGGTGTCTATAATGTCGCATTCGTCGGCAGCAAGAGTTGTTACCAAAGGACATATCTCCATTGTAAACACGCACCTCACGCTCAAGCCGTCGCCTTTCTTTACATACTCCTCGCTCGCCTTGTCGCAGAAGTAGCGGCTGTTGCAGGCAACAACCCATTCGCGGCGACTGGAACTGTCGGTCCACATATACGAGTTTGAGAACAAACCCTCAAAGCGGTTGCGCTCTGCCGAAAACATACCGCCTGGCACCTCGCTGAAGCCTGTGCTATTGGTGTTAGCATTCGGCAGCACCCAAAAGTCGGTGCTGTGCAGATCCTCGTCGGCATTGGTGCGTAACTTTTGTATATCGGCCACTGTGGGTATATGCCAACCCGCAGGACACAAGCCCTGAACAAAACCGTCGGCATCTTTCGTTGGTGCGGCATCACTGCCCTCTGGCAAGTTCACCGCCGACCACCACGTATAGAGCCTTCCGAAGTTGGCAAGGTTGGCCGTTGTGTCGGGGTGAAGATTCGAGTTGTAGATCATCGCATTGGCAATGGGCGAGCCGTCGGCGTAAGTTTTAGTTTTCATATTCGACTTAGTCCAACAGAGGTGCCCAATACGCACTGTTTCATACGTATTGCCGTCGCCATCCATAACTGGATCGCCGCAAGTGAAAGTCCCTTGCGACATTGCTACTCCTCCAATTAACAGGAGCATCAAGAATGTAATCGTTCTTTTCATACGTATAATTGTTTATTTGTTTATTTGTTTATTCGTTTGTTTTTGATTAGTGATTTGTGATTAGTGAGGAGGAGTTGAGAAATTAAGGAGTTAAATTCTAAATTCTAAATACTAAGTTCTAAGTTCTAACAACCAACAAAAAAAGCGGTGGAAACGGGCATTTCTGCACCGGCTTCCGTCGCCTTAAAATTATAAATACTGAATTCTAAATGTCTAAATATCAGATAATTACCCCCCCCCGCACGACATAATGCGGGCGCGGAGATAAAGCAATACGGTTACAAGAATACAGACTGTAACTAACCATTTTCCTAATTTTCAAATAGCGGGCAAAGATAATATTTTTTTTGACACACCCGAAATATTTTTTAGCGGTGAATCGTAATGGACGGCGCGATTCATCGCGCCGCTACAACGGAAAAAAAAACGTACCTTTGCGGCGCATGAGACAGACAGAGGAATACAGGAGACTGAGCGTTGAGGCGCTTCGCAGGTACTGGGGACACGAGCGATTCCGTCCGTTGCAGGAGGACATAATACTCTCGGTGCTGGCGGGCAACGACACACTGGCGCTGCTGCCCACAGGCGGCGGCAAGTCGGTGTGCTTCCAGGTGCCGGCAATGGTAATGGGCGGGCTATGCATCGTGGTGTCGCCCCTGATAGCCCTGATGAAGGACCAGGTGGAGCATTTGAGGAACAAGGGCATAAAGGCTGCCGCAATATACTCGGGGATGCGCCCTGCTGAGATAGAGACGGTAATCGACAATGTGATGTTCGACCCCGAATACCGCTTCCTGTACGTCTCGCCAGAACGCCTGCAGACCGATAACTTCAAGTTCAACCTGTCGCGGATGCCGGTAAGGATGATAGCCGTTGACGAGGCCCACTGCATCTCGCAATGGGGCTACGACTTCCGTCCGCCGTACCTCGAGATCGCGAAAATCAGGAAGGTGTTCCCCGAAGTCCCGGTGCTTGCCCTCACCGCCACGGCCACCCCGGAGGTGGTGGAAGACATACAGCAACGGCTGGAGTTCCGCGGCGGCAACGTTTTCCGCAAGAGTTTCAAGCGCGACAACCTCATATACTATGTGGTCAAAGAGGAGGACAAGAACAGCCGTATGCTGCGCATTATGGGCCGCTACCCCGGCACCGGCATCGTGTATGTGCGCAACAGGAAGAGGACCGAGCAGGTGGCCGACTTCCTGCGCAAGAACGGCATCACGGCCGACTTCTACCACGCCGGCGTGGAACCCAAGGAGCGCGACAAGAAGCAGCGGAGGTGGATGGACGGCGAGGTGCGTGTAATGGTAGCCACCAACGCCTTCGGCATGGGCATCGACAAGCCCGACGTGAGGTTCGTGGTGCACATCGACCTCCCCGACACCTTGGAGGCGTACTTCCAGGAGGCCGGGCGCGCCGGGCGCGACGAGAAGCCGGCAGTGGCCATACTGCTCTACAACTCCAACGACATAGCGCAGCTTAAACGCAACCACACCTTCGCGTTCCCGCCGTTGGAGAGAGTGAGAAACGTATATGACGAACTGTGCCAGTCGTTCCATATTGCCCTCGGCACAGGCCAGAACTCAGTGTTTCCGTTCTCGCTCGAGAAACACGCCCTCGCCGTGAAAATGAACGCAACGCAGTACTACAACGCCCTCAACCTGCTCAACAGCGCCGGACTCATACTCGTGTCGGAACATCTCCGCGAAACATCGCAGATAATGTTCCGCATGAGCGGCGACGAACTCATCGACTACCAGTCGGCAAACCCCGACAGCGAGCCTCTGATATCCACAATACTGCGCTCGTACTCAGGTGTCTTCACCCAATATACAAAAATAAACGAGGAACTCATGGCCAACAGGCTGAACTGCAAGAGAGAAGACGTTGTTGAGACCCTGAAACAGCTCAGAAGCGAAAAAGTGCTCTACTACCAGCCGCAAAGCAACATCCCGCTCATAGTCTTCCTTCAAGACAGGATAAGGAACGACTACATCTTTTTCGACAACGCCGCATACCAGTTCCGCAAGCAAAACGCCGAAAAACGAATGAACGCCGTGGAGAACTACGTAAAGTCGGACGACAAGTGCAGGAGCGTGCTTCTGCTCGAATACTTCGGGGACCACAACAGCACACCGTGCGGCGAATGCGACGTATGCAGGAAGGCAAAGTCAGGAAAAATCTCAAACTCCGACTATGACAGGCTTTCTTCTGCAATAAAAAGTCTTCTTGAAGAAAAAAAAACGCCGAAAGAGATTCTTACATCCCTCTCGGCGGTATATGATGAGGAGAAAATAGTGGCTGTCATGCGCCGCGTCATCGACAACGCATAGACTAACGCACAATTGTAATGCTTCCGTTGAATGTTATGGTCTTAGCCTTTCCTTTGTAATGGAATGAGTAGTAATACACGCCGTCGGAAAGGCCGTTGGCGTCAAAGACCTTCTCACCCATGTGAATCTGGCCGTCCTTGGCGTAGGTATCGTAGTTCTTGGCATCATACACCTTCTTGCCCCAGCGGTCGAATACCTGGAGGCGGTTGTTCCTGTATCCGTCGGGATCCTCCGCATTCACATTGGTGTTGAGATTCTCAATGGCGAACACGTCGTTTATGTTGTCGCCGTTAGGAGTTATCACATTGGGGAAGATGAGATCCTGCTCTACTACGACCGTGTGCGAGATCTCGCTCTTGCAACCCGATGAACTCTGCACCGTGAGCGTAACGTCATAGTCGCCCCACGACGAGTATGTGTGTGTAGGTGAGTATGTGGAGTCGGTGTTGCCGTCGCCGAAGTCCCAGTAATACGACCAGTTGGCTGCCTGGGGCACAAACGCCGGGTCAACCTGGTTGATGAACTCCACGTTGCCGAGGCTCTCGCTGATGAGCGAGATTTCGGGGTCTGCAGCGAAGGCGGCAATGGGCTGCTCGTTCACTGTCACATAGTTCCAGAGGCGGACGGAATCCTTGCAGCCGTCGGGAGTGGTGGCCTTCAGCAATATTGAATATGTGCCGGCCTCCTCAAGCCGGAAAACAGGCGAATGCTCCGTTGAACTGTAAAGAACGCGCATGTTGCCGAAATCGTCGTGGGTTACAAGATACCACTCGAAATAGCTGTCGGCGGGCGTAGAGTTGTTTTCAATACGCAGTGTCAGCGGCGCACAGCCGGAAAGCTGCGGCGCGTCGAAGTCAAAGTTCGGCGACTCATATATGTCGATATGTATTGAGTCGTAGCCTGTGCACACCAAACCGGACTGGCTACGCGTCTGGCAGCGCACAGAGTAGTCGCCGGCCGAGATCACCTCTATCGTCTCGGTCTGGTCGCCGGTGTTCCATGTGTATGTAGTGGTGACATCCGGATATTGGTCGGTGTTGTAGTGAGGGTTGAGGGTTACGATGTCGCCGGCGCAGATATTGAAGTCCTCGCCGAGTTTCGGCTCGGGTTTGTTAACCACATTGATGTGCGTGATGGTGTCGTAAATACATCCAAGATTGTCCTGCACATAGACATTGTAGGTTATTATTCCGGCGGTGTCGGGCACGAAGGTTGTGCCTTGCGCAGCACCCGGGCCGGTAACCCACGCCGTGTCAAGAACGCAGTTGTACGACCAGTTCTGCGGCAGAAGCTCCGGGTCGAGGGCTATCTCCCAACCGCACACATATCCGTCGTCCTGGCCGTATCCGTCCATCACCTCTATGCTCCACACGCCGTTGAGCGGACAGCCAATGAGGTTGCTGAAGTCGCCGTCGGGATGGTACACATTGGTCATTTGTGCGACATTAGTGGAATCCACACTGTTATTATGCACAGAAGCGGTTCTATAAACATAACTTCCTGGAGCATACTGATAACCTTGGTTTGTAGCGTTCGACCAGCAATAGTTCCAGCAAGTGCCAAGTCCTGTAGGGATACACGTGGCCGAGCCATATTGATCAATAGGGATGCCGAAATATGCGCTTTCACTGTTGTCGCCTGCAAGCCATCCTTTTTCCTGCGGCGGTATGGAAGACGTACAGGTTGAATAACCAAAGTCATATTTCTTCATTATCGACACATACTGCTGGTTAGGGCAGGTAAGCCTAATCCATATATCTCCAACGTATGAATGTTCCATTGAAATTCTGACATAAAGAAGGTCGTTGGGCGACTGTATAGTGGCCGTTGGCGAGAAGCTCGTGAAAGTCACCGGTGAAACGTATGAACAAGTCGGGGGCGTTCCGCACATGATTCCGTCGGGGAGATATATGGTGTCGGAGACCTTGAGGGTCGTCGACTGCTCGTTGGAGATTGTATCCAACTGCAGTGCGGCCATCCACTCGTAGCCCACAGGCACCTGCACTTCGGTGCCGTGGCAGGCGTCGCGCAGGTTCATCACCTTTTTGATCGGGTTTGATGACGTCCTCACGCGGAATATCTGCGGCATGTAGGTGTAGCAGCCCATGCTGTCGGTAACACTCACCGATATGTCGTAGCCCCTGCCCTCCATGAATTCATAGTCAAGCACATTCATCCCCACCTCTTCAAAGAACTCGTAGCCGAGGTCCCAGAGGAACTTGGATGTGGCGTCGGTCTGCTGGTAGCTGTACCCGTTGTCGGGATACACGCCCTTGGCCACAAGGTGCAGCTCCTCGCCCGGACAGACATCGATGTACTTCCAGCCGTCGGCCTCGAGATGAGGCACCTTGGATGAGAGCACCGGGTCGAATTCGACCTCAACGCGCTGGCACGGACGCACACAGCCCGTGGTTATCACGAAGCCGTCGCCCTCGCCGGAACCGTCGGTCTTGAAACGGATTGTCAGACATCCGGCAGCGTTCTGTATCGTAGCCGTGTATGTCAGCGCAAGCGAGCCCATCGAGTCGGTTATGCAGTTTGTGAGGACCGCGAGAAGGGTGGCCGGGTCAACAGTGGGGCCGTTGTAGATGAAAAGCGTGTCGGAACAGTCCACGTCGAACGACTGCAAGTCAACATTGACCTGCACTGCATGGTTCGTGGGGTCGCTCGAGTGTATGGTGATATGGTCGTCGCGGTTGGGCTGGTAGCCGCCGTTCAGACCGCCGAAGTCATAGATTGCAAAATAGCATCCCGTCACAGATGTCTGCGAGTTCTGTCCGAGATTTATGTTTGTCTGCTGGGCGTTCAGGGAGACAATCGCCGCGAAAACGGCCGCTATGCTTAATAATACTTTTCTCATGACCTTTAATTATTTTGAAAGTCCATACTGACGGAGTTGCGCCTCAACACGCAAATCCAACTCAACCTTAGGCATCACAACCACATAAAGACCGTCTTTGCGCAGCTTGAAGAGGTTGTACCTTGTCTCATCCTGCGGGAGTTTCCACTTGTATGGGTTTACACTGCCCGCCGCGATGATGTCTTCTTCGGAATAAGTCATCCCTTTCGGCAAATAGTCCTCAAGGTAACCCATCTGCACAAAATCCTCTTCCCACAATTTGTCGACCACGGCGCAATAGGCGGCCAGTGTCCTGTTCATGGTGATTAGCGTGACGGGGTCTTCGGAGCGCATCTGCTCCACCTTGGCCGGCGAGAGCATCTCCACGAGCGCGTCGGAGACAACGTAATCGCTGATCGAAAGTGTCCTGTTCTGCGCAAATGCAGCGGACAAGGCCAACATCAGGGCCGTAAACATCAGTGTCTTTTTCATATCTCTGTTTTTCTACTTTTATTGTCGCTTTATCTCGTCCATTCGTTACAATTCTGCTATTTATAAAGCAAGTAACGTTCTCTGACTTTCATAAATTTCTGAATATCAACCTCCCACGACTTCCTTATTTCTTCTTCGGACACTCCGTTCACAATCTGTTTGCGCAGCTCGTCATTGCCTGCAAGCTTGTCGAAGAACGAGGCTCTGTTGAAGAATTTTTCCTTATGAGGATAGGTCTTGTATGCTTTGATCAGGAACGTGAGGTCAAGTTTCCCGGGGTTGTAGATGTTCTCCGCAGCGTGTTTATGGAGCAGAGTCCCACGGCATTTGGCATTGTTGTGCGGCGGGTTCTCCGAAACACCCTTTATTGGATGTGGCGTGAAGAAGTAGTCGCCGTCGGTCATTCCTGGAGCGCCGTACATCTCGAAGGGCATCTCGGTGCCGCGTCCCACACTAATGTCGGTGCCTTCGAAAAAGCAGAGCGACGGGTAGAGGAACACGGCTTCCGGTGTCTGCAGGTTAGGAGACGGCGGCACGGGCAGAACATAGCGAGTGCTGTGGGTGTAGTTCTTGAGCCGCACCACAAGCAGTTTGCACTTTACGCCGTCATTCAGCCAGCCCTCGCCGTTGATCATCTGCGCGTACTCTCCTATCGTCATACCATAGACCACGGGCACGGGGTGCATCCCGACGAAAGAAGTGAACTGCGGCTTCATCACCGGGCCGTCGACGTAGAAACCGTTAGGATTGGGGCGGTCGAGGACGATGACCTCGACGTCGTTCTCTGCTGCTGCCTCCATAACATAGTGCAGCGTGGAAATGTAGGTGTAGAAACGGCA
>CADBQG010000068.1 GCA_902796805.1 uncultured Bacteroidota bacterium
ATAATCAGAGCAGCAATAATTCAACAGGCTTCAATGCATATCCTGCAGGGGCGTACGTGGTTTCCTATGCTCCTGAATTTGGGCAAACTGCATATTTTTGGACTTCTACTAATAACACTAATGATACTCAACAAGCCCGGGCGTGGAGGCTCAGATACCAAAACGCCGATTTTACTTATATGAACGACTATAAGTATTATATGTATTCAGTCCGTTGTGTGAAGAATTAAGTGAAACGGCATGAAAAAAAGCAAGGGAGTTTCCGGCAACGGGAGCTCCCTTTTCTTCTGTTTGTGTGTGGGCAAAACATTCTGTTGTGGCGTGAAGGAACGTCCCCATCGCTGTCCGCCATGCGTTTCCAAAAGCAGGAACAGCCTAATCGCTTCACGTCTCGACAGACCCATGCTTGGCGACGCCATTCCGTAAGTTTCCTCCAGTTCGTTCATCGCCTTGTTATAAGTGGTGGTTTGTGACTCGTATGGTCTAAGCGGATTAAATACCTTCTGAATTGACGTTGCATCCTGCGGCTTCGAAGTATCAGAAATCCATTGAAGAATAGTTTGATTAAGTCTGTCTCTGAATAAGTATTTACTAAATTTGCTAACGGACTCACATCATCTGGAACGACTTCATAGTATTTCTTTTTCACAAAATATTCAACTTCGGGCCAATCATCGACATCCACTCCATCAGTCTTCAATTGTTTCAGGAAATCTACAATGACGGACAATGGCGGCAGGGCTTATTTTGTCGGGGAATGTTCTTTTTAATCGCGGACGCAACGGACAGACCTGCCTTCGTACTTCCAGTAGTTGCTCTGGCTCACACTTGAGCTGCTACAGTTCAGGCTCCAGTACCGCGCCCAGCGTGTGTCGGACTCCTGGGTGGAAGTCCAAAAAGACGCGGCGTAACCGGCTTGGCTGGTCGTGCTGCTGGTGAACCAGCCCGCAGGAACGGCCGCAAAGCCGCTGCTGTTGCGCTCACTGTTGCTATAGTTTCCGGGCGCGTTGGCGACTGAGAAACTGGTCCAATCGCATCCGATGGAGAGCCTGCCCGCATTATTACTAACTTCAGATGACGCTAACATCGTGAGCCTTTCATCATTCGTGGGCACGTGCCAGCCCTTGGGCAGATGCCCCTGTGGTTGCCGGAGGGTTTGAAGCTGAAATAGCCGTTGTTACCTGCAGTGGGTGTGGGCACCTCCATGTAAGGGGTAAAGGTAGTGGCAGGATTGGCGGTGTCCATCACCGCGCACCAGTTATAGAGCAGGCCGTAGCCCTTCGGCGCGTAGGTGGTGGAGTCGTTTCCGTACCAGTGCGCCACCTTTGAGCCATAGTATTGAGCGGCATTATTGCCTGTCTTGCCGGCCGTGTTCACGAGATAGGTGCCGGTCTTGGGCGAGTGCGTCACACGCAGGTTCTCCGCTAACCAGCATTGACTGCCGATCTGCACCACCGGGTACACGTTGCCGTCGTAGTCAGTCACGGAGGTGACTTGGCCGGAACCGTTGACGGTCTCCAGGCCGTCGTTGGCACCGTTGTGGCCATTGCCCGTGAAAGCATCGCCCGTCTGCGCCGCATGTGCCGCAGTAACCGTGCAGGGGGTGGGAGTCCTGTTGCCGGCACAATCGTCGGCAACGGCAGTGGTGCTTGCGCTCGCCACCGCGGAGGTGGCGCTGCCGCCCGCGTTGGTGGCCTTCACCGTGACGTAGTAGGTGGTGTTGGCAGAGAGGCCGGTGAACGTGTGGATGGCTTCTGTGGCGTTTTCACACGCTGCGCCGCTCATGTCGGCGTTCGTGGAGATGCAATATTCGTAGCCCGTGATCTCAGAGCCGTTGTCGTCGGCCGAGGCCGTGGCCTTAAGGGAGCTGGCGGTGGCGCCACCGAGGGTCACGCTCACGTTGGACGGGGTTATCCCTTCGTCGTGGACACAACGGACAGACTTTCCACAGTACTTGTGGATGTTGTCGCGGGACACGCCGCCATTGACATAGTTCAACTGCCGACTCAACGCACTTCGGTTTTCGAAAAACGAGTGGGTAGAGGGAGTGGAAGACCAGAAATTAGCATTGTAACCGGCAGTATTGGTGAACGTACCTTGTTCGGTGAAGGCGCCTGCGGGAACAGCCGAAAAGCCGCTATTGTTGCGTTCACTGTTGCTGTAATTGTTTTGTGCATTGGTGTTTCCAGGATGACGGGTGCTCCAGTCGCAACTGGTGGAAAGCTTACCCGCATGGCTTCCCCGGATATCGGCTTCTATCGTCTCATAGCTTGTCTGCCATGTGTCACCGCTAACTTCCTTCTCCATCGTGTTCCATTCCGCATCCGTGGGCAGATGCCAGCCTTTGGGACAAATGCCGCGACGATGACCGGAGGGGAATGTACATTCCCATGGATTGGACGTGGAAGAAGATGTCGCGACCTCTGCATAACCCGCTCTGAAAGTATCAACCGCCGCAGACCAGTTGTAGAGCAGGCCGTAGCCCTTGGCCGCGTAGGTGGCGGTGATGGTGTAGGTGCCGGAGGCACTGTAGGTGTGGGTCATGTTGTCGCTCACGCTGGTGGCCGTGCTGCCGTCGCCCCAGCTGATGCTGGTCGGGGCGCCGCTCACGCTCACTACCGTCACGGTGAGATTGTTGACGGAGAGGCTCAGGGACACAGCGGCACCGGCGTTCACGGTGGTGGTCAGGGAGTCTTTCAGGGTGGCGTAGCCCGCACGGGTGGCGACACACACCACCTTCACGTCCGAGGCGGCGGCGGTGTAGGTGTGGGTGAGCGTGCTGCCGCGGGCAATGTCGGCCGTCACCCAAGCGTTGCTCCACTCATAAACAAGACAATCCTTGGCTTTGTCTATCGAAAAATCATCTAAGACACTATTAAAAGCGTATCTTTGCACAGACAATTCCAAAAAACTATGAACAGAGAAGCACAGACAGAGACCATCCGCGAGTATTTCAAGATCCAGCCGGTGCTGAAGACCTGGCTGTTCGGTTCGTTCGCCCGCGGCGAGGAGACCAAGGACAGCGACGTGGACATCTTGGTGTCTTTTGACAAAGATGCCAGGGCTTCCCTCATAGGTCGTGCAACAATGATGTTGGATTTGGAAGAAACCAAATACAAAGTATATGGATAGAGCGATTTTGAAATACTTAGTACGACATCAGGGAATATATTAACATTATTGACCGTCACATTGGTGAAGAAAAGGTTTTTGCCACGTATGAGGGCAATTCCATGTTGCAAGATGCCGTGAAACGCAATATTGCCACTATAGGAGAGGCCATGAACAAGGCGTTGAAGTTGAACCCTGGGCTTGACATCTCGTTTGCCACGACGATATTGACAGCATTGACGGTGTGGAGACGCGCCTCCACCACCTTCGGCAAATACGAAGTCAAAGCCGACCTGTTCACCGGCAACTCCTACAACGAATACCTGCAAAAAATGCTCCGAACCGTTACCATGCGTGTGCAGCGTGTCGGCGGCGGAGCTCAAAGGGAAACTCTTCGATTAGGGCCGAAGTCCTCCACTTTTTTTCATTAGCCTGATTGTTATGAGTCATAACTTGGTAAAGATGTTATCGGAAGACAAGACCTTTCCTAAGCACTAATCACTATATACCAAATTCCAAGTTCCAAATTCTAAATTCTAAATTCTAAATTCTAAGTTGATAAACCCAATCAACGTACCACACAATATTTTTATATATTTGCGGTTTCTTTCGAAGAAAGAATTTTATTAGATAATTTACTGACAGTTAATAAAATACGAATGAAAAAAAGGTTTTTGATTGCGGGTGTTTTAACACTCGGTTTTATTTTTCTGACTAATATGACGAGTATGGCAACTCCGGCTAAACCAAAAAAGAACAAAAAACAGACATCGGGCATAACTATAGGCAACCTTGACAAATCTGTCAAGCCTTCTCAAGACTTCTACCAGTATGCCTGCGGCGGCTGGATGAAAAACAACCCTCTCGGCGACGAGTATGCACGCTACGGCAGTTTCGACGTTCTTGCCGAGAACAACCAGCTGCAGCTCAAGGAGCTCGTAACCAGAATTGCGGCGCAAAAGAACGCCCCCGGCACCGTGGAGCAGAAGATCGGCGACTTCTACAACGTCGCCATGAACACTGACGAAATCAACCGTCAAGGCGCGCAGCCCATACAGGGGCAGCTCAACGCCATCAAGGCACTGCGCCGCGACGAACTCCCCACCAAGCTCGCGCAGATGCTCCTCGAAGGGTCAAGCCCGTTCTTCACCCTTTTCGGTTCCGCCGACCCCGACAACAGCACCATGAACATAGCATACATCTGGCAGTCGGGACTCGGGATTGGCGACCGCGACTACTACCTCGACGCTGACCAAAAGGACATCCGGGTGAAATACCTCGCACTTGTGGAAAAAATGTTCAGGATGTCGGGATACAGCAAGATCGCAGGCTTCCAGGGCAGCGAGGGCGACATGGCGCAAAAGGTGCTCTCCTTGGAGACTCTTCTCGCAAAGCACGCCATCGACAAGACCGTGCTCCGCGACCCCTACCAGACGATACACAAGTGCACGCCCGCCGACTTCCAGGAGATGATTCCGGCGTTGGATGTCAAGAAATACCTCGGGACACTTGGCCTGAATGTCGACACCATAAACATAGCCCAGCCAGAATACATCAAGGGCGTCAACAATGTAATCAGGGTGACGGATTTCGAAGTTATCAAGGCTTACCTTGCGTGGAACGTAATCCGGAACGCCGCATCCTGCCTCAGCGACGAGTTCGTGGACTCGAGCTTCGACTTTTACGGCAAGACTCTTTCTGGAAGAAAAGAAAACAGCCCGCGCTGGAAAAGGGTCATCAACAACATCGACGACTGTCTCGGCGAGGCTGTGGGTCAGATGTACGTAAAGAAATACTTCCCCGCCGAGGCCAAGGCACGCATGGAACACCTTGTCGGCAACCTTCAGTGGGCCCTTGGCGAGCGCATCAAGGCCTCAACCTGGATGACCGACGAGACCAAAAGGAACGCGCTCGACAAGCTCGCATCCTTCAAGGTTAAAATCGGATACCCCGACAAGTGGCGCGACTACAGCGCGCTTACAATCAACACCGAAAACTATTACGCCAACATCCTTCGCGCGCGCCGCTTCGACATGGAGTACAACCTCGGCAAGATAGGCAAGAAAGTGGATCCCACCGAATGGCAGATGACCCCACAGACTGTAAACGCCTATTACGACCCGACCACCAACGAGATTTGCTTCCCGGCCGGTATCCTCCAGCCGCCGTTCTTCGACATGAACGCCGACGATGCCGCCAACTACGGCGCCATAGGAGTTGTAATAGGCCACGAGATGACACACGGCTTCGACGACCAGGGCAGGAACTACGACAAGGACGGCAACCTCTACGACTGGTGGACCGCAAAGGACGCGGAGGTCTTCAAGGAACGCGCCCAGCTCATCGTCGACCACTTCAACAGCATCGAGGTGGCTCCCGGTGTCTTCGGGAACGGCGAGTTCACCCTTGGCGAGAACATCGCCGACAACGGCGGCCTCAACGTCTCCTACTCTGCCTTCCAGAAGGCAAAGCGTGAAGGGCAGATCAAAGGCGTAATGGACGAGTTCACACCCGAGCAGCGCTTCTTCCTTGCATACGCCGCCGTTTGGGCCGCCAACATCCGCCACGAGGAGATCCTGCGCCGCACAAAGTCGGATCCCCACGCACTCGGGCGCTGGCGCGTGAACGCCACGCTGCGCCATATCGACCAGTTCTACGAGGCCTTCGACATCAAGCCTGGCGACCAGATGTGGATGGAACCGGAAAAACGTTCCAGAATCTGGTAACAAGGTGTCATATATTAATATTGTATAATTCATCATTGCAGAAAATAACAAATTCGTAAAACCTATTATGGCAGAGAATAAAAAACTGGCAGTTGTGGCCTTTGGCGGCAACGCACTGCTGAAAAGCAAGCAGAGAGGAACATACCAGGAACAAATCGACAACGTGACCGAGACATGTCGCAACCTCATCCCGCTTATCGAGAACGGGTACAATATAGTGATCGGACACGGCAACGGCCCGCAAGTGGGCAATGTCATGCTGCAGCACAAGGCCGGCAAGGAGACTTTCCAGGTTGAGGACATGCCGCTGAACTTCTGCGTTGCAGAAACCCAGGGCTCAATAGGCGCCCTCATCGAGGAGGGACTCCGCCACATATTCGCCGATAAAGGCTGGGACAAGGACACCGTAACGCTCCTTACGCACGTGCAGGTTGACGCCGACGACCCAATGTTTCAGAACCCTACAAAACCCGTGGGTCCTTACTGCACAAAGGAGGAGGCCGAACACTACCACAAGACTACCGGCGACATCTACCGCGAAGACCCCAAGGGGAACGGATGGCGCAAAGTCGTTGCATCCCCGAAACCAATACGAATCCAGAATGTAAGACTCGTGAAACAACTCGCCGAGCAGGGCATCATCGTTGTCACAGTCGGGGGCGGCGGCATCCCGGTGGCAATGCAGGACGGCTACCTCAAGGGCGTGCAGGCGGTCATCGACAAGGACCTCGCCTCGGCCCTCACGGCAGTGCAAATCGGAGCCGACGAGTTCTACATACTCACCGACGTACCAAAGGTTTACATCAACTTCCGCAAACCCGACGAAAAGGCTCTTGACACAATCACGGTGTCGCAGGCGAAAAAATACCTCGACGAGAAACATTTCACCGAAGGGTCGATGGCGCCGAAGGTGCGCGCGGCAATCTATTACGTGGAACAGAGCGGCAAAACCTGCATCATTACCGAGGCCGGACGCCTGCACGACCCCAACTGCGGCACCAGGATAGTCCCCGACAACATCTGAAAACACCAGACCTGAACAAGACTTTCACGGCCGTCAACCACTTTGGTGACGGCCTTTATTTTTTTTACCTGTCAACAATAAAAAAATAGTAAATTTGCCGGCTTTTTTGAGTATAATAAAAACACAATGGAAATCAAACTTCTGAACTCCACCGATATAGATTCTTTCATACCGCATATAAACTTACAAAATCTTTATAATTTTAGCTTTCTTACTAAACCTAACAACAAACTAAAGAATGAAAATGATGATTAAAAGAAGATGCTTTTTAATAACGGTAATCTTGATGACCGCCGGAATTCTGGCTGCCCAGAGTGATTTCACCTGCGGAGGCAATGTTAACGACGTTGAAGGCAACGTGTACGAAACAGTGAAAATCGGCTCGCTATGCTGGATGACCTCAAACATGAGGACGAAGACCTACAACGACGGCAGAGAAGTCCCCGCAGCTATGATCTATGAGTCTTAGTTCTACCCCGACAACAGCTCCAACTACGACAATTTCGGCTTCCTCTACACATGGTACTCGGCAGTGGGACTTCCCGAAGATGAAGCAGGAGAGCCGGAGCGGGGTGCCGACGGCTTCGTGCAAGGAATTTGCCCGGAAGGATGGCACATTCCAACATACGCGGAGATGAACACGCTGAAAAACCACCGGACTGAAGATGTCCGCAGCACAGAACTGTGGCTGCAGCCAAACGACAACACCAACAACAGCGGGTTTTCAGCGCCTCGCTGCAAGGCCTCTCGTGCACCGACACGGTGTATGTATGCCCCTGGGTGAAGAACTCCGGCTGCGAACGTGTGTACGGCGACACCATGAGCTTCGTTGTAGGCGTTCCTGAAGGCGACGGGAAACCCTGTCCCAACCTTGCCTCGGTCAGAGACTACGAGGGCAATGTGTATGCCACGGTGAAGATAGGCTCGCAATGCTGAACCAGGGAATACCTCAAGAGCACGAAGTACGCCAACGGGTCAGCAATACCGGCGTCCGAAACGTTCAACCCCGACAACAATGCGGCCAACGTGGGAACATACGGCCTGCTGTACACCTGGTCTGCAGTGATGAACGGCAGCCCTTCGTCCACCCGCGTGCCGAGCGGCGTGCAGGGCATCTGCCCAGATGGATGGCATCTGCCGAGCGAGCAGGAAATAAGGGCCTTGGTGAGGTACGCCCAGGGTCTGTGCGCATGTCATTTGTGCAACAACATCAAGGGACAGGAGGCGAAGGCGTTTGCCTCCAACGACTTGTGGGAGACGAGCACAAGGGCCTGCGTTCCCGGCAACAACCTCACGACGAACAACCAGACCGGCTTCTCAATGCTCCCATCCGGAAGGGTGGAGCGCGAGCTGCCGCCCCATGCCGTCGACAACTACGAGTTCCTCAACAAGGTGGGCACTATATGGAGCGCCACGCAGTTGCAGCGCAACACCTTGCAGGCTTTCCGCATGGACCTGCACTGGGATCTGCAAATCGTCGGCCTTGGTTACAGCAACAAGGTTGACGCCTACTCTGTGAGGTGCGTGCGCGACTGACGTCTGCTTTTGCGGCCTGCTTCCCTTGGAACCCGAGAAGATTTCCAACAGTGTTTATCAACAGCCGATATCAACACTGCGAGCGATTCTGTTAATTATTTGTTCAAAAAAATATTGATATACAGTAATTTGTATGAAAAAAAATATTACTTTTGCCGCCAATTTGAAAGATTGTGTGCAATACGCGCTGGGGAATATTTCAACAAGCTGAATATCAATAAGATAAAGATAATAAAATATAAAAAAAACAATGAGTGTAAAACAGAAAAACGCGGCAAATGCGCGTAAAGAAGCAATGAAAACGGTGTATATGGCACGATTAGTTGATAATCCAACC
>CADBQG010000069.1 GCA_902796805.1 uncultured Bacteroidota bacterium
GCCTTTGTTGCTGTGCATGCACAAGGACGACACATTGGCTTACATGACGCACGAAGACTTGGGCTGCTATCAGTCAGGTTCGGATGTACCCGAATATCCGTCCGAGTTCCTGAAACTATACCCCAACCCGACAAGCGGCATGTTGAACATCGTGTTGGAGACACAAAAAACTGTCGGCGGGCGCGCCGTCATCCGCGATGTCACCGGAAGGGTGGTTCGCGGCCTCACCGTGCTCGACAGACAAACGTCCGTCGATGTGTCGGACCTGGTGCCGGGGCTTTATATCCTGACCTTCATCGACAACGACAGCCGCTCTGTCAGCAGAAAGTTCCTGAAAAAGTGAACCGCGCTGTAACATAGCAAGTAGCGATAGGAAGTTGTTGAGCGTTAGGCTGACTTTTTTTTCAAAAAAATGCGCTCAACGTGTCGTTGATAACCCATTATCTTTGCTATGTTAAAATTATGTTAGACCAGAAATTTTTTTTCATGTAATAGAGGTAGAAACCTGACTTGGGAAGAATGAAAATGTAGTGGTAACTTAGTATGGTATTCAAACCAGTTTTGACAGCGTGGGTATGTTAAACATGCATGTTAAGGCTGTCTAAACCAGATTTGCGAACCCCATGAATGCCATGGCAAGGATTCCGGCTGTGATGAGCGCGATTGGCACGCCTTTCATGCCCTTTGGTATGTCAACGAGCTCGAGCTGCTCGCGCAACCCGGCGAATATCACTATCGCCAGGGTGAAGCCTATGGCGATGCTCACGGCATAGAGTGTGTTGTCGATGACCGAGAACCCGTGTCCAGCGATTATTGTCTGCTGTGTTACGTTTATTGCGACGCCAAGCACAGCGCAGTTGGTGGTGATAAGCGGAAGGAACACGCCGAGAGCCCTGTACAGCGAGGGACTGACCTTCTTGAGCATGATTTCTACCATCTGCACCAAGCTTGCTATTACCAAGATGAAGAGGATGGTTTGTAAGTAAGTGATTCCCAGCGGTACGAGGACGTATTTCTGTAACAGTGAGGTTACGAGGGTGGCGAGAGCCATTACAAATGTCACAGCCGCGCCCATTCCCAATGCCGTGTTCACTTTGCTCGACACGCCCAGAAACGGGCAGATGCCCAGAAACTGGACCAGTATAATGTTGTTGACCAGAACGGCCCCTATTATCATCAATATGTATTCCATGACTGTAATCTTTTAATGTCTGTTATTTTCTGCTTTTTTAAGTTTCTTCCTCTCTTCTGAGATGTTAACGAGATGTCGCACGAGAGCCATCACAAAGCCGAACACGATGAAGGCTCCGGGTGCGAGCACGAAGATGAGCATGTTGTATTCCGAAGGGATGAACTGGAAGCCCATGAAGGAGCCTGCGCCGAGCACCTCGCGCACAGCGCCGATGAGAACCAGCGCGATGGTGAAGCCAATCCCCATGCCGAGTCCGTCCAACATCGAGTCGAAGACGTTGTTCTTGCTTGCGAAGGCCTCCGCACGGCCAAGGACAATGCAGTTTACCACAATCAGCGGGATGAAAACGCCCAGGCTTGCCGACAATGCGGGAAGGAAACCCTGTATGATGAGGTCGATCATGCTGACGAAAGTCGCTATGATGACAATATAGCAAGGAATCCTCACCTTGTTGGGAATGACGTTCTTCAGCGCCGAGATGAGAATGTTGGAGAGCAGCAGCACAAATGTTGTGGCGGCACCCATGCCCAAGGCGTTGTTCACTGATGTGGTTACAGCGAGGGTGGGGCAGCAGCCGAGCACCAGTATGAGTGCCGGGTTCTCCTTGAAGAATCCTCTTGTAAGTATGTTAAGTTTATTACTCATGATAGTCCTCCTTTATTTTCGTGAATATGTCGTAGGCGCGCTGCACGGCATCGCAATATGCGCGTGATGAAATTGTTGCGGCCGTTATGGCGTCAACTTCGCCCTTGTCCTTTTTCACCGAGAGATTGAATTCAGCCGGGTTCTTACCGTTGAACTGGTTAGCGAAGTCGCTCTTGCTCTTGTTGATCTTGTCGCCAAGTCCCGGGGTCTCGGCCGATTTGATGACCTCGGTGTTCACTATTACGCCGTCGGCGTCGAAGCCGACCATCAGGTCGAAGCGGCCGGAGAAGGCCTTGAGGGTGTAAGTCTCGATGCCTGCGCCGCATAGCCTGCCCTCCTTGTCGATGGCGAGATGCACTGGTACAGCCTCATTGTTCTCGTCAATGATGACGGTGTCGACCACCGAGCCCTCGAATTTGGGCAGCACCGCGTAGAGTGCCTTTTCCTTCTTCTCCTTCTGTCCCTTTTCTATCGGGCCTTTTGTAAGTGCGTAAACTCCGGTGAGCGCCAGCGCCGCCAACAGCGAAATCGTTGTCAGCACAATCACCAGACGCCATATTGATTCTTTCTTTGCTGTCATAATTCAGTTGTTTTGGTCTATTTGGCGAATTGTTTCGGCTTGAAGCCCTTGTTTATGAGCGGCACAACGGCGTTCATCAGCAGAATGGAGAACGACACACCCTCCGGGTAAGCCCCGAAGAGCCTTATTATGATGGTGAGCAGTCCGCAGCCGCAGCCGAACACAACCATGCCCCAAGGCAAAGTCGGAGAGGTTACCATGTCGGTGGCCATGAAGCACGCACCGAGGATAAGGCCGCCGGCAAGCACGTGTATCAGCGGGTTGACATACACTGCCGGGTTCACGAGGTGGAAGATTCCCGCCACAACGAACACTGTTGCTATGAAAGACACGGGAATGTGCCAGGTGATGATGCGTTTCCACAGGAGGAAGCACGCGCCGATGAGGAGCGCTATGGCCGACACCTCGCCGAAACTGCCGCCCATGCGCCCGATCAGCAGGTCGGCGTAACCGGGGATCTGGCTCAGGTCGCCGCCTTCGCTGATGATGCCGAGGGTGGTGGGCCCTGTTATTGCGTCCGACATCAACAATACCGGAGTGGGTGCTGGCCATGAGGTCATCTGCACCGGGAATGCAATCAGCAATGTTACGCGCGCCACCAACGCGGGGTTGAACGGGTTGTGCCCAAGTCCGCCGAAAGGCATCTTGGCTATTCCTATGGCAACCAACGCGCCGACCACCATGATCCATATAGGCAGGTTTGAAGGCACGTTGAAGGCGAGAAGCAGTCCTGTTACAACCGCCGAGCCGTCGGAAACCGTGGGCTTTGTGTGCATCATGAACCGCTGTATAAGGTATTCGAACAGCACGCAACAACCCACCGAAACCAGCGTCAGGACTATCACGGGCAGACCGAAATAATAAACTGACACGAAGAACGCCGGCATCAGCGAGGCCACCACCGACCACATGATTTTCTTCACCGACTCGCCGCTATGGACGTGCGGGGAGCCTGATACGTGTAAAAGTTTTTCCATCTATCGTTGTTGTTTCATTATTCTTTTCAACACCTGATTCCTGACCAGGATATACAAACCGCAAATGTACAATTTTTTTCGTTTGTACACAAGACGAAGTTGCGAAAATATTCGCGCAAGGGTAGGAGACCGCGTTTCAAGACCTTTGCGCTTGCTTCTGTGTCGCCCTCCAATGCACCTGCCGTGGCATTATGCGCCGAAGCTCCTGCAGTTCCGCAAAAAATCATATCTTTGCACGATTTTTGAACTATGCAGCAGATCAGGAAAGAAGAATACAGGGAGAAAGCTGTGCTTATCGCGGTCTCAACGCCGGACGTCTCCGATGCCAAGACAAAGGAATACCTTGAGGAACTGGCGTTCCTCGTCGAGACGGCCGGGGGAGAGTGTGTGAAGAAGTACGTGCAGAACCTTCAGCATCCAGACACGCGGACCTATTTCGGCTCCGGCAAGATGGCGGAGGTGGCTGACTTTGTGAGGGAAAATGACGTTGACATGATCGTTGTGGACGACGAATTGCCGCCTTCTCAGCAGCGCAACATCGAGCAGATCGCCAAATGCAAGGTGATGGACAGGACGCACCTCATCCTCGACATCTTCGCCAAGCACGCCAAAACCGCCCATGCCAAGACTCAGGTGGAACTTGCGCAGTACAAATACCTGCTTCCTCGCCTCACAGGCATGTGGACCCATCTTGAGAAGCAGCGCGGCGGTATCGGGATGCGCGGACCAGGAGAGAAGGAGATCGAGACCGACAGACGCATTATAAGGAACAGGATTTCGCTGTTGGAGAGCAGGCTGAAAGAGATCGACAAGCAGAAAAGGACACAGCGAGGACACCGCGAGCAGTTCGTCAGGGTGGCGCTCGTGGGCTATACTAATGTGGGCAAGTCAACTATCATGAACATCCTCAGTAATTCGGAGGTACTTGCGGAGAACAAGCTCTTCGCAACGCTCGACACCACTGTCAGGAAGGTCGTGTTCCAGAACCTGCCTTTCCTGCTCGCCGATACGGTGGGCTTTATACGGAAACTCCCGCACAGCCTTGTAGAGTCGTTCAAGTCGACGCTTGACGAGATACGCGAGACGCATCTTCTACTACACGTCGTCGACATAAGTCATCCTGATTTTGAAGAACAGATACAGATTGTGCAGAAAACATTGGCAGAAATCGACGCCGGCGACAAACCCACTGTCATTATATTCAACAAGATAGACCAGTATTCATGGGTTGAGAAAGCGGAAGATGACCTGACCCCGCGCACCAAGGAGAACGTTTCGCTTGACGAGCTCAAGGCGACCTGGATGGCGAAGTGCGGCCCCAAAACGCTCTTCATATCCGCCAAGACTAAGGAGAACATCGCGGAGACGAGGGACTTTCTTTATGAAGAGATAAAGAAGTTGCACATTCAGATTTACCCATATAACAACTTCCTATATTAAAATAATGTAAGAATGGCTGAAGAACAGTTTATAGACTTTGTCAAGATATTTGTGAGATCGGGAAACGGTGGCTCGGGCTCCGCACATCTTGCGCGCACTTCCCGCAACCCCAAGGCCGGCCCTGACGGCGGCGACGGCGGGAAGGGCGGAAGCGTGATACTGCGCGGCAACCGCAACCTCTGGACCCTCCTCCATCTTCGCTACACCAAGCACATCTTCGCGGAACACGGCGGCAATGGGCAGAAGAACCAGTGCTTCGGCAAAGACGGCGAGAACGCATATATAGATGTGCCGCTCGGAAGCATCGTCAGGATCGAGGAGACCGGCGAATACATCGGCGAGGTTGTGGAGGACGGACAGCAGCTCGTGGTCATGAAAGGCGGTCGCGGCGGTCTCGGAAACGTGCATTTCAAGAGCGCCACCCACCAGACCCCCCGCTTCGCACAGCCCGGCGAGGAAGGCACCGAGGGCTGGATTTCCATCGAACTGAAAGTCCTGGCTGACGTTGGGCTCGTGGGCTTCCCGAACGCCGGGAAGTCAACGCTGATCTCCCAACTGTCGAACGCCCGCCCCAAAATCGCCGACTATCCCTTCACAACCCTGAAACCCAATCTCGGAATGGTGGAATACCGCGACTTCAAATCATTCGTGATTGCAGACATCCCCGGGATAATTGAAGGGGCGTCGGAAGGCAAAGGTTTGGGTCTCAGGTTTTTGAGACACATCGAAAGAAACGCCGCGCTGCTTTACATGATCCCGGTCATAGACGATGACGGAAACATGAAGTCGCCGGCGACAGTGAAAAAAGAGTTCGCCATACTGAGGAATGAACTTGAAAACTACAATCCCGAGCTGCTCGACAAGAATTTCCTTGTCGCCATCACCAAATGCGACCTCGTAGAGCAATCCGATGTGCTGAAATTGGTCGCCAAACTGAAAAAAGATCTGCCGATAATTGCAATTTCTGCTGTGACTAATTCCAACCTCACCGAACTGAAAGACGCCCTCTGGGAGCTGTTGCAATAAGGTTGTTTTCGTATCTGATTGATAATAAAACAATTAACAACTGTTGATAAAATTATGCTAAAAAATACTTGGCCTGTGATTTTGAATAAAAAAAAATGTAATTTTGCAGCTGTTAAATTTGATTGAAAAATGGCAAAGAAAACTAAAGAGGCACGTCAGCAAGTGATTCTTGAGTGCACAGAGCAAAAGGCGAGTGGTGTTCCGGGAATGTCGAGATATATTACAACCAAGAACAGAAAGAACACTCCGGACAGGTTGGAACTCAAGAAGTACAACCCGTATCTGAAGAAGATGACAATCCACAAAGAAGTAAAATAACGAAAAAAATCATAAGAGATGGCAAAGAAAGTTGTTGCATCATTGAAAAGAGAGGGTGGAGTTACCTACACACGCGTTGTGAAGATGGAACGTTCACCGAAGACAGGAGCCTACACCTTCAAGGAAGCTGTAGTTGAATCCTCCACTGTAAAAGACTTTTTGGCTAAAAAGTAATATTTTGTTTTCATGGTTGAAAAATGGAGGACGCCTGTCCTCCATTTTTCGTATATTTGCAGCCGTGAACATATCATTGAAGAATTATGGGTTTTCTATCATCTTTATTTTCCAAGGACAAAGGTAAGGACTTGTCCGAAGAACAAAAAAACGATCTCAACGAGGGCCTTCAGAAGTCGAAGGAGAACTTTTTCCAGAAGCTCGCGAAGACTATAGTCGGCAAGTCGAAAGTCGATGACGATGTACTCGACAGTCTCGAGGAGGTGCTTATTACATCAGACGTGGGCGTTGAGACGACATTGAAGATCATCGACCGTATAGAGAAGCGTGTGGCCAAGCACAAATACTTGGGCACCAACCAGGTGAACACGATACTGAAGGAAGAGATAGCGGCTCTTCTGTTAGAGAACGACCTCGAGAGTGTGAACGACTTTGTGGTGCCGGAGATGGACAGCCCTTATGTGATACTTGTGGTTGGCGTCAACGGGGTTGGGAAGACCACAACGATAGGGAAGCTCGCCTATCAGTTCAAGAAACGCGGATATTCTGTAACGCTCGGCGCTGCCGACACATTCCGCGCCGCCGCCATCGACCAGCTCAAGGAGTGGGCCGCCCGCTGCGACGTGCCTGTTGTGGCACAGAAGATGGGCGCAGATCCAGCCGCCGTGGCCTACGACACCGTGAAATCGGCCATGGCCAACAAAAGCCAGGTTGTTATTATAGACACTGCCGGACGACTCCACAACAAGATCAACCTCATGAACGAGCTTGTGAAGATTAAGAACGTCATCAGGAAGCTCATCCCTGAGGCACCCCACGAGATCCTGCTCGTACTCGATGGCTCCACAGGGCAGAATGCCGTTGAACAGGCAAAACAGTTTACGGCAGCTACCGAAGTCAATTCTTTGGCTATCACAAAGTTGGACGGAACTGCCAAAGGCGGTGTAGTCATCGGCATTTCCGACCAGTTCAACATTCCCGTCAAATATATTGGAGTGGGTGAGAAGATAAACCAGTTGCAGATTTTCAACCGCGTTGAATTTGTCGACTCCCTGTTCCCGGACAACTGGTAAGGATGCCCCTTAAAGTCTCAATCGACGAGCATTCAGGCTTCTGCTTCGGCGTGATCAACGCCATAAGGACAGCCGAGAACTACCTTGAGAAACACCGTTCCCTCTACTGCCTCGGGGATATTGTTCATAACAGCGAGGAGGTCAAGAGGCTTTCCGGATTGGGACTCAAGATAATAACCCACGAGAAGTTCTCCATGCTAAAGGACACCACTGTGCTTATACGGGCGCACGGAGAACCCCCTGAAATTTACGACATTGCGAAAAAAAACAATATAGAGTTGATTGACGCGACCTGCCCTGTTGTTCTCCGCCTTCAGAAAAGAATATCTGATGTTTATCAAAAATCCCGTTCCGGAAAGCAAATCCTGATTTTTGGCAAAAAGGGGCACGCCGAAGTCGTGGGGTTGCTCGGGCAGACTGAGAACAACGGGATAGTGATAGCTTCTACGGACGATTTGCAGGCGGTTGATTTTTCAAAACCGTCGATAATATACTCCCAGACCACCCAGAACCTCGACCAGTACTACGAACTTGTGGATGTCTTGAGACGCCTTTATGAAGAGGCTGGAAAAGGAGCGAGTCTTGAATTTGAGGACACAATATGCAGGAAAGTCTCTTCGAGGGCGCGTCAGATTGCGGAGTTTGCCAAAAAACACGACTTGGTGATATTCGTAACCGGCGAGAAGAGTTCCAATGGACTTTACCTTTCGAGCGTTTGCCTTCAGAACAACCCCAGGACTTTCATAATATCGTCGGTTAGCCAGCTTGGCGACGTGGATTTTTCCGGAATTGAGACTGTCGGTATATGCGGAGCTACTTCCACTCCGATGTGGTTGATGGAGCAGATTGCGGCAAAATGCTCCGATTTCTCCGAAAATAACGGATAGAATCAGAACATTCCTTTTTTTTGCATGTAAAAAAGAATCCTTTGTATGCAGATTGACTCTTAACAACTGTTAACACATTCATTTTTTTGTTTTTGTAGTTGTTTGATAATCAAGAGAGTTGATTTATTTGTTGTTTTTTTTAAGAAAACCTATTGACAAACCTGCTTTTCTGTTGTATATTTGTAGAGTCTTTGATCATTGATGTTTTTGAAACTATGTTAAACTCGAAGAATCTGAAAAATGAAAAGAAAATTTATCATTGCAGGCTATGCTCTTGCATTTGGCGTTCTGTTATTGTCCATGATTTCCGGGAATTTGAAAGCCCAGGCAATAATCTATCAAGAAAACTTTGGAATCCCTAACGGCAACACTTTGGTGCAGAATTACACTGGCTGGCAGGACACGACAGTGAAATATGTTTCAAACGGAACGTGTGATGTCCGTAAAACAAATGCCTCGTCAGGCTATAACGGGGCTTCGGGCGGCGGCAATGTCATGATTAATGACACGTCAAAGTGGTTTCAGGTGTCAGGGATCGTGTCCAGCGTGCCGAACGAAGTGCTGAACATTTACATAGGGTTGAGGAAGACCGCCGGCGAGAACGGGTCAAATTTCAAGGTGCAGTGCTCCGTTGACAGTGTTACATGGCAAACGCTCACGATGGAGGACACGCTTCCTTCAGGCACAGGGACGTCTGGCTGGTACAGGGTGAAGTATCCGGATGTGCCGTGTTCACAGAACCTCCATCTCAGATTCTCCTGTCTCGCAAATGTCGAGTACAGGCTTGACGATATCTGTGTCAGGGTTGGGGACGAGGCTGTTATGGAGACTGTTGCAACACCGTCGTTCTCGATGCAAGGCGGAACATACTACGAACCACAGCAGCTTTCCATGTCAACAGCCACGCCAGGGGCATCGATGCGCTACACTCTTGATGGCAGTTTGCCAGGAATCACCTCCGACTTGTATGAACAGCCTATCGAGATAACCAACACTTGTACAGTGAAGGCAATAGCTATGAAAGAGGGCATGTTGAGCAGCAACGTCGCAACTCTGAACCTCACGATAGTTGACACCGACGCGCTGGTGGTGCTTCCATTCGACATATCTGACAATAGTTATACCGAAAAGGCGGAGATCAAGAATATGAACGGTTTCAAGTCTTGGAAGTTGGGAGTTTCGTATTCGGACGGAGGCGCCAAATTCGAGTCCAAGTTCGCCGGCGAGGCGTACCTGCTCGCCCGTCTCGACGGTATGCCCGACAGCCTGTTTTTCGACATGCAAGGCCACAAAACAGGAAATCCTTCGGTATATTCAGGAGTATCTTTCCTTGTAAGCGAGTCGGCTGACGGCGAAAATTGGAGCGACGTGGCACTAATAGACGGAGCGAGCGTAAGCACCAACAGGTATTCCCATTTTGGCGGATACGCGCTTGACTATAGAACGCGCTTTGTCAGGTGGTTGCTTCTCACCGCCGAGATTGGGAACACCCAGCTCAACAACATCCGCATCTCGAGGAGAGACTCGGTGCCGTCAGACGATGTCGGGGTCGCTGGCTGCTCCGCCCTCGTCGGCTTGGAGGTGGTGCCAAACCCGGTCTCCTCCCGCTTTGCAATAGTGGGCAACTTTGAAGTTGAGCGCGTGGTGCTTTACGACATGCGCGGTGTGCCTCTTAAAACATGGACCGGCAACTGTTGCAAAAGTGTTTTCGACATCTCAGGCTTGCGCCCGGGGAGTTATGTGCTGGTAGCGAGCGACCGTTACGGAGCTTCGGTGAAAAGGTTGATGGTGAAGGTTTAGACAGCGTGAACACGGAGGTCGGAATACAATGTGAACATGTAGTCCACGATGTTCGAGTGACTGCCTTCCCAAGTCGGTGTTTGGCCGAGGACAGGTATGGTGATGTAGTATGTTTCCGGCTTGTGTCTTTTGTGGACAATAGTAATTGGGAGGGGCGTGCCTTTATTACAGAATATATGCGAGTATCTGTAGATGTTGTTCCATGATTATGTTGGGACGGTCTGGAATTTTGGGGTCATTTCTGTTCGCTCCTCAATATCAGCACGAACTCTCCCTTTATATTGTCCTCGCCGAAACTGTCGATGGCTTGCTCTATCGAGCCCCTGAATGTGTGGGCGTGTATTTTGGATAGTTCTTTGACAATGGCGATTTGTCTTTCGCCGCCGATGATTTCAGCCATCTTCAAGAGAGTTTTCTTGAGGCGGTGCGGGGATTCGTAGAAGACAACGGTTTCGTTCATGTCAGCAAAGCGCCTCAGTACAGATTCCTTGCCTTTCTTGTGGGGGAGGAATCCGTAGAAGTAGAAGCTGCTTGTGGGAAAACCGGATTGTATGAGAGCAGGTATTAGGGCGGTTGCCCCGGGCAGGCACTCAACCTCTATGCCGGCCTCAATTGCCGATTTAACAATCAGGTATCCGGGGTCGGATATGCCAGGGGTGCCGGCGTCGCTAACCAAGGCTGTCAAGTTGTTTTGGCAGACTATGTCGATGTACTTGGTTGTCTTCTCATGCTCGTTGAAGATATGGTATGCGAGACACGACTTCCCTGTGATTTCGAAATGAGAGAGAAGTTTTCTTGTGGTGCGTGTGTCCTCGCAAAGGATGACGTCAGCCTCTCTGAGAGTCTCCAGAGTCCTCAGGGTAATGTCGCCGAGGTTTCCTATGGGTGTCGGAACAACGATCAGTTTTGCCATGATTGTAATGTTTCAAACATAAACATAAATGAAAAGACGGCTTCTCACCGTCTTTCCAAAGTGCCCAGAACAAGAGTCGAACTTGCACAACCGTTCGGTTACTACACCCTGAATGTAGCGCGTCTACCATTCCGCCACCTGGGCTAA
>CADBQG010000070.1 GCA_902796805.1 uncultured Bacteroidota bacterium
GGTTGTTGACAACCCGACCAGGATCGACGTTTCGTCTCTCGCGAGCGGCGTTTACTTCGTGAAGGTTATCACCGGCGAGGGCGTTGCCACAAAGACGTTCGTTAAGAAGTAGGAATTAGGAATTAAGAAGTTAAGAAATTAAGAAACTGAGAAATTAATTCCTACATTACTGAATGAAAAAAGAGATGGGGTGCGCCCTGTCTCTTTTTTTATGTCGTGTAAAGTCCAAGTGTAATAATGAAAATTTATGTACCTTTGCGCCCTAATTTTGAAATATGCTGAAGATTGACAATTTGCACGTTTCCATCAAGGAGCGTGAGATATTGAAGGGTGTTAACCTCGAGGTCAAGGCCGGCGAGGTTCACGCTATAATGGGTCCTAACGGCACGGGAAAGAGCACTCTTGCGTCGGCCATTGCCGGCAAGCAGGGCTACGAAGTAACGCAGGGCAGTGTATGGTTCAAGGGCAAGAATCTCCTTGACCTGTCGATAGAGGACCGTGCGCGGGAAGGTGTGTTCATAGGTTTCCAGTATCCTGTTGAAATCCCTGGTGTAAGCATCGCAAATTTTATGCGTACAGCGCTCAATGAAATTCGCAAGTACCGCGGCCTTGACCCGCTGAACGGCGCCCAGTTCCTCAAGCTGATGACCGAGAAGCAGAAGGTTGTGGAACTCACCGACAAGCTGAGCAACAGGTCTGTTAACGAAGGCTTTTCCGGAGGTGAGAAGAAACGCAACGAGATTTTCCAGATGGCGCTCCTCGACCCCAGTCTGGCAATCCTCGACGAGACGGATTCCGGACTCGACATCGACGCGCTGCGAGTGGTGGCCAACGGCATCAACCATCTGCGCGGAGAGGACAAGGCCATCGTTGTGATAACGCACTACCAGCGCCTTCTCGACTATATTGTGCCCGATGTGGTGCATGTGCTCTTCGACGGGAAAATAGTGAAGTCGGGACCCAAGGAACTGGCCCTTGAACTTGAGGAACGAGGCTACGACTGGATTAAAGACGAGTACGAGAAGAACAAGATATGAAGCCTTTCACTAACCACGTAAAGCAGTTGTTCGAGGAATACAGCGCCAGTCTGTGCAGTCCCGACGGTTTTGGAGAAGTCAGGCGGAAGGCTCTGTCGTGCTTCCTTCAGAAAGGGCTGCCCGACAAGAAAACGCAGGGCTGGCAGAAGTCGGCACTTGAAAGAAAAGTCAGGAACAACTACTCATTAAAACTTAAGCCGGACGAATATCGTCCTTTGGAGGAGTTCTTCAAATGTCGTATCCACGACCTCAACCCGATTGCGTTGCCAATGCTAAACGGTTGGTTTGTACCAAAAGAGGATGATCCTTGCTCTCAAGGAATCATAGCTTGCGGCCTGATTAACGCAATGCAGAACCACCCCAACTTGACGCTTCCTTTAGTTCAGCATCAAAACATTGACAAGGAAAACGGATTGACAGCTCTGAATGAAGCCCTTTTCAGCGACGGCGTTTTCATCCACATTCCTGACAACACCAAAGTTGAAATCCCTTTCCAGATAGTCTCCATAGTAAACACCAAGGATAATTGCCTTATTAACAACAAATTCATAATATCTTTAGGTAAGAATGCGGAGGCAACGCTGATACATTGCGACGACTCGATAGAAAGAGAGTCTTCTTTCACGAACAATGTAACCGAGGTCTTCATGGGCGAGAACTCGCGTCTCAACTATTACAAGACCGAGAACAAGGATACCGACTCCATCTTGGTGAACAGTCTCTTTGTGCACCAGCAGTCGGGTTCCAAATTCAGGTCGACTGCCATTACGTTCAATGCCGGCTTCGTGTGCAACATTTTCAACGTAAACCTCAACAAGCCGTATGCGGAGGCTGAGTTGAACGGACTCTATCTTGTTGACAAGCAGCAGTCTTGCGACAACCATATATTCATCAACCATGCGGCTCCCGATTGTGTGAGCCGCCAGATGTACAAGGGCATAATGGACGACGAGGCTTCCGCCAACTTCCATGGTCACATACTCGTTGCTCCGGACTCGCAGCGCACGGCGGCGTTCCAGACCAACCGCAACCTTCTGCTCACCGACAAGGCGCATGTAACCACGAAGCCGTTTTTGGAGATCTACGCCGACGATGTTCAGTGCAGTCACGGCGCCACTGTGGGACAGCTCGATGAGGAGGCGCTTTACTATCTCCGCACGCGCGGTATTGGGGAGGCGGCGGCCAACAGACTTCTGATGTTCGCTTTCGCCAACGACATAGTGCAGAACGTTGAGATAGAGGCACTGCGCGACAGGTTGAGCAACATGGTGCAGCACCGTCTGCAAGGTGAACTTAACGTGTGTTCGCAGTGTATGCTAAGCGACGACATAACATTCCCGATAAAACTGTAACACTTGCCAATCAAATTTATTGACACAACCCGCCACGGCCAAAGGCCGTGCCGCCTACGGTTACACGAAGCATCTTGCAATAAACTCCCCGTATAGATGGATAGACAGGACGTGCACCGCCTCTATTCCTGATCAATAAAACGCAACTATTTAAGCAACTGTTTGTTGTATCTTCTCAAAGTTTCCAGAATGTTGACCTTCACGTGTATGAAATCGTCGGTTCCGGCCTCTTTCAGGGCTTCTATGCATTCAGTGGGGTTTCCGGCCACGATGAACGGTGTGCCAGGCAGGCTTGTCTTGCACTGTTTTGCGGCCTCGACGCCCAAGGTTGCATATTCTTCGTCGGAGCTGCACACTACTACAAGGTCGGGCTTTGCTTCGCAGGCGGCTTTCACACCCTCTTCAACAGTGGCGAAGCCGGCGGGTTCCACAATCTGGTATCCTGCGCAGCCGAAGAAGTTGGTGATGAACCCGGCGCGTGCCTGCCGCATGGCAAGATTGCCGAGCTTGAGGAGATAAACGGCCGGCCTGTGGTTGGCCTTGGAGTACTTTTCGGCTTCAAGTCTGAGTTCCTCAAAAGCCGACGCGCCGCGGTAAGTCTTCAGTCCTTCGCTGTCGTCTTTCTTTACACGCTCAATCTTGTCGGCCATGTTTTCGTTTATGTTGGGGTATTGGTTGGTGCCGAGCAGGATATAGCGTCTTGTGGCGATATTCATGTCGCGTTTCTGGCAACTCTCCTCTATCGCAGTGCGAATGGAGCCGTCTTCGATGGCCTTGAGTGCGCCGCCTTGTCTCTCGACGTTCTGGAACAGTTTCCAGGCGTTTTCTGCGATTGAATTCGTGAGGTTTTCAACGTAGTAGGAGCCGGCGGCCGGGTCGGCAACGCGGTCCATGAAGGCCTCTTCCTTGAGAATCACCTGCACGTTGCGGGCAATGCGGCGCGAAAACTCGTCGGATTCCTTGTAGGCTACATCGAAAGGCTGCAACGATATGGAGTCGGAGCCGCCAATCACGGCCGACATTCCCTCGGTGGTGCTTCTGAGCATGTTCACGTAAGGGTCGTACAAGGTCTTGTTCCATGTCGAGGCCACGGTGTTTATGTGGACTTTGTAGGCGCAGTCGCATCCGGGCTTGTACTGTGCAACCATTGTGGACCAGAGCAGCCTTGCGGCACGCAGCTTGGCGATCTCCATGAAATAGTTTGAACCGACTGAGAGCGTGAGCTGCATCCTTGAGGCAACTTTTTCTGGCTTGAAGCCCTTGCCGGTGCAGTATGCGAGATATTCGTTGGCGAGGTTCAGGGCGTAGGCCAGCTCCTGGACGATAGTGGCGCCGGCATTGTGAAGTACAATCCCGTTGACGTTGATGACCTTGAAGTTTTTCATTCCCTCAGTCATCTCAAGCAGGTCGGCTGTCTGTTGCATGTCCTCGGCGGCAGACTTCCAGAATTTGTTGTGTCTGAGACGGTAAACCAAAGGGTCGAAGTTCAGGCTTCCCTGCACCTTCTCCTTGTCGAAATTGCCTGCTTCAACATGGCTGACGAAAAGCCTTGTGATGTCGAGGTAGTTTTTCACATGGTTGAACTGCACACCGACAGTGTTCAGGTCGATGTCCTTGAGAAGCGCTGCCATGTCGTCGGCATTTGAGACGTTGGCGGCGTTGAAGGCCACAAAAGTGGCGCCGCGCTTCAGGGCGTCAACGGCGATGGCGTTGGCTTTCTTCACGTCTGCTTCCTCAACCTCCTGCACTATGTCCCAGCGGTTATTGTTTGCCTTAGTCCCTCTGGTATATGGGAATTCATCGGGCATGGTCTTGAGATAGTCCAGATCCTTCAGGTCCGCCGCACGGTAATACGGGCGCACGGTGAAACCCTCGTCGGTGCGCCACACCAGTTTTTTCTCGTAGTCGGCGCCTTTCAGATCCTTGTTAATGGTTTCTTCCCACTTCTCTGTTGAAATCTCCGGGAATTCGGAAAACAATTTTTCGTCAGTCATAACCTTTTATATTTGAGACCGCAAAGATACAATTTTAAACATATCACGAATCAAAAATGCAATTCGCGGTGAATATAATTGTCGGAGAGAATAAGGAATGGGAGCGGATTTGTGTTGTTATTTAGATTATCTTTGCCGGCGGATTTAAAACACCGTTAATAACAAACAAGCATTCATATTTATGGACAAGACAGTGATGATTACAGGCGCTACGAGCGGCATCGGGCTTGCCTGCGCAAGGAAGTTCGCAGACAACGGCGACAGGTTGATTCTGACCGGGCGGAACGGAATTCTGCTCGAGGAGATTGCCAATGGGCTTACGGACAAGGGCGCAAGCGTGCTCACAATGGTCTTCGACGTGCGCGACCGCAAGGAAGCTGCCCGACAGGTGGAGGGACTCCCTGAAGAGTGGCGTGAGATCGACGTTTTGGTCAACAATGCCGGCCTTGCGCTCGGTCTGGAACCAGAGCATGAAGGCGATTTCACCGACTGGGACACTATGATAGACACGAACATCAAGGGGTTGCTGACAATGACGAGGCTTGTGGTTCCGGGAATGGTTGCCCGCGACAAGGGGCATGTCATTAACATCGGCTCCGTGGCCGGCGACGCCGCGTATGCCAACGGGAACGTGTATTGCGCCACAAAAGCGGCCGTGAAGACACTCTCCGACGGGCTGCGCATTGATGTTGCCGGCACAAACGTGCGCGTGACGAACCTCAAGCCGGGCCTTGTGGAGACGAATTTCAGCAACACGCGCTTTCACGGAGACAAAGAACGGGCCGCGAACGTGTACAAGGGCATCACCCCGCTCACCGGCGACGACATCGCCGATGTGGCAGTGTTCGCTGCAAATGCTCCGGCACACGTGCAGATTGCGGAAGTCCTCGTGCTGGCCACACACCAGGGCAGCGGAAGTGTAATTGTAAGGAAATAATTCCGATAGAATGAAACGCAGACGTCTTAAGATCATTTTTTTTCTTGCGGTTGTAATGGCCTTTGCCGCTTGCCATTCCCCTGAAAACAAGGGTTCTGGCGCTTTCTTTACATGGGAGGACTCGTACCACCGCAACGTGAAACTCGACACTGCACCGCAGCGCATAGTCTCCATATCCCCCGCCATCACCGAAGTGGTCTTCCTTGTGGGGGCGCAGGAAAAACTGGTCGGAATCTCCGATTTCTGCAAGTATCCGGAGGAAACAGAGAAAATCGACAAGGTGGGGGGGATGCACAACATCAATTTCGAGAAGCTTCTTTCGCTTCACCCCGATGTGGTGCTGATCGGCTCCATGATCTCGGAGAAAGATGTGGCCGCCATCGAGAAGATGGGAATACCCGTGATATGCATAGTTGAGGAGTCGTCCCTTGAGGGGATGTCCGAGCTGATTGAAGTAGTTGGCAGGATAGCCCAGTGTGAAGACAAGGCACGCGAGGAAGCCTTAAAGTGGTCGAAGAAGATAGCAGAGCTCAAGTCCAACGCGCCCAAGCCGGAGGAGCGAAAGTGCGTGTACTATGTTGTTGGATTCGGCGATGCCGGCGACTTCACAGCCCCGAAGAACACCCACATACAGGAAATCATAGAGCTTGCGGGCGCGCGCAACGCCGGTGACACCCTCACAGGCTGGAACATAAGCCGCGAATACCTCTTTCAGATCGACCCCGACATCATAATTGTGAGGAAAGAAGACAGGGACGCTTTTGTCTCGCGGCACCCGTACACTTTGCTTAACGCGGTGAAAAATGAAAGGGTGTATCCGATTGAGAGCGGCTGGATAGATGTCGTGTCGCTGCGCAACATGGACGCCGTGGATTATCTGAAAAGAATTTGTTCAGAATAGAGAGTGTTTTGGAAACTGATTTGATACAATTAGGGTTTTTATGGCAACGTTAGGTCAGTTGTTCTGGTCGTTTTTCAAGATAGGGACGTTCACTCTCGGCGGAGGCTATGCCATGATACCGTTGATGGAGAAGGAACTTGTTGATGTGCACAAGTGGCTTGGCGGCGACGAATTCGTGGAGACTGTGGCATTGGCCCAGGCCATGCCCGGCATCTTCGCCGTGAACCTTGCCACAGCGGTGGGGCGCAAGCTGCGCGGCCTCCCCGGAGCAATAGTCTCGGTTGTGGGCAACATTGTGATGCCTGTTGCAATAATATTGCTGCTGGCAGGCGGTATGCGCTATATACGAGGGAACGAGATTGTAGAGGCGGTTTTCAAAGGGGTGCGCCCTGTGGTGGTGGCGTTGATTGCCGCCCCGGTCTTCAGGATGGCGCGAACCGCCAACATCAGCCGCCGTAATTTCTGGATTCCGGTGGTCGCCGCGCTCCTTGTATGGCTCTTGGGAGTCTCCCCGATATGGGTCATTCTTGCCGCAGCCGCCGGAGGTTTCGTGTATGCTAAGTTAACGCAGAGGAAGGAGCCTGAATCATGATATTCTGGAAACTTTTCTGCACTTTCTGCAAAATCGGCATCTTCAACTTCGGTGGGGGCTATGCCATGATAGCGCTGATACAGAACGAGGTGGTGGAGAAAAACGCCTGGATAACGGCCGCGGAGTTTACCGATGTTGTGGCCACAAGCCAGATAACCCCCGGTCCCATAGGGATAAACGTCGCCACATACTCTGGTTATATGGCGGTTACAAACGCTGGATACGACCCTTTCTTCGGAGTGCTCGGCGCCTTGTTGGCGTCATTCTCCGTTGTGCTGCTCCCCTTTGTGCTGATGCTGCTCACATGCAAGTATCTGAGCAAATACCACAGCCATCCGGTTGTAGGCGCGATACTGAAAGCGCTGAAGCTCGTGGTTGTAGGTCTGATAGCCGCCGCTGCCGTGCTCCTCGTCAACAGGGAGACCTTCGGTTCCTTCTCCGACAGCCCGCTGCAGTTCGTCCTTAGCGTGTCGCTGTTTGCGGCGGCCTTTTTCTTGTCGCTGAAATACAAGACGAACCCGATACTGCTGATATTGGTTTCGGGGATTGTTGGTTTTTTCGTGTACTACTGTATTGCCTAAACTCTGAGTTTCAGTCCGGCGAGCAGTGTGTCGGGGCGGAAGTCTATGACGCTGCGCATCTCGCCGGCCATGCAGAAGCCGCAATGGTTGCATATTCCGGCGCTCTTGCCCACGCATTCTGGCAGCCTGGTGCCGTCGGGAAGTATGTAGTTGCACATCCAGCACACCTTCTCGAAGTCGAGGTTTTTCATCCTCTTCAGTCCGGAAACCGAGTTCATTATCGGCGCGCCTTTTCTTTTCTCTGCAATGAGAAAGTCAAGTATGGAACCCCTGTCGTTCCAGTTCAGGGACAATGGGTCTTCTGCGTTTCCGAAGGCCGGGGTGTAGAAATTGAAGGCGATGCTTTTGAAGAAGCCGCTGTTTTTAACAAATTCGAGGGTGTCGGCTACATTTACGAAGTTGTTTGAGTCTATAACCATGTTGGCGCTCAAGGCTTTGTGTTTGCTGCCGGCGGCGTTTGCCACGAGTTTTTCAAAGGTGCCTTTCCCTCGCACGGCTTCGTGGTACTCGTGGATTCCGTCCATGCTCACCCACACCGAGTCGGCCTTGAGTCCGGCGAACGGCTCCTGTGCGTTGGTTGTGACAGTGGTGCTGAAGAAGCCGGTTTTGTGGGCAAGGTCGATCAAGTCGTTCAGCGTGCGACTGCCGTCCCTCCACAATGTCGGCTCGCCGCCCTCAAAGTCCACGAAGCGCGACCCCAAGTTGTACGAGTACCGCAGTTCCTCCTCGATTTGTCCGTAACCCTTCATCACCGGCGAAGTATGGTCGTACACGCTGCAGTGGGTACATGAGAGGTTGCACTTGTTGGTTATGAACAGGACTGTCTGCAAGGGCTTTTTCCTTTTCAGGAATTTGGCCTCGAAATACCAGAAAGGCAGGTAGAATGGATTCATGGTTGAAGGCCGCTATTGTCTGACATACGTGGTTTCATTTATCGTCCTGAAGTTTTCAGGATTAACTTCATCGCGGGCGAATTCAGTCGAGCGCACCTCCTTGCCGGTTTCGTCGTATTCGTATTCGGCCCAGCTCACGACCTTGCCTTCCCTGTCGAGTATGGAGTTCTTGACCACAAGGTCGCCTTGGTACTCCATCTTCACCTCGCGGTAGTTGTCGAGGTCTTCCTCCACATAGCCGAGCAGGCGGTGCTGCCCGTCGAAATAGCGGTTCACTTTGGCAATGAGTTTCATCCCGTAGTCATATACAAGGTCCTTCACGCGGTCGCCGCCCTCGTTGTACTGGAATTCATAAACCCGCCTGTCTTTGTTCTGAACCTCGTCGCGGGTGTACGAGATCACTTCACCCTTTTCATTGTATTGATAACTGTTCGAGTATAAAGCTTCGCCGTTCTCATCGTTTTCAATCTCAGAGGTTTTTCTGCCTCCGGCGTAAGTGAAAGTCCGCTCTACATAGTCGAACTCCCCGTTGACGTAGGCTTCCACGCGAAGAAGGTTTCCTTCATCGTCGTAAACGTATTTTGAGGTGTATTTGTCGGAAGCGTCCCCGAAATAGTTGGTCTGCACAGCCAGCCTGCCCTGTTCGTCATACTCGTTCTCGGTCTTCTGCAGGAGTATGTCGTCCATGTCATACTGTTCGGACATGGTCAGATTCTGGCCGTTGTAAGTGTTCAGGGTCAAGGTGTTGCGCGTGCCGTCGTGGTTGAAACGCTCTTCGCGAAGCAGTAGGCCGTTGTCGTCGTAGTCGGCAACTAATTCCGTAAACTCAACAATTTCTATGTCTTTTGCGTCGTATCCTGTCCTGTGATGTTCTTTTTTTTCAATCTTCAAGCTTTTCATAAATCCAACTTTTTAAACAACGGCAAATGTACATAATTTTTTCTGTGTCCGTCAATTTTTCGTCAGGCAAGCATGGATTATTCAAACTGAGGGTGGCTGGATTTTTCTCCATGAGGCTAAAAAAACAAAAAAGTTGCGAAATTTCATGCAAAATCTCGCAACTTTTGTTCCGTGACCCCTGCAGGATTCAAACCTGCAACCTTTTGATCCGTAGTCAAATACTCTATTCAGTTGAGCTAAGGGGCCGTTCTCAAACGAGGTTGCAAAGATACATTTTTTTACATATAAACACAATGACAGACATTATTTTTTCATTATTTTTTTGATTTTGGAAGTCAAGCACTCAGGCCGTCTCGTTTCTAAAACAGTGTTTTTTTTCAGGGGAAAGAAAAAGAGTTTAAACCAAAAGATAAAAAGTGTATCTTTGCCGCCGATAAATTATTTACAAACAATTAAAAGAAAGAGGTATTTTTTATGATTATTGTTCCCATTAAAGAGGGCGAATCCATCGACAAGGCGCTCAAGAAACTCAAGAAGAAATTCGACAAGATTGGCATCAAGAAGGAAATCCGTGCCAGACAGGAGTTCACCAAGAAGAGTGTGATTCGCAGGGAGCAATTGCGCAAGGCCATCTACGTTCAGCAGCTTCGCGCCGCCGAAAACGAATAGCAAGGTTTTGCGACAAACTAAAAACAGGGTCTCCCTGTTTTTTTTTTGAAGTCGTTTTCCTGTCAGCCATGATCGAGTACTCGCATTTCATCGACTATCTCAAGTACGAGAAGCGCATGTCGCCACACACTATAACTGCCTATCAGTCCGACCTGGCGCAGTTTTCGGAGTTTGCCAGCGAACGGTTGGGAGTGGAGAGTGCGGCGGAGGTTGCTGCGAAGGACATCCGCACGTGGATAATTTCCCTGTTGGAGGACGAGTCGGTGCAGGCCTCCTCGGTGAACCGGAAGATCAGTTCGCTGCGGGCGTTTTTCCGGCACGAGCTTGCGGCCGGCAGGGTGGAGAAGAACCCGACAGCTGGCGTGATTGCTCCCAAGAACCGGAAAAAGCTTCCCGTGTACGTCGACAAGAAGGACATGGAAAGGCTTTTCTCCGACGACCTCTTCGCCGATGATTACGAAGGGCGGCGCGACCAGATGATACTCGAGGTCTTCTATGAGACAGGTATTCGTCTTTCCGAACTCATAAACATCAGGCGCCTGGATGTGAACCTCGGCAACAACACGATAAAGGTGATGGGGAAGAGGAGCAAGGAGCGTGTCATCCCGTTCGGAAACCGCATGTCGGAGTTATTGACAATCTACTTTGAATATTATGAAAAAAATGTTGTCGCCGAATCGGAAAATTATTATATCTTTGTAACCGCCAGAGGAGGCAAACTTTATCCCGAGGCAGTCTATAGGATAGTACGCAAATATTTGGATATGGTAACGACTATAAGCAAACGAAGTCCGCATGTCATAAGGCACACGTTCGCGACGCACATGCTGAACAACGGCGCCGACCTGAATGCGATCAAGGCCATCTTGGGGCACAGCAGTCTTGCCGCAACCCAGATATACACGCACAATTCTGTAGAGCAGTTAAAATCTATTTATAAACAAGCTCATCCAAGAGCGTAAAAAGGAGGTTTTTATGAAAGTTACAATCAATTCCGTTCATTTCAAGGCGGATCAGAAACTGGAGGAATTCATCAACGAGAAGGTTGTCAAGCTGAACAAGGTTCACGACGGCATTCTCGGCGCCGAGGTGTCCCTGAAGCTGGAGAATACCGAGTCTCCCGAGAACAAGACCGTTGACATCCGCATGAACCTGAAAGGCTACGACGCTCGCGCGAGCAAGACCGCGAAGAGTTTCGAGGAGGCCACCGACCTGTCGGTTGACGCCTTGAAGAAGCAGCTTTTGAAGTCCAAGGAGAAAAAGGAGCAGAGCAAGCGCCCCAACGGCGAGATTTCCTTTGAATAAAATCATTTCACTACGTTGAAAGACAGTAGGAGGGTGTGCCGGGTACGGCGCACCCTCCTTGATTTTCATTTACAAAGCGATGCAGTGAAGCAAATCTATGTCGTGAAGTTTGGAATTCACATGCTATCCAAATTTTTATATATTTGCGCCCTGCTTGCGGTGGCCATGTCGCTGCTATGCGGTTTGTTTTCTAACTTATTGATTATATATGAAATACATAAAAGACAAAATGGTATTGAGGTTGGCAGCGGCGCTTTTGGTTTTGCTGTTCTCCTGGAGTCCTGCCCGTGCATCGCATGGCGAGGATGAAAACTTTGAGGCCGGCCCGTTCATAATAGAGCATGTGGTTGACAGCTACGGCTGGCACATCTGTGGCAGTGGCGACAAGAGCGTTACAATTCCTTTGCCCATCATCCTGATCGACGACGGGCATCTTACAGTCTTCATGTCGGGCAAGTTCCACCATGGCGAGGCAGCCTACAAGGGCTATGCGCTGGGCTGGGGCGACGACAAGGGAAGCATAGTGAAGCTGCGCGGCGACCATGCCGGATACACAGGGCCGCTTGAGGAAGGCGCCGAGTATGACACGGAAGTGTGCAGGTGGGATCTCTCGATAACCAAGAACGTGTGCGCCCTTTTCGTGTCGATAGTGCTGATTGTGTGCATTTTCCTTACTGTGGCCAAGAGTTACAAGAGGCATCCGGACGAGGCACCGAGCGGACTTCAGGCGCTTGTGGAGCCTGTCATCGTGTTCCTTCAGGAGGAGGTGTTCGTGCCGTCGTTGGGCGACAAGTCTGACAAGTACTCCCCGTATCTCCTCACCTTGTTCTTCTTCATTCTGATAAACAACCTCATGGGCATAGTGCCGATATTCCCGGGTGGGGCCAATCTCACCGGAAACATAGTTGTTACCGGGGTACTCGCCTTAATAACCTTCTTCGTTACCAACCTCTCGGGGAAGAGGGAGTACTGGATTGACATAGTGAACACGCCAGGCGTTCCGTGGTGGCTGAAAGTCCCCATACCGCTGATGCCGCTTGTCGAGATTATCGGCCTCTTCACAAAGCCTTTCGTGTTGATGGTGCGACTTTTCGCGAACATCACAGCCGGGCATATCGTTGTTCTCGGGTTCGTGTCGTTGATTTTCATCTTCGGACAGATGGCGCCGGCCCTCGGCTATGCAGTTTCTGTGGTATCGGTCTTCTTCTATATATTCATGGGAATCCTCGAGTTGCTCGTGGCGTTCATACAGGCCTTTGTGTTCACCCTCCTGAGTTCCATATACATAGGAATGGCCGTCGGTGGCGAGGAACATGAAGCCGAGGCGGTATAGCATCTGTGTGCCGCACAATAGAACACATTATTGCAGGTCTATCATCAAAATCATAAATGAACGAGGAGAGGCATAACCGTTTTCTGGTTTTTCTTTGGATTGTTGTGGCCTTTTTGGGAGGCTTCTCGCTTGCGCTGCGCTGGAATCCCGCCCGCCTGAGCAGGAACGGCAGTGAGCAGCTCAGAAAGATGAGCGAGGTGATGGGATACATAGAAAGATATTATGTCGACTCCGTCAACACCGACTCCATCTACGGACTTGCCATCAACGCGATGCTTCAGGGTCTTGACCCGCATTCCACATATTCCACGCCGGAGGCCAACAAGACCATGATGGAGACCCTTGAGGGCTCTTTCGAGGGGATTGGCATTCAGTTCAACATAATGAACGACACACTGATGGTTGTCTCGGTGATTTCGGGCGGTCCTTCGGAGAAGGCCGGGCTGATGGCCGGCGACAGGATGATTGAGGTTGACGGGAAGTCGATTATAGGCATAAAGAACGACCAGGCCTTCAAGACACTGCGCGGAAAGAAAGGCTCCAAGGTGAAGGTGGGCATCCTCCGTCCGGGCTTCAAAGACAAGTACACGTATGAGATAACCCGCGGCGTGATACCGACTTACACCGTCGATGTCGCATATATGATAGACTCGCGGACTGGGTACATAAAGCTCAACGAGTTCGGCAGCACGACGGCCAAGGAGTTCAACAACGCCATTCTCAAGCTGAAGAGGCAGGGCATGGAATCCATAATCGTTGACTTGCGCTCCAACACCGGAGGTTTCCTCGACGCTGCTATCAGCGTTTGCGACGAGTTCCTGCCGCGTAGCCAGCGGATAGTTTCAGTTGAGGGGTCGAAAGTGCGTCCCGAGGTGGTGTATGCGACACGCAAGGGCGACTTTGAAGAGGGCGACGTCGTTGTGCTGATTGACGATTTCAGCGCCTCGGCGAGCGAGATCGTTGCCGGTGCCATCCAGGACAACGACAGGGGTTGGATTGTCGGGCGCCGCTCGTTCGGGAAAGGGTTGGTGCAGCGGCAGTTCGATCTGGAAGACAAGTCGTCGATCAGGCTCACCACATCACGCTACCACACCCCGAGCGGACGCTGCATACAGCGCGACTATGACAACGGCGTTGAAGCCTACTACGAGGACATCTACGGCCGCCTGGCAAACGGCGAGATGGAGAGCGCCGACAGCATCCATTTGGACTCCACAAAGGTTTACCACACACGGAACGGAAGGACAGTGTACGGCGGCGGCGGCATCATGCCCGACTACTTCGTGCCGCTTGTAAGGGGCAGCGACATGGACGCCTACTACGAAGTGGCGAATTCTTCCGCACTCATCCAGTTTGCATTCTTCTATGCCAACGAGCACAAGTCTGCCGTCAAGAAAAACTTTCCTGACGCGAAATCCTACGTTGAAGGCATGAATGTCTCCGACCAGATGCTGCAGTCTTTGATCGACTTCTATCAAAAAAACAACAAGAAAAAGATTTCCAAGGTGTCGGGAAAATCCTCCGCCGAGCTTAAATTGTGGCTGAAGGCCCTTATAGGGAGGAACATCTACGGCGACGAGGCGTTCTATCCGGTGATAAACAAGTCAGACAAGGCGGTGGAGAAGGCTCTCGAGGTTCTTGCCGGGCAGCGTTGACATGGCGCGACCATTTCCCCTCATGCGAAATCTTTTTGCGTTCAGTGATAATTTTTTATATTTTTGCCGTTTATTAGTTCATACATTTAAATTATAAAGAGATATGTCAATTATTAAACCTTTTAAAGGACTTCGTCCTCCGAAAGAGATTGTTGAAAAATTAGCTTCACGTCCATACGACGTGCTTAATTCAGAGGAGGCCCGCAAGGAGGCCGAGGGAAATCCCTATTCACTGCTGCATGTAACAAAAGCTGAGATTGACCTGCCGGCGGGCACCGACGAGCATTCGCAGGCTGTGTACGACAAGGTTGTTGAGAACTACAACATGTTCAAGAAGAACGGATGGCTTGTGCAGGATGAAGACGAGAAGCTCTACATCTACGCCCAAACAATGGACGGCCGCACCCAGTACGGTATCGTGGCTTGCGCGTATTCAGAGGACTATGTCAACGGCATAATCAAGAAGCACGAGCTCACCCGCAAGGACAAGGAGGAGGACCGCATGATACACGTGCGCATCACCAACGCCAACGTGGAGCCGGTGTTCTTCGCATATCCCGCGCACAAGGAGATTGATGAAATAGTGGCAAACATAGTGAAGAACCAGAAGCCGGTGTACGACTTTGTGGCCAAGGAGGACGGCTTCGGGCACACTTTCTGGGTTATCGACGACAAGGCCACTATAGACCGCATCGTGGAGATCTTCGCCAAGGAGATACCGGCCATGTACATCGCTGACGGCCACCACCGTTCCGCAGCAGCCGCGCTCGTGGGCCAGGAGAAGAAGAAAAACAACCCCGCCCACACCGGCAAAGAGGAGTACAACTACTTCATGACTGTAATCTTCCCCGACAACCAGCTGAAGATAATCGACTACAACCGTGTTGTCAAGGACCTCAACGGGAACACGCCCGAGGAGTTCGTTGCAAAGCTGCAGGACTCGTTTGTTGTTGAGAAGATGGGCGCTGAAATCTACAAGCCGTCGAAGCTCCACGAGTTCAGCATGTATCTTGGCGGTGAGTGGTACAAGATGACCGCAAAGGAAGGCACCTACAATGACCAGGATCCCATAGGTGTGCTTGATGTGACCATCCTTTCAAACCTTGTTCTCGACAAAGTGTTGGGCATTAAAGACTTAAGAACCGACAAGCGCATAGATTTCGTTGGTGGAATACGCGGTTTGGGCGAGCTCAAGCGCCGTGTTGACAGCGGTGAGATGAAGGTTGCTTTCGCCTTGTATCCTGTTTCAATGAAGCAGCTCATAGACATCGCCGACTCAGGTAACATAATGCCGCCGAAGACGACCTGGTTTGAACCCAAGCTTCGTTCAGGGCTCGTGATTCACGAATTAGAGTAGAACGCCATGTTCAAAGTTCCTGTATTACTTATTTTATATAATAGGATAGAGGAAGCGCACGACGTGTTCCAGGTGCTGCGCACGGTGCAGCCCACGCAGTTGTACGTGGCGGGCGACGCGCCCGTGAAGGGCGACGTGCTCGACACCATGCACTGCTATCAGACACGGGCTGTGATTCAGCCTGAGTGGCCGTGCCAGGTACACAAACTATGGCAAGAGAATCATCTGGGCAAAACCCAGATGATTCTCGAGTCCATAAACTGGTTTTTCGAACACGAGGACGAGGGAATAATCCTTTTCGAAGACACCCTCCCCGGTTATGACTTCTTTCCTTATTGCGAAGAACTTCTCGAGAGATACCGGAACAACAAGAAAGTGTTCAGCATAGGCGGCTCGTACCTGAGGCACAGAAGTCGCAAGAGATACAGGAAAAGAATGAAGAAGGGGCAGTCGTCGTACTTCTTCTCGGCATACGCCTCCACATGGGGGTTCGCAACTTGGAAGAACAGGTGGGCTGACTTCACACTCTCTTTAGACAACTACACCAAGGAGTCGTTTGAGCAAATGGCGAGCCCGTACCTCAGGGGGAACAAGCAGAAGATATATTGGATGAACCGGCTCAACTTGATAAAAAAGCAGAAGAAACCGTACTGGTTCTATCAGTACATCTTCCATATTTGGGCGCATCAGGGACTGTGCATAAATCCATATCTCAACTTGGTGACGAACCTCGGGATCAAGGACACCGAGCCGAGGAAACTGCGGCGGCTTCGCAGAAACGCATACCCCATAATGCCCCTCATCCACCCCGACAATGTGGAGCAGGACTGTGACGAGGACAGGTACATGTTCAAGCATCTGTTCAAAAGGGCTTACCTCACATTGTTCAAGGAGTGGCTGAAACTGTCGGGAAACAAACAAAACGAATGACACCGTGCCTGTGAACCACAAAAAAACGCTTTCTGCCATCAGAACGATTGTCCTGATGTCGGCAGTTGTGTTTTTTTGTAAACCCGTTTCCAGTCAGACCGACACTGAGTTCTGGTTTGCTCTGCCCAACATAACATCAGGTCACTCGCACACCCCAATCATGCTTTGTTTCGCCTCTTTCGACGAGGCCACCAACGTGACGGTTTCCGTACCTTCCAACCCCAACTTCACCCCAATAACGATAAATCTCAGCAGCTTTGACTACAAGACTGTCAACATCACGCAGTTTGAGTCCACGCTGAAGTGTAGTCCATACAACACTGTGTCAAACAAGGGGTTGAAGATAGAGTCAGACAAGAAAATATCCGCGTTCTGCCAGTTCTGCAGTCTGAACAGCGAGATTTACACGCTGAAGGGAAGGAACGCCCTCGGCAATTATTTCGTGGTGCCCACGCAGACCACGCGCAACTGTTCCGGCCAGTATAATCCTGTCCCGGTGAACAGCATAGAAATTGTGGCAACTGAGGACAACACAGTTGTTACCATAACGCCCTCGGTTACGATTTACGGTGCTAACTCAAGCACGATAACAGTAACCTTGGATGCCGGTCAGACATACAGCATACGTTCCACAAACGGACAGTCGGCCAACCATCTGAAAAACACCATAATAACCTCAACGAAGCCGATAGCGGTGAATTCAACCGACGACTCCGTTGAGTACGGTTCGGGTTTCGGCTGGAGTTGGGGCGGAGGCAGCGGTATGGACCTTGTGGGCGATCAGATTCTGCCTGTGAGCGAGGCCGGGAAACTGCACGTGGCGGTGTGGTCGCATCAAAACTACGAGACAGCGAGCATATTTCCCACGGAGAACAACACAAAGATTTACATAGACGGGAGCGCGACCCCTGCAGCAACGCTGAACGTCGGGCAGTATTACACTTACAGCCACTCCAGCAACTTTTCGGCGCGCACTACCGTGATAAGTTCCGACAAGCCCGTGGTGGTGTGGCAGCTCACCGGCATCGAGAAAGAGCTCGGCGGCACGCAATTGCCTGCCATAGAGTGCACGGGCTCCAGCGAGGTGGTCTTCGGACGTTCAAGCAGTTCCGTAAGCCTGTATGCATCAATAGTAACCAAGACCGAGAACACCGGAGGGTTCATCCTGCAGTCGAACAACGCAACGGCAACGCTTGCAGCCTCGGATTTCTCCGTCATTCCAAGTCATCCCGAATGGTCGTACTGCTACAAGAACATCTCATCATACGTCAGCAACAACTCCTCCCTGCGAATATCGAACTCCGCCGGCAAATTCCATTTAGGCATACTCGATTACGGCGGCGCAAACAACAGTACAACGCTCGGTTGTTTCAGCGACTACAGTGTTGTAGGCAAGGTTAGGCTCAATGCAGATAAGACGCATTGTCTGCACGACGATTTTATCATCAATATTGAGACGGAAGACATAGACTCTGTGATTTTGATAACGCCCGGAGGGACTTACTACGGGCATACATCCGTCGAGATTACGGATTTCACCTCGCAGGATACGGGCATGTATTATGCAAAAGGCCGCAGTATGAACGACTGCGAGGACGACCTGTGGGTCACCGACAGTATCCGCATCACTTTCGAGAGCAACCCGGAGGTGGCGGTGCAGGAGGCTTACGCGATGAGTTCCGGAGCGGGTGCGAGTGTAAACGTCACATACTGCAACACCGGTACCGCTACATTGACCGCGCCGTATTATATAACCGTTTTCAACGAAAGCCTTGGCGGTGCGGTACTTAAGATTGATACAGTGGAAGTCAGCCTTGGAGCTGGAGAGTGCCGCACTGAGGTCATGGATTTCAGTTTCGGCGGTCTCGACGTTGAAACTGTCGCCGTTTCTGTGAGCTGCGCCGGCACCGGGATTGCGCACCTCGGCAGCGGGCAAAAAGAGTGCGACATCACCAACAACACTGTTACGCGTGCCGTTGCAGAACACACGGCATCCATAACCGGATCGCACAACCTTTGCGATGGCGAGACTTTGACGCTCACCGCGAGCGAAGCATCTGCTTACCTGTGGAACACAGGAGAGACAACACAGTCTATTACAGTTACATCACCAGGACTCTACGGTGTGACGGTAACAGACGAGCATGGTGCTCAGGACACCGCGATGCACAGAGTGTATAAAACCACCATGGCGCCGGTTGTTAAAACCAATCTTCACGATATCTGCGCCGGGGAATCCCTGCACATAACAGTAGGCACCGACACCACGTCGACGTTTGTGCTTGAGCAGGTTGAAAGCACCCTTGCCCGCGCTGAAACGGTGTTCCTCCCCGACGGCACAAACTGCCCTCCGGTGGGCTGCTCATACCGCTCGCCGCTCACATTCACAGGCTTTGATGAAGGAGCAACAGTTGAGTCTGTGGATGACATTCTATACGTAAGGCTCAATTTGGAACATTCGTATGCCGGAGACCTGTATATCAATATAACCTGTCCTAATGGACAAAAGGCCGATATTCTGAAATTCAGCGGTGCTCCACAGTCGCAATCTTCAGTTTGCAGCCAGAATATTAACAGCACTTCAGTAGGGTGGAATGGTGGAAATTCAGATGTCAATGCAGGCAAAAGCACATGGTTTGGCTATGCCAATGATTCTGAAAGCTTTTATTACAACATTTGTAATGCTAATGCATCAGGCAATGAGCCCGGTACAGGCTGGAACTATTGCTGGTCGAACTGCACCACCGAAGGATATGAATATGCCGGCGGTCAGGGAAGTTTGATATACAGAGAAGAGAATGCGGTTTACCTTTTTAATAATTGGTGGGATGGATATGAACAATATGCTTTTGATTCCTCCAACGTTGCGGCTGGCACACAGTTCTACCATCCTGACGAATCGTTTGAGTCGCTCGTGGGCTGTCCGTTGAACGGCTCGTGGTATATTGAGGTTATGGACGGCTGGGAACAGGACAACGGCTACATTTTTGAATGGGAGCTTGCCCTCGCCCCGCACCTTATACCCAACGAATACACTGATGTCACGCACGTTACTGTTGACGGTCCATGGATTACATCTGCCTCAAGCACCTCGTTCATGCTGAATCCGCCCGCAACTTTGCAAAATGACACAACTGTGAACTACACATTTCATTTCTACGACGACTATGGCTGCAGCTACGACTCCACTGTTGCAATAAAAGTCTTTAGCAAAGACTCAATACATATAGAATTGTCAGACTGCGACAATGTGGTCTGGAACAATATAACATATACGCAATCAGGTGTTTACAGATATAACTATCAAAACTCTCATGGTTGCGACAGTGTGGTTGTGGCCAATGTTACAATATATGGTTCAGCTGCCACATCAGACTCTGTATTCCTTGTGGAGAACCAGCTGCCTTACCATTTCCAGCCCTACGACACGGTGTTCCAGGCCGGCTCGCCGGAGATTTCGTACTTCTCGTATAAACTCTACACTGCGGAAGGCTGCGATTCGGTGATAAACCAGAAAGTTGTGATTTACCAGAACACGTATCAGCAATACGACACCACGGTCTGCGGTCACGACTTTCCGTTGCTTTGGCACGGTAGGCAATTTAACCGAAGCGGAACATACAATGATTCTTCTCTTAATATTAACGGCAGTACCAACTATATGGTTTTCAATGTTTTGTCAGACACGGTACGGATTGTTTCAAGTAATATCACCCATGTGATATGCTATGGAAGCAATACAGGGGCTGCATCTGTTGTGTTGCAAGGCGGCAGTCAGCCTTACACATATCGTTGGGCAGATGTCAGTGGCACCGTGATATCGACAAACCTTGATATTGCGGGTATGAGTGCCGGAACTTATAGATTTACTGTTACAGATAATTTAGGCTGTTTTGACACAAGTTCAATAACTATCAATGTTTTGAATTCTGAGATAGACGCCGGTGTTATTGCAAGTTCCCAGGATATTTGCGAAGGCGAGTTTCCCGACATTTTCACGGGAACTGCTATTGTGGGTGAGGGCAATTACCAATGGCAGGTTTCTTCGGACACAAACACGTGGCAGCCGGCATCTGGAGCGAACAATTTGCAGAATTATACATATTCTTACACGCCTTCTGTAGGCGCTTTCCTGCTCAGGCGTGCGTGGATAACCCCAGAATGCGGAACATATTTCAGCGACACCGTTACAGTCAGCGTGGCGCCAATAAAGCGTGACACGATTTACGACGACGTTTGTCAGGATAGTGAATACAACCGGTACGGACTCTCCATCTCTTCACAGCAAAACAATAATGCCGGCATATATGAATACACTGAAACATATCCTACAGCGAGGTGCGACAGCATTGTGACGCTCTTCCTGAGAGTAAATCCGGTTTATTCGGAAACAATAGAAGACAAGGTGTGCAAAGGCAGCGACTACAACAAGAACGGCTTCTTCATACCGGCCTGGGAAAGCATCGACAGCGCGAGTATGAAGAAAACGCTGGATCTGACATCGGTTTCCGGCTGCGACAGCATTGTGCGCCTGCATCTGACGATTATCGACACAGAACTTGAACTCATAAACCATACTGCCAATTTCTGCGAGGAACACTCCGCCATGCTGTCGGTGGAGACGAGCATGGGCAGCTTGCTGTGGAGTACAGGTGAGACGGATAAGCAGATAACAGTTACAAAGCCCGGCACCTACAGTGTAACCGCCTCCGAAGGCAGTTGTGAAGCCACCGCCACAACCTTCATCGAAAACTGCGATTGGAATCTTTTTCTTCCCAGTGCCATAACCCCGGGCAAAGATGGACTAAACGATTGTTTTGCCATTCCTGAACAGATACAGAATGAGATTTCGGCATTGGAAGTATATATTTACAACCGTTGGGGCGGTGTCGTGTTCTACTCGAAAGACAAGGGTTTCAGGTGGGACGGTAAAGTTGACGGGAAAATTGTGCCAAGTGCAGTGTATGTTTACACAATAACGTACAGGGATTTGAAAGGAATACGCAGAGTGGCGAGAGGGACTCTGACGGTTTTGTAGAATTTAGATTGTATTTATGGAAGAACTATTTGAGACATCGGTTTCAGTGCTGACGGACATGGTCGGGGATTATGCGAAAAAGGGAATAGTCGGTTGCAGGCCGCTGGCCCAGTCGGGTTCGCGCCGCCGCTATTTCAGGTTCTGGCTCGATGATGGCACCACCATGATAGGGGCGTATAACGAGGATGTGGCTGAAAACAGAGCCTTTTTCACATATTCCGGCTTTTTTGCCGCAAAAGGCCTCAACGTGCCTTCTGTGCTTCTTGTGCATGACGACAAGAAGCATTATCTTCTCAATGACCTTGGAGAGGAGACCTTGTACGACATTGTTTGCAAGACGAGGAGGGAGAATGCCTGCTTCGGGAGCGTAGTGGATCTGTACGAAAAGGTTGTCGCCGCGCTGCCGAAATTTCAGATGGCCGGCAAGGAGGGTATGGACCTGTCGGTGGCCTACCCGCGCGCCGCATTCGACCGCCAGTCGATGCAGTGGGACCTCAACTATTTCAAGTACTACTATCTGAAGATGGTAAACATACAGTTCAACGAACAGCTTCTCGAGGATGACTACCAGGCTTTCATGGACTATCTTCTCGAAGCCGACAGCGGCTATTTCCTTTACCGCGACTTCCAATCGAGGAACATAATGGTGAATGACGGCGAGGTTTTCTTCATCGACTATCAGGGAGGACGGCGAGGCGCGTTGCAGTACGACATCGCGTCGCTGCTCTACGATGCAAAGGCGGATCTCTCTCCCGAAACACGCGCCCATTTGTTAGACAAGTATTTGGATGAGTTAGGCAAATATGTTGACATAGACAGGGAAAAGTTCAGGTCGTATGTGGGCGCATTCTCTTTGATAAGAATCATGCAGGCCATGGGCGCATACGGTTATCGCGGCTATTTTGAAAGGAAGGCGCATTTCTTGCAGAGCATTCCCTATGCAATAGAGAACTTGCGCAACCTTTTGAACAGCAATGCTTTGCCTGGAAATCTGCCCGAATTGGACAAGGTGCTTCATGCAGTTGTTGACAGTTACGTTCCGCAGCAAACGGCGGTTGGCGACTACCTGACCGTTGACGTTTGCAGTTTTTCGTATAAGAAGGGGATTCCGGAGGACAAGTCGGGGAACGGCGGCGGATTCGTGTTCGATTGCCGTGCGCTGCCAAACCCCGGGCGCGAGAGCGCATACCGTGACTTCACCGGCAGGGACGAATGTGTCAGGGAGTACCTGCTGAAGTATGATGAGGTGCGTGAATTTGAGAAGCATGTGGCCGGGCTTTTGGACATGTCGGTAGAGAACTATATAGAGCGCAAGTTCACCCATCTGTCAGTCGGTTTCGGCTGCACGGGCGGACAGCACCGCTCGGTGTACTTTGCCGAGGCGGCGGCAGCGCATCTCAAAAAGAAGTTTCCTCAAATTGTTGTAAATCTGAAACATACCAATATTCAATGAAAGACATAAGGGAAGCAAGTTTTGAAGAACTGGAGAACTTTGTTGTCGGGTGCGGGGAGAAGAAGTTCCGCGCCAAGCAGATATGGGACTGGCTGTGGAAGCGAGGTGTTGCCTCTTTCCAAGACATGACCAATATTTCCGCAGGCTTCAGAGAGACCCTTGCCGGGAATTTTACGTTCCACGCGGCGAAAGTGGCCGATGAGGTCGTGAGCGGCGACAAGTCTGTGAAATTTGTCATAGAACTGCATGACGGGAAAGCTGTGGAGGGTGTCCTGATACCTCAAGGCGACAGAGTCACGGCGTGTGTTTCAACGCAGGTGGGCTGTCCGCTGAACTGTGCGTTCTGCGCCACCGGCACGATGGGCTTCGTCAGAAACCTGCATTACAGCGAAATCGTCGACGAGTATCTTCTTCTTGACAGAAGGGCGGAGTCCATATATGGCAGGAAAATCACGAACATTGTCTATATGGGGATGGGTGAGCCACTGATAAATGTGGAGAATACAGTGAAATCCGTGGAAATGCTCACATCCCAGGAGTCTTTCGGTCTCTCGCCGTCGCGGATAACGATTTCCACGGCCGGTGTTACAAACGGAATCAGGACTCTTGCCGACAAAGATTTGCGTTGCGGACTGGCAATATCGCTGCACAGCGCAAACCCGGTTGTGAGAAGGGAGATTATGCCTGTGTCGAAGCGCAACAGTCTCGCCGACTTGCGTGAGGCTCTCGCTTATTACCACAAGAAGACGGGCGACAGGATAACCGTTGAATACCTTTTGCTGTCGGGTGTGAACGACACAGAGGAGGATGCTGAGCAGCTGGCACGCTTTTGCAGGGCTTTTCCCGTGAAAATCAACATAATAGAGTACAACCCTACTGAAAATTCCTCGTTCATTAAGAGTTCCGTGCAAGACAGGGAGAGGTTTATAAATGTGCTGAAACGGTGCAACATGGTGGTGAATGTGCGTTTCAGCAAGGGTCGTGACATATCAGCGGCCTGCGGACAGCTCGTGAAGAAAAGGAAAGATTAGAAAGAGAACGTGTATTCCGCGCCTATAGTCCCGAAGAACCCCTTCTCTGTGGTGTAGGATTTCAGCTTTGTGCCCTCTGCGTTGGCGTCAACTACCTTGTCGTACAGATAGTCGCCCATGAAATAGAACGAAAGCTCGTTTTTCGAGTCAACTTTCACGTCGATGCCCGTGGCGCCGCGGTATCTGTTCACATACACGCCCTTGAAGCCGTCCAGAAACCATCCCGGCTCGCCTTTCTCGCTCCCTGAATCAGTTAAATACGACGAGCCGTCAAAGTTGGCGTGAATGACGGGGGCGTTAAACACATTCCTGATTTCAAAATAGGCGAAAGGCGTAACTTTCCTGAACTTGTACTTGAAAGTGAGACGGCTTTTTAGTGTGAATGCGTTCCTTGGATTCTGATATTCGTTGAAGTCGCCCATGCGGTATGTCCACTGGAAGCGTTCTTTCAGAGCTATCGAGAAGTTTCCGAACTTTATACTTCCTGTAGCGTCGGCATACAGTCTGTGCCTCAGATTTCCGAAAGAGGATGTGGACGAGCTGTAGGGCGCGATAAGCACGTACCCGACACCGCACTTGAAGTAGTTGTTTACCTTGTAGCTTGCGCCCAAGGTTGTCTGTAGGCGTTGGAATCCCCTGAAATTGTTGTCAAATCGAGCCTCTTCCTCGAGGGATATGTGAAGGCCTTTTATGATTTTCTTGTCAACGGCGGCGGAAATGCGGGCGCCGAATTCAGGGTCGAGCCTGACGTCGGTCTGCGTGAATGCCGGCATTGTGCACAGCACTGCCATCATCGCTAACAAAACGGTTTTTCTGCTTGTTATACCATGTGTCATGATTCTTTGTGTATTCTGTTAAAAACAGTAACGCGAAGGTGCCATTTTTTATTATCTTTGCAGAAAAAAAACAGTAACTGAATATGAGTGTCAGGATTACTAGAAATGATGTCATCAGGGAGGCCAAGAATTACTTTTTCATTGTTGTCGGACTGGCCTTTTTCGCATTCGGATGGTCGGCGTTTCTAATACCGTACGGTGTTGCCGGCGGCGGTGTTGCCGGTGCGGCCTCAATAATCTATTTTGCGAACAACTCGATACCTGTGGGCCTTACAACCTTCCTGATGAACGCCATTCTCATTGGCATAGCCTGGAAGATACTCGGTCCTAAATTTTGTGTCAACTCTCTGATATGCACCTTTATACTCGGTGGATTGTTTTACGTGTTCCAGATGTATATCACAGAACCGCTCGTCGACGACATGTTCATGAGCGTGATAATCGGCTCGGCTATCTCGGCCTTTGGGATAGGTATGTCTATAAACTGGGGAGGCAACACCGGCGGTGTGGACATCATAGCCCTGATGGTGGGTAAATACCGCAGCATTTCGTATGGAAAGATAAGTCTCTCAGTCAATTTTATCATTGTTGGAAGTTCGTATTTCATCTTCCACGATGTGCAGCGGCTTGTGTACAGTTTTGTTGTTTTGTTCGTGTCGATAATCGTCTCCGACTTGGTCATCGACGGCTACAGGCAGACCTATCAGTTCATGGTTTTCTCGAAGAAGAATGAAGATATAGCCAAGCAGATAAACACAAAATTACACAGAGGAGCCACGTTTCTGAGAGGTTATGGCTCGTTCAACCACCAGGAAAGCGATGTGCTGCTGATTGTGGCGCACAAGACAGACAAGTCGGAGATAACCAGGATTATAAAGGAATTGGATCCAGACGCTTTCATAACTATATCGAAAACAGCAAGTGTGTTCGGCAAAAACTTCGACAACATAAAGATATGACACAGACGGGAAGGAGCATCTCTGTCGAAGTTAACGCAAAGGTTAACATAGGGCTGCAGATTGTGGAGAAGCGTCCAGACGGGTATCACAATCTTCAGACCATATTCTATCCTACTGATTTTTTCCACGACTTAATGACTGTGAGGAGGGTTGCCGGCGGCTTCACGCTCGACATTGACAGTACGGAAGATATTGGCGATGTTGAGAGCAATCTCTGCACGAAGGCTTTCAGGCTTTTGCAGAAGGACTTCGGGATTTCCGGTGTGGAGATTTCGTTGAGGAAGGGGATACCGTCGGGTGCCGGACTCGGGGGCGGCTCCGCCGACGCAGCCGCAACGCTTAGGCTTCTCGATGACCTGTTCTGCCTGTCGATTCCCATGGACAGAATGCAGGAATATGCTCTGCAATTGGGCAGCGATGTTCCCTTCTTCATTCTGAACGAGCCCGTATATGCCACCGGCCGCGGCGAGATAATGACGCCTGTTAGTCTGGATCTCTCCGCATACAAGTTGAAAATTGTAAAGCCGGAAATAAGCATTTCAACAAGGGAGGCATACGGAGGTGTTACTCCAAAACTGCCGTCAATATCGCTTGTTGAAGCTGTAAAACGACCGGTTGAAAAATGGAAAAATCTGATAGTCAATGATTTTGAGGAGAGTTTGTTTGAAAAATACCCGTTGTTGGCGGAGACGAAGCAGAAGCTCTATGACGAAGGTGCGGTCTATGCCTCGATGTCGGGCAGCGGGTCGGCCTGCTTCGGTCTGTTCAACGCTGCCAGTTGACGGCCAACTTCATTTTTTTTATAATTTTGCACGTTTTTTACGGTAAGGAAATGAACTGCATACAGATGGTTGACTTGAAAGGACAGCACGATCGCATAAGAGATGAGATTGACGCTGCTGTGTTGGAAGTCATGGCTTCTGGCAGTTATATTCAGGGTCCGGCAGTGGAGGAATTCGAACTTGGCCTGGCAAGATATGTCGGTTCGCGGCATGTAGTGTCGTGCGCAAGCGGCACCGACGCGCTGACTGCCGCGCTCATGGCCGCAGGAATCACCGCCGGCGACGAAGTCATCACAACGCCGTTCACGTTTTTCGCAACCGCCGGGGCCGTTGTGCGTGTCGGCGCGAAACCTGTTTTCGTTGACATCTGCGAAGACACATTCAACATCAACCCCAACCTCATTGAAGAGAAGATAACCCGCAGGACGAAAGCGGTGATTCCGGTGCACCTCTTCGGGCAGTGCGCCGACATGGAGCCGATTCTTGCCATAGCCGCCCGCCACAACCTCGTAGTCATAGAGGACGCCTGCCAGGCCCTTGGCGCGGAATATACCTTCTCTGACGGGACTGTGAGGCAGGCCGGCACAATGGGTCTCCTTGGCTGCACGTCGTTCTTCCCTACAAAGAACCTCGGCTGCTGCGGCGACGGCGGCGCGGTAATGACCAACGACCAGAACCTTGCCGAAAAAGTCAGGATGATATGTCACCACGGCTCGAAAGAAAAGTATTTCCATGAAATGTTCGGGATGAACTCCCGCCTCGACACCGTTCAGGCCGCAGTGTTGAACGTGAAGCTTAAACACTTCGACGAGTACATTTCGGCGCGGCGAAGGGCGGCGGGACATTATTTGAATGAACTTGCCGGATGTGCCGGCGTGCAACTGCCGGTTCTGTCGGAAAAATCAACGCACACCTTTCACCAGTTTACTGTCAAGGTGGATGCAGGAATGCGGGACTCTTTCAGGGAACTTTTGAAACGGAACGGAATCCCCACAACGGTGTATTACCCTCTTCCGGTGCATTTGCAGAGATGTTTTTCCCCGGAGCACGGCACCGGTTCATTTCCGTGTTCGGAAAGAGTGTGTCGTGAGGTTGTGTCGTTGCCGATGCATACTGAGTTGGATGACTCGCAGCTGCAATATATATGCCAAACAATCGTTAGTAGTCAGCTATGAAGGAGTATTTTGTTCACGAAACTGCAATATTGGACGAAGGGTGTGAGATAGGCGGGAACACCAGGATATGGCACTTCTCGCATGTGATGGCAGGTGCCAGGATAGGCAGGAACTGCGTTGTCGGGCAGAATGTCATGATTGGCAGTGGGGTTGTGCTTGGCGACAATGTCAAAATACAGAACAATGTCTCGGTATATGCCGGGGTTACGTGCGAGGATGATGTATTCCTCGGACCGTCGATGGTTTTTACTAATGTTCTGAACCCGAGGGCTTTCATCGAGCGGAAGAGTGAATTTCGTAAAACTCTTGTTAAGCGCGGCGCTACAATAGGTGCCAACGCCACTGTGGTGTGCGGGCACACAATAGGTGAATATGCTATGATCGGCGCCGGCGCGGTGGTGACGACGGATGTCCCGGATTTTGCGTTAGTGGTGGGCAACCCCGCCCGGCAGTCGGGCTGGGTGAGTGAGCGCGGATGCCGCCTGCAGTTCAACGGCGACGGCGTTGCCGTGTGCCCGGAGAGCCTCGAAAAGTACAGGCTCGTTGAAGGAAAGGTAATAAAGGTCTGCGGCGATGAGAGTTAGGATACGCCATACGGTTCTTGTTGTAGCGTTCATGCTGACAATGGCAGTGTGTTACGCCACGCACCAGCGCGCGGGAGAGATTAGCTACAGATATGTCTCTGGCCTGACATACGAGTTCACTATCACCACTTACACATATACTCCAAGTCCCGCCGACCGTCCCGAAATAGAGGTTTTCTGGGGCGACGGCACATCTACGGTAATAGAGCGCAGCAGCAAGGTCAACCTCGGCAATGACGTGAGCAGGAACACTTACATCTCGGAACACACTTTCTCTGCGGCAGGAACCTTTCATGTTACTTTTGAAGACCCTAACAGGAATGCGGGAATTGTAAACATTCCGAGTTCTGTTGAGATACCGTTCTTTATTGAGACTATACTGGTTATCAATCCGTTCATAGGTGGAAATTCCTCGCCCCGGCTTCTGAACCCTCCATTGGACAATGGGTGCGTTAACACTCCGTACTACCATAATCCCGGCGCGTTTGACGACGACGGCGACAGCCTGACTTTCAGTCTGATAAACTGTAGGGGACTTGATGGAGAGGACATACCGGGATATTCTCTGCCGTTCGCCTCGAATTTCATAGAGATTGACAGGGTTACCGGCGAGTTCGTGTGGGACTCGCCCACGCTTGCCGGTGAGTACAACGTGGCCATCCTCATTGAGGAGTGGCGCAACGGCATGGTGGTGAGCAGCATGGTGAGAGACATGCAGATTACCATTGCCCCGTGCAACAACCGCCCTCCTGTTGTGGAGGTTGAGGATACATGCGTTGTGGCTGGAAGTCGTGTCGACCTGTTGGTTAAAGTGTCAGACGAAACCTCCAAGTTCGTTACATTGACTGCCACTGGCGAGCCTTTGTTGCTTGACGAGTCGCCTGCAGTCTTCTCCCAAATAACCGACAGCGTTACATATTTCACCCATTTTGTATGGCAAACCACATGCAACCATATAAAGAAAACGCCGTATGAAATGCTGTTCAAGGCAAAAGACAACGGCCCGCAGGTTGAACTTGTATCTTTCAAAACATTGAGGATTCGTGTTATACCCCCGGCTCCGGAAAACCTGAATGCCGTTCCGGAAGGGAATGTGATTATGTTGGATTGGTCGCCAGACAGGTGTTCCAATGCGGTTGGATATGATGTTTACAGAAGAACAAACCACGACGAGTTCGAGCCTGACTCATGTCAGACAGGGCTTCCAGACGAGGCGGGCTACGTGAAGGTCGGCACAACAAACGGATGGACCGACACTGTGTTCACCGACGACGGGTCGGTGTATCCGATATATCACGGGAACATCTATTGTTATCGCGTGGTGGCGCTATTTCCTGACGGGTCTGAAAGTGTTGTTTCCGAGCGAATATGCGCCAGTATCGCCAACGACGCGCCAGTGATAGTTAACGCCGATGTGGCAATCACCGACAGCGCAGCGGGGCAGGTGATAGTGGGTTGGCTGTTCCCTCCTGAACTGGACTCAATTGCATTTCCGCCGCCGTACCATTTTGATGTGTACAGAGACGGCGTGCCAGTGCATACTGTCCAGGCTTCCGAAAACCAGTACGACACACTTTATTACTTGGATTATAACCTGAACACTTTTGACAGCTCTCATTCATACTATGTGACAATCTCTAACCACGACACTGTTATTGAAAAGTCAAACAGTGCGAAAACGATTTTTCTGACTCTTGTGCCTTCAGACAGGCGGATAACTCTTTTCTGGGACAATGTACAACCTTGGAACAATGTGGACTATGTGATATACAGATATAATTCCCATATTCATTCATGGGATTCCATAACAACCGCCCGGTCAAGGTTTTATACCGACTATAACCTTGTAAACGGGCAGGAATATTGTTATCACGTAAAAGCAAGAGGCTACTACTTGGTTCCCGACACCATCGGGCCGCTTTTCAACCGTTCGCAGGAAAGGTGCGCGACACCGTTCGACAACGAACCGCCCGAAATGCCCGTCATAAGCGTTTCCAGCGACTGCCAGAGCGTTGAGTTCGACTGGGTTTTCAGTTCCGATACGGCAGCGTCCGACGCGGTGCGCTACTACATATACTACAAGCCAACGCCCAATTCCGACTTTGCATGCATCGACTCTTTCGAAAATGCGCAAGTTTGTTATCCCGAACCTTGCAGTTACTCCATAGCGGGGCAGTCCTCAGAGTTGCTTGTCGGCTGTTTCGCGATGCGCGTTGCCGACAGCAATCATAACCGCACCAATCTGTCGGATTCGGTTTGTATGGATGTGTTCGACTGCCTGGAATACAGTCTGCCAAACATATTCACGCCCAATTCCGACGGCGTGAACGACATCTACACCCCGATATATCCTTATTTTGGAGTGTACAAGATAGACATCGACATATTCGACAGGTGGGGAAAACGAGTCTTCAGGTCGAACAATCCTGACATCTTGTGGGATGGCACTGACGAAACGACTAAGCTACCTTGTCCCGACGGGGTTTACTTCTACGGCTGCAGGCTTTATGTACGCACTCTTACAGGCGAGACGGCCTTTCTTCTCAACGGCTCAATCACTTTGGTCAGGTAGTGGATGGATGCAAACACCTCCCTTGAAATTCAAATTATGAACATTCAAATCAAAACAAAGATGATGAATAGAATCATTGCTTTATCAGTTTTAACGCTGATTTCAATCAGAGCTTTCGCGCAGTGGGTATCACCGTCGGAAAGCCGCAGTTTCACGCTGTCGTACTTGAGCGAGGCCGCTCCTGAGGTGGTTGAGAAAATCGGCTCTACTTTTATAGTAAAGCAGGACATCACCATTTCCTCCACTGACACGCTGCTTTTTGCAAGTTCCGACTCGTGCGTGAATGTGTATCCGGAAGTGAAGATTGAAATTATTGGAACATTGTTCTCGGAAGAAAGAGCAACACCTTTTAAGATGTTCGGACTCACAACTCCGGAAGACGAATACTTTGAGGTCAGGTTTGACTCTTCGGCAGGCAGTGTGATGAAAAAAGTGGATATTGAAAACTGCAGGCGCATTTTTTTGATAAACAGTGATGTGAGGTTCTCAGAATGCGAGTTCCACGGCTTCTCAAGCCATGTGATAAGCTATATGAACTGCAGTCCTGCAATAGAGCATTGCAACTTTCATGACAATGCGGCTTGTGCAATCCAGTCGGCTATAAACACGGAGGGGAGCCCGAAGATATTGTATAACAGAATGTATAACAATGTCTTGGCAAACACAAACAATCCACAGATAAACATCGGGCCTTCTGCAAACGACACGGTTCTGATAGTCGGGAATACTATAGAAGGACTTGCCAGCACCATGTCGGGCGGCATTGGAATATCAAACCTCTACAATCCTAATACAACGCTTGTTGTGGTCAGGGACAATATTGTGAAGTGCAACCGCTACGGTTTCACGCAGAACGGTTACAGGATTTCCTCATGGATAACCGACAACCAGTTCATATACAATAATCTGGAGGTTAATCCCAATAACGGTGGCAGTGGAATAAGCATATTCGGCTACGACGCCACATGTGCCTCTACAATACGCAGAAACCTGATCACCGGCAATTTATGGGGCATTACGGCCATCTATTACAGCAATATCGACCTTGGAACTGAGGACGACCCCGGCCGCAACTTGATTTACGACAATGCCAACAGCGGCGTTGAATACGCCCTTTTCAACAATTCTAATTCCGACATTGAAGCAGTGGGCAACTACTGGGGTTACGACAATGCTTCTGATGTGGAGAATGTCATCTACCATCAGGCCGACTCGAATATCTACGGTCTTGTGAACTATTTGCCTTTCAACGTTATAACTCCTGAAATAACGTCATTTTCTTTCAAGGCGGCCGACAACTCCTCCATTTCACAGGATGCATACGGTGAGTTTTTATATTCCGCAAACTATGACACGATATACGTGCAGGTGAATTGCAGTTCAGATCAGGGCTGTACATATCTCAGACCTGAAATCACGGCTCCTGCAGGTGTCATGGTCTCGCCTTCCTCAGGTGAGCTGGTTAACTTTGCGAGTCCGGTGGTTTTTACCGCGACGACGCCCCATCAGACATCAAAGGACTATGTTGTTGTTGTTGATTTCCGGACATCTGTTTTGGATGTCAGAAAGGATGGACTGATAGAAGTGTATCCAAATCCTGTTGCTGGCGGCTTTATCAACATTTACAACCGACAAGACTCTGAATACAGGTGTGAGATTGTGTGTCAGGACGGTCGTGTTGTTGGCGAGCACGAGGTTTTGCCAGGCATGAACAGGACTGCGGTGAATCATTTGGCACCAGGGTTGTATGTTTTGAGATTTTATACCCCCGAAGGCCTTTTTGAGAAAACGATAATCATTAAATAGGGTGTTATGAAGCGGTTACTGGCAGTTACTTCATTTTTACTTTCATTTGCGGCTGCATTTTCCCAAGGTGATTTCCGAAACGCAAGTCTTTCGGCCGAAGAGCGTGCCGAGATCCTGTTGAGTCAGCTCACATTGGACGAGAAGCTTGGTTTTCTTGAGCACGCCAATCCCGCCGTGGAGAGGCTGGGAATTCCCGCGTACAGCTGGTGGAACGAGGCCTTGCACGGGGTTGCGCGCAACGGCATCGCAACGGTGTATCCAATGCCAATCGCCCTCGCCGCGACTTTCGACGACCGCGCGGTGCAGAGGATGTTCTCGATGGTGGCCGACGAAGCCCGTATGAAATATTACGAATCACAACAAAGCCTCCGCTACGGCGACAACACCGGACTGACCTTCTTTGCGCCGAACATCAACATTTTCAGGGATCCGCGTTGGGGCAGGGGAATGGAGACTTACGGAGAAGACCCCTATCTCACCGCCATGATGGGAACTGCCTGTGTGAACGGACTTCAGCAGAAGCACGATGGGAGATACAAGGCGCTGGCGTGCCTCAAGCACTTTGCTGTCCATAGCGGCCCCGAGTCAACCAGGCACTCGTTCAACGCCGTTGTGAACGAGCGCGACCTCTGGTCAACATATCTTCCCGCTTTCAGGCGCATAGTAACGAACTCTGATGTGGCCATGGTGATGTGCGGATACAACAGGCTCAACGGAAGCCCGTGCTGCACTAACGACGCCATCCTGGTTGACATACTCAAGAACCGCTGGGGTTATGACGGACTCTTCGTTACCGACTGTTGGGCGCTGAACGACTGTTGGGAGCCGGACACGGTTATTCTGCGCCACAGGACGCACGAATCCGCCGCCCACGCCGCCGCCGCCGCTTTCGGCTCGGTTGTGGACTTGGAATGCGGAAGCGGCTTAAACGCCCTGAAAGAGGCAGTTGCCGCAAACCTCATCAGTGTCGAAGACATCAACCTGCATGTATTCAAAATACTGAAGGCCAGATTCCAGCTTGGCATGTTTGACCCTGTGCAGCCGTTCAACAAGAGACTGGACAACGCAGTTTTCGACAGCATGGCACTCGATATGTCCAGAAAAAGCATTGTCATGCTTAAAAACAACGGAATCCTTCCCCTTGACCCGTCAAAATACAAGAACATTGCAGTCGTTGGGCCAAATGCTGCCGACTCGGTGATGCTTTCAGGAAATTACAATGGAACACCAAGAAATACTGTGACAATCCTCGAGGGCATAACCCGGCATGTGAATGCGCTGCCCAAAAACTCACGGCCGGACATCTTTTTCGACACCGCATGTCATCATGCCGATTGGAAATATGAGCTTCCGAAGGATTTTTTCAGAAAGATTGAGAAATCCGACATTGTCGTTTTTGTGGGCGGTCTCACCCCGGAACTCGAGGGCGAGCAGCTTGAAGTGGAGGCCGAGGGTTTCCTTGGCGGCGACAGGACGTCGATAGAGTTGCCGGCAGTACAGCGAAAGCTGCTGGAAAAAATCAGGGTGATGGGGAAGCCCGTGGTTCTCGTCCTCTGCTCTGGCGGAGCCTTGGCGTTGGACTGGGAGGATGAGAACACCGACGCCATCCTCGAGGCCTGGTATGGCGGGCAGGCCGCCGGCACCGCAGTTGCCGACGTGCTGTTCGGGAAGGTTAATCCAGCCGGGAGACTTCCCGTGACGTTTTACAGTTCAAGAAACAAACTTCCTCCTTTCGACGATTATTCGATGGAAAACCGAACTTACAGGTATCTCAAGGAAAAACCGTTGTATCCCTTCGGACACGGCCTGAGTTATTCCCATTTTGACTATTATGGAGGAAAGTTCGACCCCAAGACACAGACGCTCAAGTTCATGGTTGGGAACACCGGTGGTCTTGACGGTGATGAGGTCGTACAAGTCTATGTAACAAACAAAGACGACACCAAAGGACCGGTGAAGACGCTGGCGGGTTTCAAGCGTCTCCATCTCCGCAAAGGCGAGACTACAGGTCTATCGTTCAAAATCGATGATGAGTTTTTCGAGGTGTTTGATGAAGAAACCGCGCAATTCAGGAGAGTTCCTGCCACGTTTGTCATAGAATATGGCAACAACGTGATAGAGATAGATATGTAAAGAGCTTCAATCAGCTGATTACGCTCCAGTCGGTGTCTTTTTGCATCTGCTTTGCCAGGGTTTCGGCAATGCGCCGGTGCTCAGGAAGCGAAAGCCCGGGGTCTTTCTCAAGTATCTGCTGCGCCAGGTTGCGGGTGTACACAACGAGTTTTTCGTCTTTGGCGAGGTCTGCGATCTTGAAGTCGAGCATCCCGCTCTGACGGGTGCCCTGAAGGTCGCCGGGACCGCGAAGCCTGAGGTCAAAGTTGGCTATCTCGAAGCCGTCGTTGGTCTCCACCATTGCATCGAGCCTTTTCCGACCTTCCGTTGAGATTTCGTATTTCGACATCAAGATGCAATATGACTGTTCGGCGCCTCGTCCTACCCTGCCGCGAAGCTGGTGAAGCTGCGAAAGCCCGAACCTCTCGGCGTTCTCTATCACCATCACTGAAGCATTCGGCACGTCTATGCCGACCTCTATCACGGTTGTTGAAAGCAGAATCTGTATCTCGCCATTCTTGAATCTGCTCATCGTGAAGTCCTTGTCCTCGTTCTTCTGTTTCCCGTGGACCATCGCCACGCTGTAGGCCGGGCTGGGGAACGACTGCGTTATTGCGTCGAAGCCGGCCTGAAGGTCCAGCAGGTCGAGCGACTCCGACTCCTGTATCAGAGGATAGACCACGTATATCTGTCGCCCGAGGTCGATTTGCTGTTTCATGAATCCAAGCACCTTGAGTCTGTCTTTTTCATAGAAGTGCCTGGTTATTATGGGTTTCCTTCCTTTGGGAAGTTCGTCAATCACAGAAACGTCGAGGTCGCCGTAGAGGGTCATGGCAAGGGTTCTGGGTATGGGTGTGGCCGTCATGACCAGGATATGGGGCGGGGTGGTGCTTTTTCGCCATAGCTTCGCCCGCTGCTCCACGCCGAAGCGGTGCTGTTCGTCGATGACCACGATGCCGAGATTCTTGAAGACCACAGGGTCTTCTATGAGTGCGTGCGTTCCTATGAGGATGTCGATTTCGCCATCTTTCAGGGCGGCGAGGATTTTTTTGCGCGCGGCGGCTTTTGTTGAGCCCGACAGAAACTCCACGCGGAGGTTCAGCGGAGCCAGCTGGCGGCTGATTTTCTCGAAGTGCTGCGTTGCCAAGATTTCTGTTGGCGCCATCATGCAGGCTTGGAAGCCGTTGTCGTTGGCCAGCAACATGCTGAACAGCGCTATCACGGTTTTCCCGCTGCCCACGTCGCCTTGAAGCAGTCTGTTCATCTGCCGCCCGCCGCCCACGTCGGCGCGTATCTCGCGCAAAACCCTCTTCTGGGCGCCGGTCAGGTCGAACGGAAGGCACTCCCTGTAAAACCTGTTGAACTTGTCGCCAACGTGCGCGAATACATGGCCCTTGAACTTGTTAGTGTTGATGAGTTTCATCTTCAGCAGCCGCATTTGCGTGAAGAAAAGCTCGTCGAACTTAAGCCGCAGGTTGGCCTTCGAGAGTTTGAGGTTGTCTTCTGGGAAGTGGATGTTGACAAGAGCTACGCGCAAGGGAAGGAGGTTGAGGTCTTTCACCATCTCCAAGGGCAGGGTTTCCGGGATGTTGTCTTTGACAGCTGTGAGCAAGTTGACCATCAGTCGAGAAACCGCTTTCGAGTCAAGAGATTTCTTCTTTGCAGTTTCAGAGGTGTTATACAAAGGCTGGAATCTCAGCGAGACGGGTGAGTCCTGCTGCTGGCTGGGGTCTATGAGCTCGGGGTGAGTCATATTCCATCTGTTGTTGAAAAGCGTCGGCTTTCCGAATATCACGAACTCGTGCCTTGACCTGAGCGTGTCTTCAACCCATTTCAGTCCGTTGAACCAGACAAGATCCAGTGTGCCGGTGTCGTCGCTGAACGTTGCCGTGAGGCGTCGCGCCCTGTTCTGCCCTGCAAAGCGCAAGTTGCCAATCGTGCCGCGGAGCAAGATGTAGCCGCCGTCGCTCACGATGTCGCTCACTTTGTACACATGCGATTTGTCGATATGCCTGTATGGAAAGTAGTACAGAAGGTCCCGGAAAGTGTTAATTCCGAACTCCTTGCGAAGCACCGCCCCGCGCTTGTCCCCAACCCCCTTCAAAAACTCGATTGGTGTCCCAAGATAGTCAACAGATTCATTGTTCATGGTTTCTTTTTTTAGTCAGTGTCAATATTTTTTCTTTAGAATTTCAGAATATATAACGCCCTTGTAGATTTCCTCTTCACTGAAATCGAGAGGATTGCCTGCGCTATGGTCATCCACGGCGGTGTTGATTCCTTCTTCGCTGTTCTTGTCGAATTCCGCCTTGAAGTCGCGGTCGCTCATGGTTTCGTAGGAGAATGGCTGCGCGGCGCTGTCTTTCGTGATGTTTTCGCGTGCCGGCGCGGTGCGGACGGTATGCCGCTCATCCTCTTCAACTTCCAAGTGCTGCGGCCTGCCTTTCGGAACCGCCTGCTTTGCATTCTCGCTCTTCTGCTTGATGACCAACGAAATCACCGTCCAGCCGATTACGCCGACGAAAATGAGTATTTCAATCAAATCTTCCATATCTCAGTCTTTTATTTTCAAATTGTCGCTTAATTTCTTGTTCTCGCTCTTTGCCTTGGCGATGCTAACATTCAAGTCGTAGCATATAAGGAATATGGAGGCGCTCCAGTTTATCCACAGAAGTATTGCGAAAAGTGCGCCCAATGAACCGTATATGATGTTGTAGTTCGAGAAGTTTGAGAAGTATATGTTTATTATCCACAGGAAAAGCACAAGAAGGATTGTGCATGTGGAGGATCCGGCTGAAAAGAACCTGTAGTTGCCTCTTTTCACGGGTGCAAGGTAATAGAAAATGCTTATGAGAAAATAGATGGAGGCATACACGAGGACCCACTTCAGGAAATGCACCATGAAAGAGTATAGCCTTGGATTGTTGATAAAAAGTGTGTCGATGTAGTCGATTGCAAATGAAGAGACGATGAACAGTACCGCCACGACTATTATTATCAGAAATGTCAGGAACATAAGTCTTACGCTCAACAGAATCTGCTTCAAGATGTTGCGGTTCTCCTCGTTGAAGTAGGATGTGTTCATGGCCACCAATATGGCGTTGATGCACACCACGGTGAAATAGATGCCTATCACGAGCATGAACGACGACAATGTTCCGTTTTGCCGCATCACAAGGTCGGTTATCATTCCCGAGACGGCAGGCCAGACGTATGGCGGCACAAGCGACTCGAGAAGCGAGATCAGCGCGTTCTGGAAGTTTGAGCCGAGGAATGCTATGGACGAGAAGAGTGCGATGACCATGGGAATCAGGGCCACGAAGATGCGGTACGTGATTGCCGCCGCCCGCTGAAAAACCACCCCTTTGTTGAGCGATTGCGCGAAGAAACGGGCAACGTCGTAAACCGGCACTTTCTGCAGCCCAGGCAAGGTCGCCGTTTTCGACTTCCTGACCAATTTTCCCAAAAAGGGAACGCGTTCCAAGTCAGCGCTCCACTGACGGAACCTCACGCTCGCCAATCTGAAAAAATTCTTCAGCATAGTGGACGGGAATCCTGTTAGTTAACGTATTTCAAACTCATGTCCAGAGACGAGATGTGGTGTGTGAAGGCACCCACGGATATGAAGTCAACGCCGGTGGCGGCGTAGTCGTGGAGAGTCTCCTTCACGATGCCGCCCGAGGCCTCGGTCTCAACCCTGCGGCCAACCATTCTCACACCCTCCACAATCTGTTCGGGGGTGAAGTTGTCGAACATTATGCGGTGCACGCCTCCGTGCTCCAGCACCCGCCTCACATCCTCAAGGTTTCTGCATTCAATCTCGATTTTTATGTCCAGATTGTTGTCTTTCAGATATTTGACAGCCAGATCTATGGCGTTTTCGATGCCTCCTGCGAAGTCGATGTGGTTGTCTTTCAGCATAATCATGTCGTAGAGTCCGAAGCGGTGGTTCTGGCCGCCGCCCACTGTGACGGCGTTTTTTTCGAAAACGCGCATGTTGGGGGTGGTTTTCCGGGTGTCGAGGAGAACGACGCCGGTACCCTTCACCAAGTCGGCGTATTGGCGTGTGGCGGTTGCGATTCCGCTCATGCGCTGCATGAAGTTGAGCAACGTGCGCTCGGCGGTGAGCATACTCCTGGCCGGCCCCTTCAGCATGAACGCGATGTCGCCGGGGCGTACCTCGGCGCCGTCGTGCAGAAACTGCTCCATCGCAATGCTTTCATCGACCTGGCGCAGCACTTCACGGGCGACGTCAACGCCTGCAAGCACTCCCTCCTGCTTTATCAGAAGTTTCATGCTGCCGGTTGCAGAGACCGGAATGCAGCATATCGACGAATGGTCGCCGTCGCCGATGTCTTCCTGAAGCGCCAGCGCTACAAGTTTTTTCACTTCTTCGGTTATGTTCATTTCCTTATCTTTAATTCGGGTGTTACTATGGTGTCGCTGTGGTGCAGCGCCCTGTCGACGATGTAGCATGAGAGGCGCACAGTGTCGTGGGCAGAGTAGGGGTTGTTGATGAAAGTCCTTATGGTGAGTTTTCCCTCGATAGATTCGGGCACGCTGCTGCTTAGGTGCGGTATGCGGGCATGCAGCGGGGTGGGCGGCTCAATCTTCACCCACTCGCCGTTCTGCTTTTCATACAGGTTTATGAAAAAGTTGTAATAGTACGGTGAATCTTTGGCGAATGCGGGATCCTTGTCGGTTTCGTCCAGCCCAATGTCGCCGTCGCCGTCCTGGAAGCGGATGATGAGGTCGGCCTGGCTGTCGAGGCCGGTTCCGTCGGAGACCTTCTCCAACGCCACGAACTCTATGTGCGGTGTTGTGGAGAATTTCTCCTTGTTTCCGCACGAGACGGCAAACAGGGCAATCACAACCGCCGGCAGCCATATTGAAACTTTTTTCTTTCCTCGCATAAAGTCATTTCTTCATACAAACTGCAAAGATAACAAAAATCGCCAAGTATCACAAAATATCCTTAATAAATTTAAAGCCGCGCCCCGTATGTTTCTTTTTTCATTACTTTTGCACTCTTGAATCACTTCAAAGACTATTGCAAATTCAATATTAATGAAAAGATCAAAGAGCCTGAAAACAAAAAACAGGCGAATAAACAAATAAACGAATAAACAAAAAACAAAGATATGAATCCACTATTTGAAAGAAGTGTTTATGTAAGCCGCCGCGACAGGCTTGCCGAGGCCGTGGGCCACGGAATTGCAGTCTTCTTGGGAAACCATGAGGCTCCTATGAATTATCCCGACAACACCTATAATTTCCGTCAGGACAGCGACTTCCTCTATTTCTTCGGTCTTTCGGTTGCAGACATAGCGGCAGTAATAGACTTTGACGCGCGGAAATCGATGATTTTCGGCAACGATTTCGGCATTGACGATGTCATCTGGATGGGCGATCAGCCCACAGTGGCCTCTTTGGCCGAAAAGGTGGGTGTTTCAGAGACACATCCCTTCGCCATGCTTGCCGACTTCATACAGCAGGCACGGCAGCAGGGAAGAAAGGTGCATTTCACGCCGCCCTACCGCGGCGACAACCAGATTCTCCTGGCAAACCTCACCGGCATAAACGTCAACACAATCCGCGATGAGGTCTCTTTGGAACTTATAAAAGGCATTGTGACCCTGCGTTCTGCAAAGGAGCAATGCGAGATCGACGAGATGGACAAGGCCTGTGAAATCGGCGTCAGGATGCACACCGCGGTCATGCGCCGCTGCCACGAGGGCGAATCGGAGAGGGAACTCGCAGGACTTGCCGAGGGCATAGCGCTCTCTTTCGGAAACGGAATATCGTTTCCAGTTATTCTTTCCCAGCACGGCGAAACATTGCACAATCACGCCCATGACGGCATTCTGAAAGCAGGCAATATGCTTCTGATGGACGCAGGTGCCGAAGGCCTGATGAACTACTGCTCTGACTACACCCGTACAATGCCTGTGAACGGAAAATTTACCACTAAGCAACAGGAAATATACGAGATTGTCCTCAAGGCCAACCTCGACGCCATAGATGCCGCTCGCCCTGGACTCTACAACAAGGAACTCCACCGCCTCTCGTGCGAGGTCATCGCCCAGGGGCTCAAGGACCTCGGACTTATGAAGGGCGATGTTAAGGAAGCTGTAGAACTTGGGGCCCACGCGCTGTTCATGGTCCATGGATTAGGACATCAGATTGGCCTCGACGTCCACGACATGGAGGGTCTCGGCCAGATTCATGTAGGTTACGACGAGACGGTGCGCCCGAGCAAGATATTCGGCTGGGCGTCGCTGCGCATGGCGCGCGAACTGAAACCCGGTTTCGTGGTCTCCATTGAACCCGGCATCTACTTCATCCCGCATCTCATCGACATCTGGAAGAAGGAAAGGAAATTCGAGAGCTTTATAAACTACGATGTTGTGGACAAATACCGCGACTTCGGCGGAATACGCATCGAAGACGACCTTCTCATCACCGAGACGGGACACCGCGTGCTTGGGCCGCACCTCCCGAAAACTGTCGGCGAGCTTGCTGAAATAATAGGTTAATGAAACATTTTAAAACAATTTTCAACGTGATGAAATACGGAAAAAAACTGTCAGTCGCGATATTGACCGCCATGGTTGTCATAGCTGCGGCTTCCTGTCAGAAAAAGCAAAGCAACTCCATGACTTACCGGCAGTTAGGTAACACTGGACTGAAAGTGAGCGAGATAAGCATAGGCTGCGGAGGGTTCAGCAAACTCGACACCGCCGGCTCGATAGAGCTGATGACGGCCGCGATAGACAGCGGAATGAACTACATCGACATCTATGACGCCGACCCGAAGACACGCTCTAACATCGGGGCCGCACTCAAAGGACGCCGCGACAAGATGATTATTCAAGGTCATATAGGCACCATATTCAAGAATGGCCAGCACACACGCACCCGCGACCTTGAGGAGACAAAGGTCGGCTTCGAGGATCTGCTGAAACGCCTCGGCACGGACTTCATTGAAGTGGGGATGATACACATCACCGACAGTCCGGAGGAATGGGACGAACTTGAAGGAAGCCCTTTCCTGGACTACGTTTTCCAACTCAAGAAGGAAGGAAAGATAAAGCACATAGGGGTGAGCAGTCATAATGCGGAGGTTGCCCTCACGGCCGCCAAAAGCGGATGGATAGAGGTAATCATGTTCAGCTTGAACCCGGCGTTCGACAGGCTGCGCGGCGGCGCCATCCCGTGGGAAAAAGGCGCGATGGAGAACCTCCAGAACGGAATAGACCCGGTGCGCGTTGAATTTTACGACTACTGCGCCACCCATAACATCGGCGTTACGGTGATGAAGACCTTCGGCGGCGGCGGGCGTCTCCTCGACGAGAAGACCTCACCGCTCGGCGTGGCCTACACACCTGAGCAGTGCATAGCATACTGCCTTGCAAAACCTTGTATCTCCACCTGCATTCTCGGCATCGACAACATGGAAGAACTTATTGCCGACTTGCATTATCTCCACGCCACCGAAGAAGAAAAGGATTTCAAATCGGTGGCCAAGGCCGGATCCGGCGATGACCTCGGGCAGTGCACCTACTGCAACCACTGTTCGCCATGTCCGCAAGGAATACCGATAGCAAAAGTCAATGAGCTTGCCGACAAGGCGTTGGTTCAAGGCCTCGACGACGAGTTACGTGCAGAATACGAGGCGTTGCCACATCATGCCTCAGAGTGCACCCATTGCGGAAACTGTCTTTCACGCTGTCCATTCGGAGTGAACATTCCCGAGAAAATGGACGAAACCGCCGCGCTATTCGGCAAATAGCGGAAATCAGCACAGTTCGGTGTACAAGCCGCGTAATTCAGTAATTATATTCTCCGGGGAGAATTTAAGGCAATGGGCGACCGACTTCTGGAGGAATTTTTCTTTGAAGTCGCTGTCGCCCAATATTTTATTGCACTGCATTGCAATGTCTTCAGGACTTGTGGCTTCGGCGTATAGAGCTGCGTCGCCTCCGGCCTCCGGCATTGATGAGACTGACGACGTAACTACCGGTGTGCCCGTGGCAAGTGATTCCAACACAGGTATGCCGAAGCCCTCGAAAACCGACATATACACCGACAGCTCTGCCGCTGAATATATGGCCGGGAAGTCGTGGAAGTCTGCATTGTCGAAGATTCTCACGCGTGCGCCAACATTCATTTTTTCGGCTTCCTCAAGAACCTCTTTTGCGTATGAAGTTCTTTTCCCGAAAAACATGATGTGCACGTCGTCGGGCAGCCATCTCATGGCTCTCACGACGGAGACTTGGTTTTTCCTCCTTTCAACAGTGCCCACACACGCTATGTAGCGTTCGGGAAGACCGTATTTTGCAATTGCACTGTTGCGTTCTGCTTCCGAGACCGGCTTTCTGAAAATGTCGTCGCACGACTGGTAGACAACCTTGATCTTTTCTTGCGGTACGTTGAGTATTTCGATCAAGTCGGAGGCGGTCTGCTGGCTTATTGCAACAACTTTGTCGGCCACTTTGCAGGCGTGTCGTACCTTTTGTTTATAGATAGTCCTGTCGAAAACGGAGAAGAAGTGCGGATACCTCCAAGGTATGAGGTCGTGGATTGTAACAACCTTCCTTACATTTCCCGGCAGTTGAAGGGGCAGTTCCTGGGAGAGTCCGTGAAAAATAGAAATGTTCAGTTCATCATCGATGCCGTTGTTCAGTGTTCTCCACAGGCGGGGAAATCTTCCTCTTATTCCTTGAGGTTCAATAATATGGACATTCTTTTGTTTAAGAAAGTCGTTCTCATGTTCGCCAAAAGTTGAGGGAGTGCAGAGAAACAGTTCATCGTTGGGGCAACAGTGAAGAATCCCTTTTACAATCATTCTTCCATAGTTGCCGAGTCCGGTCTTGTTCTTGAATATCCTTTTGGCGTCGAATGCTATCCTCATGCTACCACAAGCTGTTGTTAAAATCTTCGGTTTCAGTCATTTCAGGATTTCGCTGCCATTCTATGACTTTTGCGTATTTAAGATATGAGTTCACGGCCATTGCTATGGAGATTGAAAGCCCGTCGATGCCGCCGAGGAAGCCTTTTCTTATGAAATAGTTCAGAAAGAAGGTGTGCATTCCGTGGAAAAATGGGGCAAAAGGACTGATTTTCCTGCCTTTTTCGTAGAGAATCTTTGCGCTGCGTGTACTGAACTTTTCGATTTGTTTGGCGAACATCTCGGTTATGGAGGAATATGTGCGATGTTCGATGTCGGCGTTCAGGCGGTGCGTGTTGTCGTGCGGTACAGCGGCGTGTGCCTTCACCTCAGGATACTTTAGCTTGTCGTGCCGGTATATCCTGACCAAGTAGTCGGGGTACCATCCGCAGGTCTTTATCCAGCGTGTGCCTATGAAGTTCTTCCTCCTCACCTGGAATCCGTCGAACGGTGTCGTGCTGAAGTCTATCTTTCGGATTTCGCCCACGAGTTCCGGAGTCAGTCTTTCGTCTGCGTCGAGGGATAGAACCCAAAGGCTTTTCACGTGTTTCAAGGCTACGTTTTTCTGAAAACCATCGCCCAAATAGGGCTGGATTACGACTTTGGCGCCGGCTTCTTGGGCCAATTTAACGGTGTTGTCGGTGCTGCAGGAGTCCACAACAACAACTTCGTCGCAGACCTGCCGGAGCGACTCCACCACTTCAAGAATGTTGTTTTCTTCGTTGAAGGTGATGACAATGCCGGAAAGAGCCGGTTCGGACATGCAGTTTCTATATTTCGGGCATCATGTTGTATATGAGTTTCACCACTTTGGGGCCTGCTTCGGCGGCTGCCTCAAGAACCTCCTCGTGGCCGCCTTCCATCAACATGCCCACAATGCCAAGGTCGGTGATGACAGAGAGTGCGAAGAGCTCGATGCCGCGGTGGTGCGCCACTATGGCCTCCGGCACTGTTGACATGCCCACTGCGTCGGCGCCGAACATGTTGAACATGCGGTACTCCGCCGGGGTCTCAAAACTCGGTCCGGAAACGCCTATGTACACACCCTCCTGCAAGTGGATGCCGAGTTTCGCGCTCACGGTGTGCGCTATATTTAGCAGCCTGTGAGAATACACTTTGCTCATGTTCGGGAAGCGTGGCCCGAGTTCGTCGTCGTTGGGACCGATGAGCGGGTTTGTGCCGAAGAAGTTGATATGGTCGCGTATGAGCATTATGTCGCCAATCCTGAACGTGGGGTTCATGCCGCCCGCCGCATTCGACAAAATAAGAGTCTTTATCCCTATGCCGTCGAGAATCTGCTGCGGATATGTCACCACGTCCATAGGATATCCTTCGTAATAGTGGAAACGCCCGTTGAAAACCAGAACGTCCACATTGTTCAACTTTCCGAAGATCAGAGTGCCCTTGTGACCCTGAACGGTGGAAACCGGAAAGTTGGGTATCTCCTTGTACGGAATCTCGCATAGTTTCTCCATCTCATTGGTGACACCGCCCAAACCTGACCCCAAAACAATGGCTATCGTCGGTGATGTCGGCTTGTGGCTGTTGATGAAATCAACGGTCTGGTTAAGTCTCTTCCTTTTTTCTTCTAACATATTCTTTAAGTGTATTGTTGAACTTTTCGCTTTCTTCGTCAGAAATGAACGACGTTTCTATTCTGACAACAAAAACGGGTAGCAAAGATACAATATTTATCACATCGACCGACTGCATCCGTGCCCAGTCTTTTTCTGTGGTGATGACGGCCTTTGCGGAGGAACCGCTTTCGACATGTTCAGCTACTTTTCTCATGTCTTTCTCTGTGAACCTGTGGTGGTCGGGGAAACGAAAGTGCCCTTCAACAGCAAAATGTTTGCTCAAATGCTCTTTAAGCGGCTCTGGATGCACGATTCCTGTCAAAAGAACGATGCTTTGCAGGGTGTTTATGTCGATATTCCGGGCGGGAAGTGTTGCGGGTTGTGGGTTCTCATACTCCATTCTTGTGAAGAAGAGATGTTGTTTCTCGTTGATTCCCAATTTTTTACACCAGGCTTGTTTGTCAGGTACTGTGTTTTCGGGTGTTTTGGTTACAACAACCATGTCGGCGCCAGTTGCGGCGGACGGGAATTCCCGCAGCCTTCCGGCGGGCATCGGGAAGTCGTCGCAGTAGGGAGATGCATATTCCGTCAGCACAATACTGAACCCGGGCTTCAGCCTCAGGTGCTGGTAGGCGTCGTCCAACACCACCACGTCGGTGTCTGGACGTTCTTTTTTGATGTTGCATATTCCCTCAACTCTGTCAGTGTCCACGGCCAAAGGTATTTCAGGAAACCTCAGGTGTATCATGAACGGTTCATCGCCAAGTGTTTCCGGAGACACATCTTCTTTTTTGAGAATGCTCGCCGATTTGTATCCTGTGGAAGTTCTTCCGTAGCCGCGGCTAAGAAAGGCAACATTGAAGTGCTCCTTCAGAAGGTTGATGATGTATATTGAATGGGGAGTCTTGCCGGTGCCGCCCACCGCGATGTTGCCCACAGTGACGGTGGCCACGGGCGGTTCATGACTCTTGAGTATGCTTTTCTCATACAGAAGCCTTCGCAGTCGTGCAATGGTTCCGAAAATCCACCCGGCAGGCAGAAGCAGGTTAGCGATTGCCATCTTCCTGTCCATCAGGTGCGGTCTTTGTTTGCGCTGCAGTCCGGTTTCGCCTTTCCTCTTCCAGTCTGTTTTCGTAGATCTCGTATCTGTTTATGATCTGCGTTACCAAGTGGTGCCGCACAACGTCCTTGTTGTCCATGTAGATGAAGTCGATGCCCTTAACCCCTTTCAGTATCCTGTCGGCAAGGATAAGCCCCGACTGCTGGTTTCTGGGGAGGTCGATTTGTGTTATGTCGCCGGTGATGAAGAATTTGGCGTTCTTTCCCATTCTTGTGAGGAACATCTTGAGTTGGGATGATGTGGCGTTCTGGGCCTCGTCAAGAATCACGTATGCGTTGTCGAGGGTTCTTCCGCGCATGAATGCCAAAGGGGCTATCTCTATAACCTTGTCTTCCATCATGTTGACCAATTTCTGCATTGGTATCATATCCCATAGGGCGTCATAGAGAGGCTGGAGGTAGGGGTCGAGTTTGTCGCGCAGGTCTCCAGGCAAAAATCCGAGGTTTTCGCCGGCCTCCACTGCGGGACGTGTAAGTATTATCCTGCGTATTTGTTTGTTTTTCAACGCTTTCACGGCGAGAGCCACGGCGGTGTATGTTTTGCCGGTACCTGCCGGTCCCACCACGAAGACCATGTCGTTTTTCTGTGCGCTGTCAACCAGCCGCTTTTGGTTGGGCGTTATGGCTTTTATTATCTTGCCCTCGCGCCCGTGCACTATGATGTTCTCGTCAGTCTTGTTCAGCGCGTAGAAGTTGTCGTCTTCCATTGCGGTGATGTTTATGATGTCGGTTTCTGTGAGTTTTCCGAAACTGTCGAGGTGGTTTTCCAGAAGCCTTATACGTTCTTCGAACTGCTGCAGGTCGTCGTCGGGACCTGTAACCTTTATTTCATTGCCGCGCGCCACGATTTTGAGTTTAGGGAAAATGTGCGTGAGCAGCTGGATGTTGGAGTTGTTGGGGCCCAGCAGTTCAACGGTGATGTCGGGGTTCAGGTCTATGATTCTGTCCATCGTGATGTTTTTGTTTATTCAATGACGAGGTAGTTGAGGGGGTTTATGGGGAATCCGTTGTACCAAAGTTCGAAATGAAGGTGCTGTTTTTTCTTTGCGGGTGAGCTTTCGCAGTTGGCTATCGGCATTCCGGCGGTGACTCGGGCGCCCACGTTCTTCAGCAGGACGGAGTTGTGCTTGTATATCGATATCATGTTCCCGGGGTGCTGCACGATTATTGTGTAGGCGTCGGTGGAGGTGTAGTTCGCGGCTATCACAACGCCGTCGGCCACGCAGGTTACAACCGTGTTGTCGTCGGGGGTGATGTCAACGCCGTAGTGGTTCTGCGTTGGGTCGAAGAGGCGGGTTACGACACCCATTGCCGGAGGGTATATTGAAATCTGGGTTATCTTGGCCTGCTCTATTTTTGGGACGTTGGCGGCGGAGCCGGCGTTCTTCTCCGTGACGCGCCCTAAGATTTTCTCCGTCTCCTCGATAAGATCTTCCACCTTGTGCTTTCTCTCAGCGCTGCGCTTCACAGGGTGCACGTCCGGCGTCTTCGAGTCCGGCGTCTCCGAATCCTCAACACCTTCATCCTTGCCGTCGATCATGTCGGAGAAATTGTCCAGGAACTGTTGGTTGCGGGAATACTGTTTCTCGATGGTGTCGACTTTCGCGGCCGTCTGCTTGTAGAGTTTGTAGTCGTTCTTGTCAGTGTATCCCGGAATGTACATTTTCAGCGGGGTGAGGGCGATGAGTATGGTTGTGAGCACGATGATGGCGAAGGCCGAGAGTATTGCCACCACCACCACTTTCTGGATGGTGATGCGCTTTATGACGAGACTTTGCTCGTGGGTGTCCTCGTTGGAGAAAACGAGCCGGTAGCGGGTCTTCCACTCGCTAACTATGACGTTCCAGATTTTCTTTATTTTTTCAAGTTTGCCCATTCTGACGGCGCTCTTCCAACAAGTCCGCAAAATTAGAAAAAATAATCAAAAGACATTGATTATCTCGAAAAACATGCGATGTCTGAATAAAAACTACACTTTTACTCTTATTTAATATTATTAGAACCTAAACAATTTTTTTTCTTTTAGCGTATGTAATAAAAAAATATTATTTCTGCGGGCTATCTGGGAATATTGGAAATGTTTGAATTATACCGTTTAGGTAGGTGATTTCTTAAGCCTCGTTCCTGACGACTGCAAACGAAAGACAGAGTCGGGTGTGGGGTGGATTCATTGGTTTAAATTTAGGTTTTAGACTCAATATTCATATTTTGCGATCGAAAGGAGTGCAGTTGTTGTGCGATTTTTCGTCGCTTTTTTTGTGATGATAGTTCAAACATCAATAACAAACAGCAAAAAAAAGAAAAGAAAAATTACATCAGCGGTACTCTGTGCGGTACTTTTCGCCTTGGCGGGTTTTTCTCCGCAGTCAAGCAATGGACAAAACAATCTCAGTAGTTTCTTGACTACCACTAATTTCGGGCTTTACAGCCCAGCCTGGCGGCATTTACAACAGCAACACACAGCGTTTTGAGCAAATGTTGGGCCGTGCAAGTTTCATCACTGCAGATAATGGAGAAATATTCACCATTGGCTATCTTTGTTGCTCGGTTATAAGAGAACCTTCACAACAAGGAAATACCTATGGCGTACGTTGTGTTAAAGACAACGAATAGAAAACATCTTCATTTTTTCTTATAGCACAAAACTGTCGCATCATTATGGTGCGACAGTTTTGATTATATGATCTTTTGGTCTTATTAAGCGACGTTTTCGAAAAACAAACCAATGAATCTTCCACGACTCCGAAAAGTGTAAATATGGCTGAGTCCTCAGTGAGCCTCGAACCAGTTGGCGCCGCTGTTCACGCTCACGTCTAACGGCACGTTCAGTTTCATGGCGGTGCTCATGTCGTGCACAACCAAATTCTTGAGTTTTTCGAGTTCTTCGGGAACCGTGTCGAACACAAGTTCGTCGTGCACTTGCAGTATCATCTTGCTCTTCATGTTGTTTTCTGCCATGTGCCTGTGTATGCTTACCATGGCGATCTTGATGAGGTCGGCGGCGGTGCCTTGTATCGGTGCGTTAATGGCGTTGCGCTCAGCGGCCGCGCGGAGAACGCCGTTGCGCGCGTTTATGTCGCGGATGTTCCGGCGGCGTCCCATCAGGGTCTCCACATATTCGTGTTCGCGCGCGAATTCGAGGGTGGAGTTCAGGTAGTCGGAGATTTTAGGGAACGACCTGAAGTAATCTGAGATCAGGTTGCGGGCCTCAGACTGCGGCACCTGCAGCCTGTCGGCGAGTCCGAAGGCGGAGATTCCGTACAAAATGCCGAAGTTAACCGTCTTGGCGGCGCGCCGCATGTCGGGCGTTACGTCTTCCACTGCAACGTTGAAGATGTGTGCCGCCATCGTGGCGTGGATGTCCTCGTTTCTCCTGAAAGTCTCGATCATGCGCTCGTCGCCGCACACGTGCGCCACAATCCTCAGCTCGATCTGCGAGTAGTCGGCGGCCATGAGTACATTGCCCTCTGAAGGCACGAAGGCCTTCCTTATGTCGCGGCCGCGCTCCGTGCGTATGGGTATGTTCTGCAGGTTCGGGTTTACCGAGCTCAACCGCCCGGTGGTGGTGATTGTCTGTGTGAAGGTTGTGTGTATGCGCCCGGTCCTGGGGTTTATCAGCTGCGGAAGGGCGTCGATGTATGTCGATTTCAGCTTTGTGAGCTGCCGCCATTCAAGTATCAGCGGAACAATAGGGTGCTTGAAAGTGAGTTTTTTCAAGACTTCTTCCCCGGTCTGGAACTGCTTGTTCTTGGTGAGCTTGGCGTTCTTGACAATCTGTAACTTGTTGAAAAGAATCTCTCCAAGCTGCTTTGGCGAGGCTATGTTGAAAGTCTCTCCGGCATAGTCGTAGATTTTCGCCTCTATGTCTGAGATTTCCGCCGCCATGGTGTCGGAGTTCCTGCGCAAGGCTACGGTGTCGATTCTGACACCGGTGTGTTCCATGTCGGCCAAGACCGGCACCAGCGGCATCTCTATCTCCTGAAGGAGCTTCTCAAGATTGTTTTTCTTCAGTTCTTCGCTCACTATTGAGTGTATCTTGCTTATGATTAGAAGTTTCTCGCCTATGCTGCCGGCTTCTTCAGAATACTCGTAGTGGAGATAGTCCCACGCGATGTCGGAAAGTTCGTGCTTGCGTTCGGGCTGAAGCAGGTAGTGTGCTATCTTTATGTCCCGGAAACGACACTCCGGAACGACATGGAACGACTTCAGGTATTTGAACGTGTTCTTGCAGTCGTGCATCACCACGGTGTGCCCCTTGCCGAATATTTCTTCGATGAAGGCCCTGTAGTTCCGCTCCTCAACTTCAACATTGTGAACATGGCACTTCTTGCCCCCAAAGTAGAAGGCGAGACCGGAAATCTTCCCGTCGGTGAGGATCCAGTCGAAGAAAATGTTGTCTTGAGAATGCAGGTCCTCGACATCGGAGACCCTCTCCACAGCGATTGTTTCAGGGATGTCGAGTGTGACTTTGCCGTCATCGTGCAGACTTTCCGGCTCGGCTTCGCTGAAGAGGTCGAGGGGTGCGGACTCGGATTTGTTCAGCGACAGGTCGGACAAAATCCGTTTTGCGAGCGTTCTGAACTCCAGTTCATCGAAAACCCTCTTCAATTCGGCGACGTTCGGGGTGGTGTATGCCATGCTGTTGAAGTCGTAGGGCATGGGAATGTCTATCATTATCGTGGCCAGCTGTTTCGACAGGAAGGCCTGCTCGCGGTGGGTGTTCATCAGGGTTCGGGTTTTCTCGTTGTCGAGGTCGAAGTTTCTCTCGTACATTCCCTCTATGGACCCGTAGTTCGACAGCAGTTTCTGCGCCCTCACCTGTCCTATCCCCGGCACCCCGGGTATGTTATCCGAAGAGTCGCCCCACAGCCCGAGCATGTCGATGAGCTGTTCAGGTCGCTCGATCTTGTATTTCTCGCATATTTCGTCCACACCTACAATCTCCGCCGGCTGGCCGAACTTTCCGGGGCGGTACATCTTTATGTGCTCGGAGACAAGCTGGCCGTAGTCCTTGTCGGAGGTCATCATCAGCACGTCAAAACCTTTTATCTCGGCATGTTTAGCAAGCGAGCCGATGATGTCGTCGGCCTCGTATCCGTCGATGCCTATGGTTTTTATCCTGAAAGCGTCCAAAATTCTTTTAATATACGGCACAGACTGTATTATGTCATCGGGCGTGGCCTCGCGGTTCTCCTTGTAGTGTTCGTATTCCGCGTGGCGGAAGGTCGGTGCGCCGGTGTCGAACGCAACCGCTACGTGTGTGGGCTTTTCGCTTTTCAGCACGTCGTAAAGGGAATTTGTAAAACCCAGTACCGCTGATGTGTTTATTCCTGTTGAGGTGAAGCGGGGGCTTTTTATCATGGCGTAGTATGCCCTGAAAATCAAACCCATGGCATCGATGAGAAGCAGTTTGTTCGACATGTCGGTGTGTGTTTTAGATACAAAGTCGCAAAAATACTTAAAAAAACAAGATTCTTACAAACAACATGTGGGTCATACCCATTTTTTTATATCTTTGCAGGCATTTTTTTACAAGTGGTTTAATATGAAGAGACATGTCGCCAGAATTACTGGCATAATCGTATTTTTTGCGTTGATAGCGGGTGCAAACGCTCAGAATATCAGACGGACACTGGTCAAGAGTGGCCCTGAATCCGCCGTGGTCCGCATTGATTTTACTAATTACAGTACGCAGACAGTTAATGTTGACGGAGAACAGATGCAATATCTGTCGATGGACGGAGCATGGCCAGTGTTGGAGGAGGGTGCCCCGGAACTTCTGCAATACACCTTCTCCCTCATCATGCCTGACGACGCACAGCCTGAAATCGAGATTCTGGACGAACAGTACTCCGAAATAACCGATTTCAGCCTTGCGCCCTCAAAAGGCTCGATCATGCGCAATGTGAACCCGGATGAGGTCCCATTCATAAAGGGAGAGTCCTACAGGTCGCGAGAGTATCTTGTCGGCAGTTCCGCGAAGCTGGCCCAGCACTATCGTCTCCGCGACTTTCATGGAGTAGCTGTGAAGGCCTATCCTTTCGACTACAACCCGGGCAGCAAGACATTGAGAGCATATTCGTCGGTTACCATGAAGATCACCTATAACGGAACTTCCTCCAAGGTTTCTGCAAGAAAAAACAACAAAACCTTCGACGGGATCTATTCGAACCATTTCCTGAACTACGGCTCACAGTTCCGCAGCGACGCCATAAGTGAAGAGGGCGACATTCTGGTCATCGCCCCGGAGGCCTTCTTCGAGGCCATGCAGCCATACATTGACTGGAAGACCCGGGCGGGTTACAATGTGGAGATGGTTTCCGTGTCGGAGGCCGGCTCCAACAGCACACAGATAAAGTCTTTCATCTCGAATTATTATGGAAGCCACAATTTGACATTCGTGGTGATAGTTGGCGACAACACGCTTTTCCCGGCGCCTGTGATAAGCGGCTACTACTGCGACAACTATTACACCGAAATCGTGGGCGACGACAACTATCCCGACATCATTCTTGGAAAAATATCCGCCGAGAATGCAGATCAGGTCGCCTTGCAGGTGAGAAAGTTCCTCGAGTATGAACAGAATCCGACAAACACCGACCATTTTCCTGTTTTCCTTGGACTTGCATCAGACGACGCAAACACGGAGAGTGCCGACAACGGGGAATACGACTGGCAACATATAAGATTGATAAACGACAAGTTGATGGGTTTCACATACAGTTCGGGCTATGAACTGTTCGAGGGCTCGCGCGGAGGTTTGGATGCCGCCGGAGATCCGACCGTTGCGCAAGTAACCACAGCTGTGAACAGCGGAGTGGGGATAATAAACTATTGCGGCCATGGCGACTGGGACAGATGGAGTACCACAGGTTTCAGCAACACTAACGTTAACGCCCTCGCTAACAACGGGAAGCTACCGTTTGTAATTTCTGTTGCCTGCCTGAACGGGCAGTACTATAATCGCACTTGCTTTGCGGAGACATGGTTGCGGGCCTCAAACAACGGCCAGCCGTCGGGCGCCGTAGGTTTTACAGGCTCCACGATAAACCAGCCGTGGAAAGAGCCCATGCGCGCGCAGGACTGCATGATCGATATCCTCGTTGATTCAACCAACACGCAGAAAAAGATCACCTTCGGCGGCATCTTCTTCAATGGCATGATAGGAATGTTGGATGTCTATCCAACCACAACCACAACGAACACTTTCCGCACTTGGATACTCTTCGGGGATCCCACGCTGCTCCTCCGCACCGACATCCCTCAGGAACTCACTGTGGACTATCAGCCTGTTGTGCTTGTAGGAACCCAGTCGGTTGATTTTACATCGGAGGTTGACAATGCAAAAGTTGCCTTGTCGAAAGGTGGGGAACTCGTGAAAGCCGGAACAATCAGCGGCAATTCACTTCAGCTTGAACTTGAAGAGACATACACACCAACCGACACGCTTTTTGTAACAGCAACGGCCCAGAACCGAATCCCACATATGGGTTCGATAACGTTTGCGCCGAACAGCGGCTCCTACGTTATATGCAGCAACTTCGCTGTCAGCAGCAACAACGGCGTGGCCGAATACGGCGAGAGCGTTACAATGGCGGCATCGTTCAAGAATGTGGGCGTGCAACCAGCCGGCAACACCCAGGTGAAGATTTCCACCGACGACAGCTACGTGACACTTACAAGCAGCACGCTTTCTTTTGCCAATATAAATCCTGACGAGACCAAGACACAGGACAACGCCTTCAGTTTCACCGTCTCGCCGGCGGTTCCCAACAACCACGTGGTTGACTTCAGGATGATAATTGTTACGCCAGGTTGCGACACAATAAAGTCTTCCAAGAAGGTCAAGATCTTCGCCCCGCAGCCGGTTTTCGCAGGGATGGCGCTCGACGACTCTCAGTTAGGCAACGGGGATTCAAGGCTCGATTTTGAAGAGAGTGCCACGGTGAGGATAACGGTGCGCAATGTTGGTAACTCAAAGTCGAAGGCAGGTGTGCTCACAGTGAAAAACCCGGCCGAAGACATAGAAGTGTCGACCATCAATTTCGACGTCCCGCAGCTTGAAAACTCGGAGTCCCTCACTTTCGACTGCACGGTAACGGTCAGCAGTGAAATCGACGAGACCACGATAACGTACATAAAGGCGACATACACTACAGGCGAGTACAGCGTAACCGAATATTTTCCGGTGAAAATCGGCGCCATTGTTGAAGACTGGGAGACCGGCGACCTGACGGGAATGGAGTGGGAGAGCAATTCCGCGACCCCGTGGTTCGTTACAGCTCAAATGCCGTATAAAGGTTCATATTGCATAAAGTCCGGGCGAATAGCAAATTCGGCGTCAACATCGTTGCAGATAACCTCCGACAGTCCTGTTAACGACTCAATCTCCTTCTATTACAAGGTTTCTTCCGAAAGCAGCGACTATCTGAGGTTCTTCATCGACGGCCAGAAGGTGGGAGAGTGGTCTGGTATTGTTCCGTGGACGCGCGCCGCATTCCCGGTGGATTCTGGCACACACACCTATTCGTGGAGGTATGTCAAGGACCTTTGGTGGTCGACAGGCAGTGACTGCGCTTGGATCGATGAGATTGAGTTCCCGGCCGGAAAGATAAACTCGCCAGTGTCAATCGACAACCGTGAAGACGTAGGCATACGTGTCATGCCCAATCCCGCTTCAGATTATGTGTATGTGGATTTGACAGAAGAGCTGCCCGCAGCCTCATACAGGATTTTCGACTTGACAGGCAGACTGTTGGGAGGTGGAGCGCTTTTAGCGGACCGCACAAAGGTGTCTTTGGCAAAATATCCAGAGGGAGCCTATGTTATGGAGGTGTTGAGTGCAAATAAGGTTGTCAAGACACAAAAAATCATTAAGAAATAACAGATGAGAGATAAGGAAATGACCATTTTGGTGGTGAATGACGACGGCTTCGAGGCACGTGGTCTGGAAGCGATGGTGAGTATAGCGAGAAATTTCGGGAATGTTACCGTGGTGGTTCCCGACAGAACGCGCTCAGGCATGGGGCACGCCATCACCATGAACGAGCCGCTGCGGCTCAGCAACTATAAGAATGAAGGCGGAATATCATACTGGAGAACCAACGGAACACCGGTCGACTGTGTCAAATTAGGCGAGAAAGTGCTTCTGCGAGACAAAAAGATTGACTTGGTCCTGTCGGGTATAAACCATGGCTCCAACTCATCTGTGAGTCTAATATATTCAGGCACCATGGCTGCTGCCATAGAGGCATGTTTCAGCAACATGCCGGCCATAGGCATCTCTCTTCTCGACTATTCTCCCAACGCCGATTTCACCGCTGCGGTGCATTACGGCAAAATAATCGTGGGAAAAGCGATAGAGAAAGGTATCCCTGCTGGAACGTGCCTCAATGTGAATGTGCCGAAGGTGCCGGTGGATGAAATAAAAGGCGTAAAGGTTACCCGCCAGTGCGACGGAGTGTGGCAGGAGGATCTCCTCGAAAGGGTCGACGCCTTCGGACGCAAGTACTATTGGCTCACGGGGCATTTGGAACACAAGGAGTTCGAACCCGACACCTGCGAGTGGGCACTCAACAACAACTTCGTCTCAGTTCAGCCAGTGCAGTATGACCTCACAGCCCACAAACACATTCCTGAACTCAAATATCTGGAATTATGATTGAAAAATTCAGAAAAGATTCATATATCCTCGGCGCGGCGTTAGGAATCATCGTTCCTGCCGTTCTGTACGGCATTATATACGGCGTGTTTGCGCTTGTCATGAACGCCAATCCCGACATATTGCTCAACAATCCCGGAATTGTCAAGAGCCTGGTGCCTAAGTTCATCCTTATTGCGATGATACCGAGTGTTTTCATCTTGAGGCACTATCTTCTTAACCTGAAGTACGACAAGACGGGAAGGGGAATATTGTTGGCCACGTTCGCCCTTGCAGTGGTTTTCGTGATTGTGCAGTTCACGCTGTAGGCGCGAAAACAGTCCTTGGCAGACTAATTGAGGCTTACCCTCGGGTCGAGCCACCCGTAGATTATGTCGCACACCACGTTTATCACCACGAGGATTATGGAGACATAAAGGAGCGACCCCATGACGACGGGGAAGTCGTACTTGTCCAATCCGTCGAGAATCACTACGCCCATGCCTTTCCAGTCGAATATGTATTCCACGAAGACCGCGCCGGCCAGCAGGCTTGCAAGCCACCCCGATATTGCAGTGATGACCGGGTTGAGGGCGTTTTTAAGGGCATGAGTAACTATTATTCTCCTTTTTCCGAGGCCTTTTGCTTTGGCAGTTCTTATGTAGTCTTGTGAAAGCACGTCCAGAAGAGAGTTTTTGGTGAGTTCAATCACCACTGCCAACGGTCTGATGCCGAGAGTGAGAGCGGGGAGTATTATGTTTTTAAAGTTGACATACTGTCCTGAACCGTAGTCATCGACGGTGTAAAGGCTTCCGAACATGTTCAGTCCTGTGATGTCGGACAGCAGGAAGGCGAAGACCCAGGCGAAGAGTATTGCGGCGAAGAACGAGGGGACGGACATCCCGAGCACGGAGACTGCAAGTGCCGTCTTGTCGAACCATGTGTCCTTGTACAGGGCGCAGAAAATGCCGATTACAATACCTATGATCAGTGCGAAGACTATTGACACCACTGCAAGCAGAAGTGTCTTGGGGAATGCTTCAGCGATTATTTCAGACACCGGCCTTTTGCTTTGGTACGATCGCCGCAGGTAAGGGGTTTTGAACACCACTGCGGAGTTTTTCATTTGAATCAGCTTCGCATAATGATAATTGTCGTCGTTAAGATAGAAAAAGGAGTCGGTGTCGCGGGTTTTATGCCATGAAATAGGGGAAACATCGTTGAGGTAGGCCAAATATTGCACACCAATAGGCAGGTCGAGGCCCATCTCCTTCCTTATGGCCTCCTCGGTGTCGAGGTCGCTGCGCTGTCCCATGATCATCCTGGCGGGGTCGGAGGGCAGCACAGTGAAAAGAAAGAAAACCAGGGTGACCACTCCAAACATCAGAAGCAGTCCGTACCCGATTTTCTTTACGATATACCTCAGCACGACTAAATGTTATATGTTTGCGAGTTGTTATTTGCCGTATGCAACCTCGTATTCCTCGTAGCCTTCGATGATGTCGCCGACTTTTATGTCGTTGCAGCCATCGATGTTAAGACCGCAGTCTTGTCCGGCCACCACCTCCTTCACGTCGTCCTTGAAGCGGCGCAGGGAGCCGAGCTTGCCGGTGTATATTACGATACCATCCCGTATAAGGCGTATTTTCGTGTTGCGCTGGAGTTTGCCGTCGAGTACCATGCCGCCCGCAACATTGCCGACCTTGGAGATGTGGAACACCTCGCGGATTTCGATGTTGCAGACAACCTTCTCGCGGATTTCGGGAGAGTGCATTCCGGCGATGGCGTCCTTGATTTCGTTGATGGCTGTGTATATGATGGAGTAGGTGCGAATGTCGATCTGCTCGGCTTCGGCCATCTTGCGCGCGCCTGCCGACGGACGCACCTGGAACGCCACGATGAGGGCGTTGGAGGCTGTGGCAAGCATGACGTCGGTTTCGGTAACCTGGCCCACAGATTTGTGGATGACATTGACCTGAACCTGTTCGGTGCTGAGCTTGAGGAGCTCGCCGGCGAGAGCCTCAACGGAGCCGTCAACATCACCTTTGACAATGATGTTGAGTTCCTTGAAGTCGCCGATGGCAATTCTGCGGCCGATTTCTTCGAGGGTAACGTGTTTTTGCGTGCGGAGTCCCATTTCGCGGGCCAGGCGCGCGCGCTTCGTGGCAACGCTTCTGGCCTCCTGTTCTGACTCGCAGACCTTGAAGGTGTCGCCGGCCTGCGGTGCGCCGTTCAGTCCGAGCAGCAGCACCGGCGAGGCCGGTCCTGCCGACTTCACTGCCTGGTTACGCTCGTTGAACATGGCCTTCACCTTACCGAAGCAGCTTCCGGCCAGAATCGGGTCTCCAACAGAGAGGGTTCCGTTCTGCACAAGCACTTTCGCCACATAGCCGCGCCCCTTGTCCAAGGCCGACTCGATGACCGCCCCCACGCCGGGACGGTTGGGGTTGGCTTTCAGGTCGAGCATTTCGGCCTCCAAAAGAACCTTTTCAAGCAGCTCGTTGACGTTAACGCCGTGTTTGGCGTCAATTTCCTGGCACTGGTATTTTCCGCCCCATTCCTCTACGAGGAGGTTCATGTTGGCGAGTTCCTCGCGGATCTTGTCGGGGTTGGCGTTTGGTTTGTCGATTTTTGTTATCGCGAACACCATGGGCACGCCGGCGGCTTGGGCGTGGTTGATGGCCTCCACGGTCTGGGGCATCACCGCGTCGTCGGCGGCCACAACGATGATACACAAGTCGGTAATCTTGGCGCCTCGTGCGCGCATCGCCGTGAATGCCTCGTGGCCGGGTGTGTCGAGGAACGTTATCTTTCTGCCGTCAGGAAGGCTCACCTCGTATGCGCCGATGTGCTGGGTTATACCGCCAGCCTCGCCGGCAATCACGTTTGTCTTCCGTATGTAGTCGAGCAGCGACGTCTTGCCGTGGTCCACGTGACCCATGACGGTGATGATGGGATGGCGCGGCTGGAGGTCTTCGTCTGAGTCGGCCTCCGCGCTTTCTGTGTTGTCATCCTCGTCGGCGTCGATGAACTCAACCTTGTATCCGAACTCTTCGGCCAGCATGGCGATGTTCTCGGCGTCAAGACGCTGGTTGATGGACACGAAAAGTCCTATGCTCATGCAGGTGGATATGATCTTCGTAACGTCGACGTTCATGAGGGTGGCAAGCTCGTTGGCGGTTATGAATTCCGTCACGCGCAGTGTCTTCTGGTCTTCGATGGCCTGAAGTTCCTGTTCCTCGATGCGCTCGTGTATGAGCTGGCGTTTCTCCTTCCGGCGCTTCGCGGCGGTGGTGTTCTTCTTGGTGTTGCTCTCGAGACGCATCTTAGTCTCCTTGATGCGGCGGTGTATGTCTTCCGCGGAGATCTCAACCTTCTCTGGTTCCTGCTTGCGCTTCTTGTCCTTGTCGCGTTCCCTGTCGTCCTTCGGGTTGGCGACGTTGGAGGTCTTCACGGGTTTGGCAACACGTTTTCTCTTCTTTTTCTTCTTGTCCTGATCGGAGTTCTTGTAGTCGTCCTTCTTCGAGTTGTCCTTGTTCTGGAATACCGACAGGTCGAGGGTTCCAAGTATTTTGGGTCCTTTCAGCGTGTCGACAACAGTCTTGATGTGTTCCGGTTGCGGGGCCTCGGTCTTGGGCGGCTCCACGGCGGCGGGTTTCTTTTCAGGCTCTTCCGCGGCCTTTGGGGCTTCAGTTTTCCTTGCCGGTTCCGGGGCGGCCTCTTTTTTCTGGCTTTTCCTATCCTTGGCCGCCTTTTTCGGCTTCAAGGCCTCGAGGTCCATTTTGTCGATTATTTTGAGGCCTGCCATAGGTTCCACCACTGTTTCGATGTGTTCCGGGGCCTGCGGCTCTGTTTTTTTGGACGGCTCGGCGGTCGTTGTGTCGCCGCCGGTTTCACCTTCAGAAGTTTTGGTTTCCACGGTTTTTTCTGCCGGAGTGGTCTCTCTGTCTGTTGCGGGTTTGGAGTTTGCGGACGGGTCTTCCTTGGCAGTTTCGGCCGGAGTTTCTGCTTCGGAAGACTTCTTCTTTTTGCCGCCAAAGAGATCTTCAACGGACATTGAACCAAGAATCTTGGGTTCAATCACCGGCGGCGGGGTCACCACTGGTGTCGGTGTCTCTATCTTGTTGGTCTTGATGATGACGGCGTCAGTGCCGGTCTCGTTCTCTTTTTTGCTCGCAGAGGCTGGTTTTACTTCATCCTTCTTGGACTTGTTAGGAATCTTCTTGTCTGACTTTTCCTTAATCAGTTTGTCTTTTGCGAACTCCTTTTGCAGACACTGATACATCTCCACCGACAATTTCATGTTGGGGGAAGGGTTGTTGATCTCGAAACCGTTTTTTGTGAGGATTTCGATGACCCTTTCTTGTGAAACGTTAAACTCGCTTGCCGCCTTGGGCAGTCGAGGTGTTATTATTTTTTCTTCCGGCATATATAAAAACTTCTGTTTGTCAATTATTTGAAAGTTAATAAAAGAAAGGTGTTGTTATTTGGCGAGTTCTTCTTTCACGGCAGCTATCATGGCGTCCACGGTTTCCTCCTCGAGGTCGGTGCGGCGGATGAGCTCGTCGCGGCTGAGCGACATTATGCTCTCTGCGGTGTCGCAGCCGATGCCGATGAACGTGTCAATCACCCACTGGTCGAAGATGTCGTTGAATTCGGTCAGCGGAATCACGTATTCCTCTTTGATGTCGTCCCTGTAAACGTCGATTTCATAGCCCGACAGCTTGCTTGCGAGCTTGATGTTGTAGCCGCCCTTGCCTATTGCCAGCGACACCTGGTCGGACTTCATGAAGACCTTGGCGGTCTTGTTCTCTTCGTCGAGTTCTATGGATGATATTTTGGCGGGGTTGAGCGCCCTTGCTATGAGCAGGTCTTTCTTGGCGGTGTAGTTTATGATGTCGATGTTCTCGTTGCGGAGCTCGCGCACGATGTCGTGTATGCGGCTGCCTTTGACGCCGACGCAGGCGCCCACGGGGTCGATGCGGTCGTCGTATGTTTCAACGAGCACTTTTGCCCTTTCGCCGGGCACCCTCACGATGTCGCGGATTATGATTACGCCCTCCTCTATTTCCGGGATGGAGCGTTCCATGAGGCATTCGAGGAATTTAGGGGAGGTGCGCGAGAGCATTATGCGCGGCGAGCCGTTCACCACTTCTACCTGTGTTATAATTGCCGTCACGCTGTCGCCTTTCTTGAAGTAGTCGGTAGGGATCTGCTCGCTTTTCGGAAGCACCATCTCCACCTTGTCGTCATCGACAACAAGGACCTCTCTTTTCCACACCTGGCTCACCTCGCCGGTGACGATCTCGCCTTTCCTCGGCTCGTATTTGTTGAAGATGACGTCTTTCTCGTGCTCCATGATCTTGTTGCTGAGGTTCTGGCGCAGCGCGAGGATCTCGCGCCTCTGGAAGTCGGAGAGCTGTATCTGCTCTATCACCTCCTCGCCCACCTCGAAGTCGGGCTCTATCTTGATGGCGTCTGACAGGGAGATCTGGTTAGCGGGGTCGACAACCATGCCGTCCTCCACAATTTCGAGCGAGTGCTGGATCTCCAGGTCTCCGCGGTCAACGTTCACTATAACGTCGAACTTGGCGTTGTTGCCGTACTTCTTGGTGAGCGCGCTCACGAAAACATCCTCGAGGATGTGCATGAGGGTCTCCCTGTCAATGCTCTTGGATTCCTTGAAATCGGCAAACGTGCTGATAAGGTTTATTTGATCGTCAGTCTTCATAACTTGCTTGTCTTATTTTTGTTTGTATTACTTCAGTTTTTTATAAAAAAACTCCCACCAAATTGGCGAGAGTCGGTCAAGTTGAGCTAGCAGGACTCGAACCTACACAGGCAGAACCAAAATCTGTAGTGCTACCATTACACCATAGCTCATGAGAGTTTCATCAATTCGGCTGCAAAGATACACTTTTTTTTGAAATCCTGCAAAAAATATTCCGCAGTTGCTTCACATCAAGCCGTTTTGTCGTGCAAGCGCGTTTGCGGGCGCAAGGTTTGCCCGAGACTTGTCGGTTCTCGGGTGCGCTTTCGCCGCTCTCTATTCCCGGAATGTCGGAAATTTGTGTAATTTTGCGGAATGAAAATGAACGGGAAAATGAAGGGAGTGTCTCTTTTTTCAAGTGCGGGAATCGCGGAGCAATATCTCAAAGACTTGGGGATTGATATTGTTGTCGCAAACGAGCTGTTGTCTGAACGTGCAAGGCTTTACCAATGTCAGTACCCTGATACCAGGATGGTTTGCGGCGACATTACGAAGGAGGAAGTGTATGCGGAAGTTGTAAGGCTGTCGCCGGAACACGTGGATTTCCTTCTTGCCTCACCTCCATGCCAGGGAATGAGTGTGGCAGGCAAGAACAGAAACCAGGCGCAAATGTTGACAGACCAGCGTAATTTTCTCGTGTTCAGGATATTTGATTTCATACAAGCCAAACAGCCCGACTTCGTTCTCATAGAGAATGTCTCCAACTTTCTTAAAATCAGACTGCCTTATAATGGCAGTTATGCAAAAGTGACTGACATTTTGCATGACAAATTTGGAGCTGTTTACAATGTGGAACATGGCGTTTATGACGCCTCAGACTATGGAGTGCCGCAGCGTCGAGCTCGTGCAATTATCAGAATGTACATGAGGACACTTTCATGGGGTGAACCTGAAAAGCAACCTAAAATAACCGTGGAAGAAGCAATAGGCGGCCTTCCAAGCATTGAAGCCGGGGAAAGTTCAAGTCTGAAATGGCATTTTGCCAGGAGGCATAACAAACGGCAAGTGGAATGTATGATGCACACCGCTACAGGCAAATCCGCAATGGACAATGAAATCTTTTATCCAAGAAAAGAAAATGGAGAGCGTGTTAAGGCTTATAACACGACATATAGGAGAATCAGGTGGGATGAGCCTGCCCCGACTATCACGATGCGAAACGACGCAATCAGCTCGCAGTTGAACGTTCATCCTGGCCGCCTGCGCCCAGATGGCACTTATTCGGACGCCCGCGTGCTTACGCCCTTGGAACTCATGTTGTTGTCATCACTGCCGGCAAACTGGAGTATCCCCGACGACACTCCCGAAATTTTAATCCGCAAATGTATAGGGGAATGCATACCTCCCATGTTAATAAAAAGAATTGTAGAACAAATCAATCGTTAATCATGACATACAAAATAGAAAGAGAAAAATGGATATTGTACAGGCATACCAGAAATTTCAGACTCTTGTGTGAAATAGCCCAAATCCTTAAATTATATTCAAAAACAACAATAACAAAGGAGGAAAAAGAACGTCTTAATGTTAAATTGAGAGATCTTGGACTTTACAACGAGCGTAATCCAAATCTCCCTTTAGATGCCATAAACCACAAAATCAATCAATTGTCTTATTACATGTTCGGCTACCAGACGAAAATTGACGGGATAAACCGCTTTATATTCAGCCCTTTGGGAAATCTGCTGCTTGAAAATATAGATAATGAAGATAAGATCCCATATATTTTCATGGCTATGGTGTGGGCAGTGCAATACGAACACCCGCATGGAGGAACTGACAAATCATTTCAACTATATCCTTTTCGACTGATATTCAAGCTGCTGTCAGATGAACGATTGGATTACAAGCTATATTCTTTTGAAGTTGCATATTATGTGGTGTTCGAACAGATCTGTAATCCGGATTCGTATGATGAGCTTGTTTCCAAAATTTTGAAAATAAGACAATTGCAAAATATCGAACTGGCAAAATTATTTCAAGCAGATTGCCATGCATACGTGAACGCTGTTTATGAGTGGGACTATTATGTTTCTGAATTTTTCAGCTCGGCCGGCATATTGAACAAAATCGAAGGAGAGGTGATATGTCGTCTACAACATGGAAACACGAGTACTTTCAGGAAGGTTACTCGAAGTGTGGTGGAAATCCCACACCATTTGTTAAAGTTTGTGCAAGATCTGGAAGAGAGCCACTCGTGTTTTGCCACGCCGTTACCCATGCGAGACCCGAGGCGGATGAGGATTGACGTTGTCAAGGAAATCTACAGTTTCTATCCAGAGGTGCTATTGTCGGCCATTGGGGAAACAAGTGAGTATGGCGGCCTTTTGAAATTGCCACAGCTGATAGAGCAGTATGCCGACAATCCTGAAAATGAGACTGCCTACCTTTTCGAAGACATACTGGTTGACGGGTTCAATATGTTTTACAATGTGGAGGCAAAAAGTGTGGGCGGTGCCGGGCATACCGACATCGAATGTGTTTATCTGACAAAAAAGAAAAAATTCGCTGTGGAGTCGAAGTCCACTGCAAACAAACTGTCAGGCATAAACGCAGGCCGCCTTAGGGAGCACCGTGAGGAGATTGGAGGTGAATACACCATAGTGGTTACCCCTCGTTATGTGCCTGCGGCCAAAAGAGACATTGTCGACAGTCCGGTTGTCATCATTCTGGCGAGTACTTTCGCGGAATACCTGTATAATCATATTTTTCATGATATCCGAGAAATCGACTATGAAGATTTCGACTCGATTATTGTGCGTAATCTCGGGAAGGATGTCAGCGGAATGATTTCCGATTTAACTATAACCAAATTTTCAACATTGGGAAGGCCATGATATTAGTAACCAGAGAAGACAATATGCAACTAATGTCGAGATATCCGGACAGATATTTCGATCTCGCAATTGTTGACCCGCCATACGGAGTGCTGAACAAGACGGCGCGCGGAGGCGACAAAAAGTTCAACAAAGATGAATACAGCAAATGGGATGTGAAACCAGACGATAGCTATTTCGAGGAGCTTTTTCGTGTTTCCAAAAATCAGATAATCTGGGGAGGCAACTATTTCGGGCAGCTTTGGCAGCGAAGCCCTTATAACAAGGGTTATGTAATTTGGGACAAGAACCAGCCTGAAGCCCTTAACAACTTCTCCATGGCCGAGATGGCATGGACATCATTCGACAAGCCTTCAAAAATATTTCATTTCAGTGTCAGAAAAAACAAGAATAAGATTCATCCCACTCAGAAGCCAGTTGAACTATATGAATGGCTTTTGAAGATGTATGCCCAGCCAGGCGACCGAATATTAGACACCCATTTGGGAAGCGGCACTATAGCAGTAGCCTGCTACCGCGCAGGCCTCTCGCTAACAGCCTGTGAGATGAGTGAGGAATACTTTGAAAAATCGTGCGGCTACATATTGCAGCACGTTCCCCGCTCCTCTGTTGAGATGCATACGGACGCCTATACGTGCGTTCTCCCGAAACAGTTTGAGCGCACCTCCCCCCTTTATGCGGCCTACATGGAGCAGGAGGCGCAGCTTAGCCTGTTTGAAGAGGAAAGGTCGCGGATGTACAACGAAGGGAAGGACACGGCGCTGACGGGCATGACAAAATAAAGTGTATCTTTGCGCCTGAAAAAAACGAGAGGCTGATATGAACGACTTACTTGGAAAATTGGAGCAGATATACAAGCGCTGGCTGCAGATCGGCGAGGAGATAACCAAGCCGGACGTGATGTCCGACATGAAGAACTACGTCAAGCTCAGCAAGGACTACAAGGAACTGCAGGCGGTGGTGGAGGCCTACAAGAGGTACAAGGACGTCATAGACAACATAGCGAGCGCGAAGGACATCCTCGCCAACGAGAAGGACGACGAGTTCCGCGAGATGGCGAAGGCCGAGCTCGACAGCTACCAGACGGAGAAAGAAGAGCTTGAGGAGGACATCAGGCTGCTGCTCCTGCCGTCGGACCCGCAGGACAGCAAGAACGCGCAGATGGAGATACGCGCCGGCACCGGCGGCGACGAGGCCAGCATCTTCGCCGGCGACCTGTTCCGCATGTACCAGCATTTCTGCGACAAGAAGGGTTGGAAGATAGAGGTGCTCTCGATGACGGAGGGCACGGTTGGCGGCTACAAGGAGATAGACTTCTCCGTGACGGGCGACGGTGTGTACGGCATCATGAAGTACGAGTCGGGCGTGCATCGCGTTCAGCGTGTTCCGCAGACCGAGTCGCAGGGCCGCGTGCACACCTCCGCCGCTTCCGTGGTGGTGCTGCCGGAGGCCGACGAGTTCGACGTTGAGTTGAAGCAGAGCGACATCAAGAAGGAGACATTTTGCGCCTCTGGACCTGGAGGGCAGTGCGTGAACACCACATATTCGGCGGTCCGCCTCACGCACGTGCCCACCGGAATAGTGGTCTCCATTCAGGATGAAAAATCACAGATCAAGAACCTCGAGAAGGCCATGCGTGTATTGCGGACACGTCTTTTTGAACGCGAATATCAAAAATACCTCGATGAAATTGCCTCAAAACGCCGCACAATGGTCTCAACGGGCGACAGATCTGCCAAAATCCGCACATACAACTATCCGCAGAACCGCGTAACCGACCACCGCATCAACTACACCATGTACAATCTCGCCAACTTCATGAACGGCGACATCGAGGAGGTGATGCAAGCCTTGCAGGTCGCCGAGAACGCCGAGCGCCTGAAGGAGGCGGTGGAGTAGGGTTTTAGTGAGGTAGTGGAGGAAGTGCAGCCGAATTAAAGCGGCAGATGTTGGATTCAAGATTATCAGGAACTGCCGCGTGAATAAATGAAGGGGTCTCCTTGAATAATTGATAAAACCGAACATGTTTAATTTACAAAACTTTATAAAATATCATGTTACCCATCGGCAGGAAAGTATATTTGCAGCTGATGTAGAGATGCACAAGGACGAACTGTCCCGAGAAATAGAAGGGAAATCTGTGTTGGTTATTGGTGGAGCAGGTTCTATCGGGTCTCAGTTTATCAAAAGTATTTGCAAGTTCAAACCAGAAAAGTTAGTGGTTGTTGACTTGAACGAGAATGGTCTTGCCTTGCTTACACGTGATTTGCGAAGCAGTTATGGAATACTTGTGCCAAAAGACTATAGAACATATACAATCAGTTTTGCAGACCAGATATTTGAGAGAATATTCAGGGAAGAGAAGGGTTTTGATATTGTAGCAAATTTTTCAGCGCACAAGCATGTGAGAAGCGAGAAAGACAAGTATTCTGTTCAAGCTTTGATTGAGAACAACGACATAAAGGCAAAAAAACTGATGAATCTGCTCTGTGAATTTCCACCTGAACATTTTTTCTGTGTCAGCACGGACAAAGCAGCCAATCCAGTTAATATCATGGGGGCCAGCAAGCGCATTATGGAAGATTTGATAATGGCTTATAAGGATCAGTTCAAGGTAACCACAGCACGGTTTGCCAATGTGGCTTTTAGTAATGGCTCACTGCCGTTGAGCTTCTTGGATCGTATAATGAACAAACAACCATTGGTTGCTCCGAGCGATGTGCGTCGTTATTTCGTTTCCCCTGAAGAGAGTGGTCAAATTTGTATGTTGGCATGTGTTTTGGGAAAGAGCGGAGAAATATTTTTTCCTAAATTGAAAGAGGACGACATGTTGACATTCAGTGAAATTTGTGACCGATTTATAGAGGAGTTGGGGTATGAAAAAATAGAGTTTACAAACGACGAAGATGCCAAGCGTTTCGCTGCAGAAATGCCATACGACACCAAAGTATGGCCTGTAGTATATTCAAAGAGTGACACGACTGGAGAGAAATCTTTTGAAGAATTTTATGTATCTGGGGAGAAAGTGAACTTTAGCAGATTTCAGTCTTTAGGCGTTATTGAAGAGACCTCGTGCCGCACTATGGATGAGATAGACACTTTTTTAGGCAGTTTGGAGGAAATGTTCGCTTCAATTGACTTTACTAAAGCCCAAGTGGTGGATGCCATTAAAAAATTTATTCCAAACTTCGATCATGAAGAAAAAGGAAAGAACTTGGACCAAAAAATGTAATCAATCATGTACGAAAAAACGATCAAATTCATAAAGGAACTGTACGGTAATCAGGAGTTCACTCCATTGAGTGTCCCTAAATTTATTGGCAATGAGAAAAAGTACCTTAATGAGTGCATCGACACCACATTTGTGAGCAGTGTGGGAAAGTTTGTGGACAAGTTTGAGGAGGATATGGCAAGGTATACTGGTGCAAAGCGAGCTGTGGTGTGTGTAAATGGCACCAACGCACTCCATTTAGCCATGGTGTTAGTTGGAGTAGAACAAAATGACGAGGTTCTGACACAGGCTCTTACGTTTATTGCCACTTGCAATGCCATCAGTTATATTGGAGCGGAACCTGTCTTCATTGATGTAGACAAGAGCACAATGGGACTCTCGCCAGATGCGTTGAAAGCATGGTTGGCTACTAATGCAGAAGTTAGGAATGGTCAATGTTACAACAAGGGTACGGGTAGAAGAGTTAAAGCCTGTATTCCGATGCACACCTTTGGACATCCAGTTCGCATTGAAGAGATTGTCCATATTTGTAAAGAATATCACATTGAATTGATAGAAGATGCCGCAGAAAGTGTTGGCAGCAAGTATAAAGGCATCCATACAGGATTGTTTGGACGTGTGGGGGCATTGAGTTTTAATGGCAACAAAACCATCACAACGGGTGGCGGTGGAATGTTGTTGTTTATGGATGAAGAATTAGGCGCATTAGCTAAACACCTCAGCACTCAAGCCAAAGTGCCGCACCGTTGGGAATTCCGCCACGACCACATCGGATACAACTACCGTATGCCCAACATCAATGCTGCTTTGGGCTGTGCTCAGTTAGAGCATATCGATGATTACATTGCCGACAAACGGGCTACCGCAGTTGCATACGCTGACTATTTCAAAAATGTTGACAATATCATTTTTTTTACAGAGCCTGAGCATTGCTTCTCAAACTATTGGTTAAATGTGGTAATTCTGAAAGATAATGAAGCACAACAGTCTTTTCTGCAAGAAACAAACGACAATGGAGTAATGACACGCCCCATCTGGGAACTGATGAACCGTTTGCCTATGTTCAAACGTTGCCAGCATGACACACTGGAGAATACAATTTGGTTTGCGGACAGGGTTGTTAATATTCCGAGTAGTGTAAGAATCCGTAAAAACAGTTAGCCTAAAAAAAGCGTTGAGAAAAAGTTGAAAATCTTAATTAATATTGTAACTTTGCCTCGTTAAAAATTTTCGTATGAGTTCGGCTATCATTCCTTTGAAGATTTCTAACTTGGCCATGTTGATTTCACAGCGTAAGCACATGCCAGTTTATGCCGCATTAGGGTATATTTACGATTCTCCTTTTTATAAACAGCTTTATAACGAGAAGGCAAAATGGTGGTATCTTGATACGGAATCGCTATACAGACAACTGGAACTGAGCTGGGATGGAAGAGGAGAGAATGTGCAAAACAATGTTGTGGTATTTTTGTCTTTCTGTATTGAACATTACGCACAACAGCACGGAATGACATCTTTGCAAGCATACGCGCTGTTTCGGCAATATGGAGCGGATGCATACCTTATAAATGGTTTTGATGTATTGCATACACAAGGTAAGGAAGCAATATTGCACGATGTTGAATTATTTATATGCAACCGCAAAGAACACGTATTATGAAACTTTATCATGGCTCTACAATTGCTGTTAAAAATCCTTCCACTCGGCAGGGACGTTCCAACACTGATTTTGGTAAGGGGTTCTACACAACGATTGATTATGAACAGGCAGCTCGTTGGGCACGTATCCGTCGCGAACGTTCGGGTGGTGGTAATGCAATCGTATCGGTGTACTCGATAGATGATGATATTCTTCAGCGTGAAGATCTACGTATAATGGCATATAATGGAGCTACTGTGGAATGGTTGGATTTTATAGTCGCTAATCGACGTAATGCACCGCGCCACAACTATGATATTGTATTGGGACCAGTTGCCAATGATAATCTTTATGCGACAATTAGCCTGTACGAGAATGGTGAATTGAGTGCAGAAGCTGCCATCGTTCAGCTAAAGACCCATGTGCTTTTCAATCAGGTATCGTTTCATTCTCCGGCAGCAATAGCCCTCCTTCGTTTTGAAGAAGCGCAGGAAGTGTGAGATTGAAAAACGTACTATAAAGAAAATTATTTTTGTGAGCGAACAAAATGGTGAATATAGTGAGAGTTGTTTGAGATTATAATATGATATAGTTAGGGAGAATAATCAATTTACAATGGATAATACAGATACCAAACGTTTTAAGGTTGTTAAATTTGAAGAACGTTATTTTGATGAACTAAAAGATTTGGTACGGACAGGATGGAACCCCAACCACGTTTTACTGAAATCAGACGCGCTGTTCCGTTGGCATTATATTGGTTTTGGGGTAAATGCAGGAATGAGATTTCCTCTTTTGTTTGATGGAGACAAACTCATCGGATACCGTATGATGACTCCTATTGAGTTTACGCTTTCCGACAAAAAGGGAAATCATAAGACAATACCCCTGTCTGCAAGTAGCCTTTATTATGTTGACAAGGAGTACCGTGGAATGAAATTAGGAGTCATGCTTGAACAGCATGTGATCCAATATTACGGCGGATATTTCACCATTGCCGCTAACCCAGTGACTGCTGTGCCTATTTTGAAACGATCGGGCTGCAAGATGATAGACACCATGCTGCGATATTTTCGTCCATTGTCGGAAGACATTTCTCCGATTATTGTCGAAAATTGCAAACATTCTTGGAGATATATGGATGCGGGAACGATAACACCAAGTGATGTGAATTCAACCACTTTAGCCGATATATGGTATAGCTCTATTGAAGGAAAGAATGTGACCGCTCTTAACCGCAGTGCGCTATTCTGGCAATGGAGATATATTGACGATCCAATTTACAAATACTATTTCTTCCGCAACAATTCTGGCTTAATCGTAGCCAGAATTTGTGACATTTTCAACGAACAAAAAGAGAAAACAACTAACAAAGTGCTTCGTATTCTCGAAGTGGTCCCTGTGAATCAAAACGTTTGGGATGGAAAAAACGACGAGGAACTCTCTTCTCTCATTGACGGCGTTTGCGGATGGGGCAAGAACCAAGGTTGTTTGGCTGCAGAATTTTATTTTTCGAGTCGGAGATTTGATGCTGTCATGAAGGATGCTTTTTTTGAGGAAATCAATTTGGCTGAACCTTTGTGCAATAGCATTATGTCCTATTATGAGCCCGAGTCCGAATCCCATCGTTTGAGCAATGTGGGTATTATGTCTTCGATTGTGCCTGATGACTTTGATTTCGAATACAGCTATTTCACTTTGTCTGATGCCGACCAAGACCGTCCCAATATTCTATAAATAATCGCCATGAACGACCTATCCATAATCATGTACCATTATGTCCGGGATCTGAAAAACTCCAGATTCCCGGAAATCAAAGGTCTGGATATTTGTTTATTCAAGGAACAGCTTGCATATCTGAAAAAACATTATCATTTTGTGACGGCGGAACAAGTCATCGCTGCATTCAAAAAGGAGGAGAAACTACCCCCGAAAGCTGTATTGCTCACTTTTGATGATGCCTACATTGATCATTTCACCAATGTCTTTCCCATATTGGAACATTATAAGATTCAAGGCTGTTTTTACCCACCCGTAAAAGCCATCACTGAACATTCCGTTTTGGATGTTAACAAAGTACATTTTATTTTGGCGGCCACACCAAAAGACCAATTCGGTCGCTTGCTTGAAACAATAAAACAACTATTAAACAAATATCAGGAAGAATACCAACTTGACTCCTACGACTACTATTTTGAAAAGCTTGCCGTAGCCAACCGTTTTGACCCCAAAGAAGTCATTTTTGTAAAGCGATTACTGCAAGTGGATCTGCCAGAAAAACTCAGGAATATTGTCACCAAGCAACTATTTACCGAGACCGTGAAAATGGAGGAAGAGGTTTTCAGTCGCGAGTTATACATGAACAAAGACCAAATGCGCTGCATGGTGGAATGTGGAATGCATATAGGAAGCCATGGCTACGACCATTATTGGCTTGGATCTCTTCCTAAAGAGAAACAAGAAGATGAAATTCAACGTGCCATTTCTTTCATAAATGAAATTGGTGGAGATATTCATAACTGGACAATGTGTTATCCGTATGGTAATTACAATAACGACACGATTGACATACTGAAAAAAACTGGTTGTCAATTTGGCCTCACCACCCGTGTGGATTTGGCATCTGTTGACTCCAGTGAGGAGAATGCCATTTTCACATTGCCACGCTTGGACACCAATGACATCCCCAAACAAGCGGATGCCCCTGCAAACGAATGGTTTCAAAAAGCAAAGTA